>NZ_QTLV01000010.1:0-188519 GCF_003602795.1 Bacteroides sp. AF34-31BH
CATGCCGAACGGCTCATTCCTGCCGGAAGCACACAAAGGATAAGCAGCATCACACCACCAGCGACCATAGTTCCAGCCTTATCCATCACCTTTTTCCATCTTCTTCCATCATTCCGGTCAGAGCAGAGAATCTCCCCCCTCTTGGTCAGCCATTGATGCAGACAGACCGGAAGTATCATGGCCAAATAGCCGGAATAAGGCCCCGGATTGAAGAAAGAACCTGTCAATACATACAAGGAATGGTTGGACACAGCATAACCATAAAGCTGCCTCAATCCCCAAACAGCCTCAATGCCAGCCCAAACAACCAATGTCCAGGAAATCACAGAATCCAACGTTATCAAACGATTGCGAGTCATAAAGAAAAATACCAGCAGAATACATCCTGTCCCCCAAAGAGAAGTCTTGTCAAAGTGCACCCATTGCCCGACTGTTTCTCCCGGAAGGAGACCGGAGGCATCAAAGCCAACCAATGAAAATAAGGTCATAGAGACCATCCAAAGCATCACCCATACAGTTATCTGCCTAACTTCACTCAATCTATTTCCTTCCATACCCGTTCCCATTTTATACTTCCTGACCTATCATCCTTCGATTTCCAAATGCGTAGAGCCCTGCCTACAATAAAAGGTTCAGGCAACAATCCCCAATAGCGTGAGTCTTTCGAGTTCTCCATCTTGTCACCGGATACGAAATAATAATTCTCACGGAAACAGTATCTGCTTATAACACTGTCTCCCAATAATACAGTATCCCTCCTGAACGTCAGTTTCTCCTTCTGTTCCCATTCTATCAGATTTCTATAAAGCATCCGGTTCAGTGAATCCATCTCTACCACACTTCCCTTAGCCGGTATATACAATGGTCCAAATTCCGCAATGCTCCAGCCCAGTTCTTTATTAAAAGGATAACTTTCAACCACTATTCCCCTATTCACAAATTCCTCGGAGTCAAGTAATTTTTGCAATTTATCTTGTGCAGCAGTATTCCCCAAGTATCCGTCATGCCCTTTCACCCTATAATGGCAGTCCTTGATTTCCAAAGTGTCTCCCGGAACTGCTATACAACGCTTTACATAATATGACATTACATCAAAGGCAATGCTGTCCCATCTTCCCGGATAAGGGAAATTGAATACAAGCACATCATTCCTCTTGAATTTCCTCCACCCAGGCATACGGTGAATTTTCACCTCCTTCTTTTCCAATGCGGCAAACACATCGAACAGCCTCGCTCCTTTTGAACATTTATCTACCAATATACAATCACCCGTCTGCAAAGACGGTTCCATCGAATCGGAAGGAATCTTGAAGGAAGTAACTATAAAGACTCCTGATACCAAATATACCACAAACAACATACAAAAGAAGAAGATCATATTCAACAATCTGCCTCCCCACACTTTCAACCAACTTTTCTGTCTATCGTTCGTCTCCATTTTCTTTTTACATCAACAACATTTCTCCATCTTTATAAACAAAAATCCGGCCAGTATATTCCTTACCATTTCCCATGTGTCTGTCCAACCTGAACAACCCATTTCCCGGCACATTTTCAAAGAATAAAACGCCACACTTATCCCCTTCCCGTTCTTCCAACAGTTGCCAACCGCTTTCTTTCCATATATACAGCCCATATACACTGTCGTCAGTTATCTGCGACGTCACATAAGGGACTATCACCACCGACGTCAACCGGCATGTTTCTCCCAAGTCTATCTCCAGAACTTTCTCCTTTACTTTTGCCCGAAAACAAGTGGCAGTAAACCTATCGAACACAGTTTCCATCCTGGTTTCCGACAAAGGCTCCAGAGCAGACGAAATACGCGGATTCTTCACCCGTCCCTCCCGGGTATAAAAAGCGAGTTCTCCCAATGCCATGCTATCCGTCGGCAGATGCATCTTGAGAAAACGCACCCCGGAATCATGACATATATCGTATACCATACGCCTTGCCGGAAGTTCTCTGTCAAAATTACACAACGTGTCTTCTTTTCCGTCCTCAGCCTGTACCGTGATACTTGCATCTCTCAGACATTTGGCGTACCTGCTATTCCAATAAGGTGTCAACATCATATTCCTTACTGCCAATGTGTCTTCTCCCGGAGTCTTGCCATCCAGCAATACCGTCTCCCCATCCGCCTTCAACCACAAAGGTGGAGCGGCAGGCAGTATACATCCTTTCCTATAATAAGCAGGTAAGTACACTATGTTCCGCCCCATATCCCTGAACACAGCTTTTCTACCCTCTATTTTTCCAAATTGTACCGGAGCCCATCCTTTAGAATCAGATACACACAGATAGGCATATTCAGCATCTTCCGGTGTGCCCTCTGTCAGCTCCACCTCTACGTCAGTCCCTTCAAAGTATTGTGCCGAAACATCTATCATCTTGAAATTCCTAAACAACGAAGGGATATCCTCCATCACAACCCCTTTGTCCAGCAAGGTAGCCTCTACATGTGTGGCATAAGTCTTCCTATACACTTTTGGACAGCGAAATTCTCCCAACCCAAACATCGCATGTAGCCCCAGATTAGCGTAAAGCCGATTGTGGAACCAATTCCGATGTGTCACAAAGGGATCAAAAGCATAATGTTTCCCATTCATCACCAGCACATTCCACGAATGCTCGCCCGCCCTATTTCCCCACAATGGTACAAAATCGACTGTTATAGGCATACCTAAAGCAGAAAACAACAAAGAGTTGAATACCCCTTTTTCGACACATGTCCCACCACCCATTTTTTGCAGCGCTCCACAACTGACAGCCGGCACATTCGCCCCATTAAAAGAAGAAAAAGCGATCTTTGCTTGCAGACGCATCAACGAGTCCACATCGGCATTGAATGTACTGTTATTGCGGGAAAAGAATCCTTTATACTCATTTGCAAAATCAGCACGCGATCCGTCCAGCACAAAACTGCCTCGATAGAAAGGAAGTATGTACTCACAAAACTCCTCGAAAGGGCAATCCCGTGAATATACATTCTCTTTCCAAACACGAAAGGCAAGGTCAATCTCGGCTATCATCTGGCGTGCCGTCACCACCTGCAAAAGAGGTACAGTACTGATGTCGACATTCCTTCCATCCCGAAAAGCACTCCACAAACTATCCACCCCATTCACCCAACGCATCCGCTGCTTGTCCTTGTAAAGCTCCCGCAAGGTGTCGCATTGTTCATAGAAAGGAGCAAGCCGTTCTTGCACAGCAGAATCCACGACATAAATACCTACCATATTTGCTATCAGAAATTCAGCAGCCTCACGCTTCTCCGCACTGTCTACATAATGCTCCAGCACTTTCTCCAATTCCGCACGATTACTACCCGACAAGGCAAGCATTTCTTCCACTCTGGCTGGATACCGGCTGCACGATGCCACCATGAAACATATCAGCAAACATTTCGTAATCCATCTCCCTATGTAAAAATCCTTATTCTGCATTTCCCGTTTGCCTTATTCTATTTTCTTCCATACCCGTCCCCATTTTATACTTCCTGACCTATCATCCTTCGATTTCCAAATACGTAGAGCCCTGCCTACAATAAAAGGTTCAGGCAACAGTCCCCAATAGCGTGAATCTTTCGAGTTTTCCATCTTGTCACCGGATACGAAATAATAATTCTCACGGAAACAGTATCTGCTTATAACACTGTCTCCCAATAATACAGTATCCCTCCTGAACGTCAGTTTCTCCTTCTGTTCCCATTCTATCAGATTTCTATAAAGCATCCGGTTCAGTGAATCCATCTCTACTACACTTCCTTTAGCCGGTATGTACAATGGCCCAAATTCGGCAATGCTCCAGCCCAGTTCTTTATCAAAAGGATAACTTTCAACCACTATTCCCCTATTCACAAATTCCTCGGAGTCAAGTAATTTTTGCAATTTATCTTGTGCAGCAGTATTCCCCAAGTATCCGTCATGCCCTTTCACCCTATAATGGCAGTCCTTGATTTCCAAAGTGTCTCCCGGAACTGCTATACAACGCTTTACATAATATGACATTACATCAAAGGCAATGCTGTCCCAACTTCCCGGATAAGGAAAATTGAATACAAGCACATCATTCCTCTTGAACTCCCTCCATCCGGGCATACGATGAATCTTAACCTCTTTCCTTTCCAATGCGGCAAACACATCGAACAGCCTCGCTCCTTTTGAGCACTTATCAACCAGAATATAGTCTCCTGCCAACAAGGAAGGTTCCATCGAATCAGAAGGAATCTTAAAGGAAATGGCAAGCAACAACTGAGCCAACAGTCCCCCAAAAGCCACAAAACACAATCCATTGACTAAATTAATGCCCCAAGCCAACAACTTACGCAAGAATAAATTATTCCGAAACCTCATTTCCCAAAATTTGATATGAAAACCTGCTTTCCGTTCTCAATCCGAAATACTTGCTCCTCTTTGCCACGTGTGATGTCATGAAGATAAAAAAGTGCGCCCCTAGGCATGTTGTCATACACCAAAAAAGTATCGGTAGCCTTTTTCTGTCCCAACGAAATCCATCCATCTTTTCCCCCATGATAAAACAACTCATAAACATCGCCTATACGGACAAAATTATCATCATTTCTGGGCATATACATCAATTCATTGAAACATATCTCCTTACCAAAATCAATCACCATAGAAGCACCTCCCTTTTTAGGTAAATAGTAAGTAAGCACGTCACCGTCAATAATATTATCTATTTTAAGATACTTATTTTCCGAAACATCTCCTTCTATTTTCAGAGGATTCACCTTCACTCCATCATAACTGAAAGACAACTCGGCCAATTCAATACGTATATCTTTTGGCGTAGAGAACCTAACATACCGTCCTTTCACCGGTTCTGGCAAATGTATAAAAGTACGGTTGGTATGTGGGGTATCGCAAATACAATAAAATGGTTCATTCCCTGAAAAATCTTTTCTATTTGACACCTCAAATTTACTGCCTACCATGATATTGAAACAGTATCTAATCCAGTCAAAGAAAGCAGCTTTTCTTTTTAAAACGACAGTATCCTTTACAGACAAATCAGGAATGTAAGGATGTGCCTCCTTACCGTCAAAGAAAAAGGGATAACCTATGGGCTTATAGGTTGAATTCTCATAAGCAAGAGGCATATATATCATTTTAGCCTCTATATTATTGAAAGTCGCTTTTCCTTTCCTCAATTTAGCTATATCCACTCCCTCTCCTGCCGTTTGCGGACGAAATACTCCCAAATATACATAGTCGTCTTCTACATCACTTAAATCCAACACCAAATCATCTTTAAAATAATCTTCAGAAACATCCTTCACAAAACAATGTCTGAACAAGGGAGGTATCTCATCTTTCACACTCAGAAACTTCAGTTTCTCTTTTTGTAGACCATAACAATAGCGAAATACCTTCCCTATCCTTCTTCCGTCCACGTCCCACTTAAATTTAGCCACATGGAAAGAGTTTATATTAACAAAATTTCCCAAAGAATCTCTCACTACATCCCAGATATGGCCCATTCGGGATTCCGATTCAAAGAAATACACGTCTGCTGTGGCCGGAATTCCTAATGAGCGCAAAACATAAAGTCCAAAATCACACATGTCCACACATTTTCCGGCCCGATGCTCCAATAGGAAAAGAGCACCCATATGAGGTGAATCAAAGTCATTATTAAACCGAAATCCCCTTTCCCTCAGGTTCTCCATAACAACCTTCGTGGCTTCCATTACATCTGTTCCTATATAAACAGAGTCCAATAAAAACGAGAATTCCTCGCTGTATACACTCCGCCAGTCTTCAAGCGTTTCATCACCGATACGATAAGGAAGAATCAATTCACAGAAATCATCAAAGGAAAGATCTTTATTCCAAGGCCTTTTCTTCCAGACCACAAAGGCTTGATCTATATTACGAATCAGATAATCAGCAGTTATAACATGAATATCATACTCTTTATTCATCATCGAAGCCGGATATTTCTCCCATTTTGCTACTTGACTACTATCAATGATACCAAAAGAATCCGTAGTTGCTTTCCAATATCTCAACGTATCTATCAGCCACCCTTTGTAACTGTAACATTTAGGCATATTCTCAATCAAAAAGCAAGCTGCTTTATATTTCTCCCCACTATCTTTATAGTGGATAAGTACCTTTTCTAACTCGCCCCGATTACTCCCAGCCAGTTCAAGCGCTTTACTCAAACGATGGTTGTTCACACAAGAGCAAAGAAGCAATAATGTAAACAACCACACAGATTTCCTCATACCTTATTAATTTTCGTTTTTACTTTTTTAAACACTCACTGTGCATTACCAGAAACCGTAAGTATTATCGGAGATGACTCCGAATTACAATGTATTCTTACTGTTTTACTAAAATGTTCAGGATGTTCTGCCTTATAAATAATAGACAAATTCAAATCCATTCCCGGACGAACCGGCTCTTTAGAGTACTCTACAGAAATACAGCCACAAGACGTATCCACCCCTTCTATTGCCAACAGTTTATCGCCTACATTTTTCATGATAAAAGTAACCTTCTGTTCTTTTTGCCAGTCGAAATTCCCCATAGATGTCGAAACTTTATCCACATCAACAATTGTTTGAACAACATTGTCTTCATCATCAGATTTTACTTCTCTGCCTTGTATAATCTTCAAATAGAGCTCTCGTACTTTCAAATTATGGATAGGATTACCCATAGCTACAACTCTATTATCATTATCCAACAAAAAAGTTTGAAATGCCATATCAGCAGGAAAATGATTCAACTTATTCAAGTAGTCTCCTTCATCAATACAAATCGGATGTTTAAACCTTTCCACCCGTAAAGTTTGATATATCTCCATTCCATTTTTAGGACACAAGAAAAAAAGGAACTGTACCGTATGAGGTCGTATAGAATCGACTACGGTGATAAACTTTTCCCATTCAGCAAGTTTCAGTTTACAACTGGTACAACCCGTAGAATCAATATAAGTCAATATTTTATATGCGTTTTGAATGGGATATTCTACCGTATCTTTTCCTTGAATCGTAAAAACCGGCCTAGCAGGAAAACTCAATTCTTTTCCTATCCATTTCTGTAACAAAGAAAAAGATTTGTCTTTATTGGATTTTCCACATGAAGCAAATACCACAAAACCTAAGATTATTATTATAAAATTCTTCATAAGTTATCATTTATAAACTACCTTCAATCAATTATCTAATAAATCCATCTTGAAGAATCGTGTACTTTCATAATCAGAGCAACTTCCACAAAGAATTTTTCTCTCTTCATCTACAAATATATCATTGATAAGCACACTGAAACGATATTTAGCGACCAAATTCCCTTCCCAATCCAAAACCAACAAATTGCAATGCGGAAGCAAAGGCCCCGCACCCAACTGATTCGGATTTATCAAATAAATATACCTATCCGTTACAAACGGACAACTAAAATGCCAATACTGCTCTGAAGGGCGAGCGGGAACTACCTTGTAATTTCCCAGCCCACCTTCCAGAAAGACGTCATGCCGCAAATTTTCATTCCGATCATAGATCCGGATACGTCTCAAAGAAGCGTAAGTAACCACAAAAGCACTCCTATCCGGTTTCATCATCAGATAATGATAATAAGCCGATTTAAAGCTTTCCAAATTCTTAAAACGAATATCATTTTCCGGATAATTCCCCCCTGAGACATTCCTTCCCGTCTGAATATCTGTCACATGATATTCAGACACTCCCGGATGTTTTCTCCTATCTGCATATATATACACCCCGGGATTCAACTCTTGCACCGTCCCAATATTTTCACTTACTTTATAAATAAAAAAAGAAGATGTTTTACACAAGGAATCACTTTTCAAGGTATAGGCATCCACTTCTCCTCCCGATTCAAGATACAAACAATCTTTTCCTTGAGAAACAGAAAAACGACCGGGAAGCACCATTTTCTTTATGAATTTTAAATCGGGGTAATCATAGATTCCTACTTCTTCATATCCCCCAAAAGCAATCACCCGATTGTTGATTCTATTCATCCGAGCGGGACGTACCAATTCTTCTGCTGGATATGTCTTAATAGGAAGCATTGTATCTATAGGAAAATGTTCTTTATAGACGACAGCCACAGCATTACGCTGTTCCCCACAAGCCACACAAAGAAGTAGTGCAACGCAAATAACGATTAAATGCCCTATCTTATAATTCATATTTCACCAAGACAAAATCCGGATTCACCCCTATGGCATACAACGTATTACTCTGTTCTTCAGATGCTATACGCATTACGGGAATACCCAAATCAACAATCTTCACTAAATTTCCATCATAATCATACAAGAAAACAGTACGAGGGCATTTGCTTGCATCCCTTCCCACTGTAGATTCATCCGTATCATCTTTACTACGGTCTCGTTGCAATGTAATAATAAAATCCTTACTCATACAGAGTCCCCGGACACCTTTTACCCTGCGGTCAAAAATCACCTCATTGTTCCGAATCTCGTATTCGTCACCATCCGTTCGCCATTCCCATACAAATGAAAATTCATCCTCACCCTGCTGATACAATGCTAAATAAGGGAAATCATAACAAGAACAGACAAATACTCCACGAGATGCATTATATCCTCTCTCTCCCCCTAAATATTGTTTCACCTGCGGAATGGGATAATTGCCAAACGAAGAAGTCTGCCCATGCAATAGGGTTTCAAAACAATGTTCCGCACCAGCATCCGCAATTCCAATATACACATTCTTGGCATATTCAGCCATGGCAGGACGCGATAACCGTTCCTCTTCCGTCATAGGAATAAACGCATCTTTACCTTGCGACAAGCTATCAAGAGACAAGAAGCCACGCGTCTTTCCATTAGCATCCACGGCAAAAAAACGATTGTCGATACATGAGCCATTTATACCTCCTGTGATAAATTCACGCGGACCTTCTCCTACCTTTCCCATCACTCCCACTTTACGACCGGTCTCTTTTTCGTGCACATGTACAAAATAGTCGCGCGCAAAAGGGTCCTCCCACACCAAAAAATCACCGGCTACGCGTAAGGTTCCCGGCATGGTAGTTGCTATTTCATCATCCAGCAACTCATAAGTTGCACTCACATATTCTACATTCTGTTTTTTCTCATTTGCACAGCCGTACAAGAAAAAAAGTATAAGCAAATAATAATATGTTTTCATTATATACTATTTTTTATTAGCGAGCACCGCAAAATAGTTACATAATCCAACGAATTTTATAAATATTCTACAGTGCTCTATTTATAGTCTTTAAGCAACCATTAAGCTGTCAAATTCCACTAATAATGACAATTCTTTCGAGTTTCACAACTATTTTTACCATTAGCATACGCATATGTATGATGTACATTAAAGCAAACACAACATTCCCTATCCCAACTGGGGTCACAACCTGGATTCGATATTTCACTACCTGCCAACGCTTCCACATTAGCCAACATCAAATCAGACATAGCTTCCGATTGTTGGTTAGCATAAACACCATATCCTGCCACTGCTGCAAATGCTGCAACAAAAGCCATTTTCAATATTTTTTTCATTGTTTTCTTTGTTTTTCTTAATCAATAATATTTTGTTTTATCTTCCATATCTATCCTTTCAACGGTCGTGATGCATCAACAAGACGTTTGCTGTCCGTTTCTCTTCATCCAACCATTTTCTCGGTATCACTCGCTCCTTCATCACACCAACCAGCTACTTTGCATCCCCACTAATCTTCAAGATTATCGGAGAAGATTCTGAATTACAATGCACTGTTACCGTTTTACTAAAGTGCTCAGGATAATCCGCCTTATAAATGACAAATATTTTCAAATCCATTCCCGGACGAACCGGCTCTTTGGAGTACTCTACAGAAATACAACCACATGACGTATCTACTCCTTCTATTGCCAGTGGTTTATCTCCTATATTTTTTATGGTAAAAGTAGCCTTCTGTTCTTTTTGCCAGTCAAAATCCCCCATAGTTATCGATACCTTATCTACATCGACAATTGTTTGGACAACATTGTCTTCATCATCAGATTTTACTTCTCGACCTTGTATAATCTTCAAATAGAGCTCTCGCACTTTAAGATTATGCACAGGATTACCTATTGCCATAACTTCATTCTTTTCATTGCATAAAAAAGTATGGAAATTGGCATTCTTAGGAAATTTATTAATAATATTAATCGAATCCCATTTATCTATACATATTGGAAAATCAAATCTATTTTCCAACAATAGTCTCTGAATATCTTGTTTTTCTTTAGGAGTGAAATAAAAAAGAAATTGCAACTCACTAGGGCATAAAGAATCCATAGTTTGAATTATCTTTTTCCATTCAGGTAATTGCAGTTTACAACTAGTACATCCTGTCGAATCAACATAAACCACTATCTTTTTTTTAGCCTGCAAATAATAATCTACAGTATCCCGACCTTGTATAGTAAATACAGAATGAGATGGAAAATATAGTTCCTTTCCCTCCCACTCTCGAAACATAGACATTACCACTTCACGTTGTTTATCCTTACAAGAAAACAGCCCCAATATACCGAATAATACAATAACACAATATTTCATTTACAACTATATTTTATTAGGGAAAAAGAATCACATCTATAGCCAAATCTTCCGTATCATCTTCCTCATCTAAAATATTATCAACAAAAAGTGCAACTCCATTATAAGAAACCGACCAACCTGTAAAATTATTATACCGATGTTCCAATAATTTAGACTCACCCAATACTTTCATCTTTTCATCAAAAATCATTAAATATAAAATACGGTCGTTCATTAGTTCATCTCTTCCTCTCTTTTCATCAAAATCAACTCCTCCTAAATGTAAGCGAACATATTTCTTCAACTTCGGTATATACATCACATCAAAAAAATGAGGATTTTGTATTCTGCACTTTTCTATAGTAGAATAATCTGTTCCCGGTTCAACCCTTTCCACTATATTTTCAGTATATTGGCTCTGAGCCGGAACATATTTTCTTTCTCCAGTTTGTATATCAAGAGTATAAACAGAAGACTCAAACGGATAATTATATATAATATCCGTTGTTGTAAAATTTACATTAGGAGCATTTATAAAGGCATATCCGGAAGTTATATCTGGAATAATTCTAGAGGGTTCCAATTCATAATCTATAGCATCTTTTCCCTTATCCAGAAACAATTCTCTAACCACAAAAGTCTGGGATGCCATTTTTTTGACTAAAAACATTAATGATTGACGAATTTCATTATAATACAAGTGAGAAGTGAACATCGCATGATTAGTGTTAATCAATAATTGTTCTGTATCTTGTAAATACTCTTTCAAATTCACCGTAGTTTTAATCTGTCCTGCATTATCCAACAAGAACACACGTTCCGATTCATCAGACATCCATATCGAATCTAACGAATTGGCATATAATCCGGTCAAAGAAATCACAGCATCAGGACCTTCATCAGACAATATAGTTTGAGTGACCTCTTTCGACTGTAAATTCATATAGTCCAATGAATGCAGCCTATAATTATAACCAATAAGGAAATCTGCCGAATCTGTATGAACTGCAGAAGATAAATAATAAGACTTAAGCTGCAATACAGTTTGTGGAGGAAATTTCATTTCCTCCACTTCTACTTCAACGATATTATTTTTTATCTTATTTTGCGATTTCTGCTCCATGCACGATGCCAAAAACGCTATAAGTATAAAGAATATAAATTTCAAAGACTTCATAACCATTAACAATATGTCAATGTTCCACACCTATTCCCTTCATCATACTTAGTGGAACGACATTCAGAACCCGGACCATTTTTGCAAGGAGCTACATAAAAAGGTCTATCATATTCACTACCTGCCAACGCTTCCACATTAGCCAACATCAAATCAGACATAGTTTCCGATTGTTGGTTAGCATAAACACCGTATCCTGCCACTGCCGCAAATGCTGCAACAAAAGCTATTTTCATTATCTTTTTCATTGTTTTCTTTGTTTTTCTTAATCAATAATATTTTGTTTTGTCTTCCATATCTATCCTTTCAATGGGAAAGCAAACATTTTGCTTATTCAATCCAAATCCGTATCTTTGCCTCGACCTCCTTTCTGGGTGGGTTATGGAACGGACGGCTCATCATGCACCAACAAGACGTTTGCCGTCCGTTCCTCTCCATTCCTATTTATATTTTTCTTTTATTTCATTGTATACTCTATTATCGGTTCATCCTTGTTTACATCCGTAGCAAGAATCGTCCCTTTTTGCTCATTTACAGAGATGCCATAGATACAATGGTCGAGTACATATTTACAGAGAGGTTCTCCTTTCAGGTTGAATACATAAATATATTGTCCACCATCCACTTGGATGCCTTTCCGTGCATTCTGGGCTATTTCTTTAAAAGAACGTCCGTGAAAAACGGCATAAATGGCACTGTCCGTCACTTGCACATCGCTGAAGCCCATGATGCCCGTAGGAATGCCATAGCCTTCTGACAATTTGAATTCCGGCTCGCCATGAGGCCCGATACGTACCACGTGCGTGCTGTCTTTCAAGTTAAAGACTTCAAGCACTTCGCCCAGTTGGGTGACCGCCGCCAGCACTCCGTTTCGGGGATTGTAATCGATGAAGCTGCGCCATGCCTGCGCCAATGCAGGACGAGCATGCTTCATGGCATCCTCATTGGAAGAAAGGATTGCCCCCATTTTATACAACAGTCCGCCTTGCCTGTTCACCCGACAAAAACGGTTGTCTCCCGAATAATCGGGAATAATAAAGGTAGAATCATCCACCATCACAAAGTCCAAAGCCCGAAGAATATCTTTATCCAGGTTCACTGCTTCTTGACGAAACAGTGAATCACCGGATAAATCACAACCAAACCGAGTTAATTCAGACTTGTTGGCATCGAGAGACCACAAAGATTCCCCATACCACCGGATATTTTCGACAGAAATCTGCTCATCAGGAGATTCTCCCCGCTTGCCGAAAGAGGATATGTAGTGAAATTCCGGATAACTGAAAGCATGACAGAAATAGTCTGTCCCATGCAAATCCATCACCACAGCCTTATCTCCCTGTATCCGAATACGGAAAGGGTAACGGAACAAAGCTGTATCCAGCGGAATAACTGTTCCTTTCAGTTCCCGCGTTTGCGAGAAATCTGTATAAGACAATCCTTCACAGTGGGGAGTAGAGGTACATGCCGTTAAAGCAATGAACAAGAACAATATGTTAATAAAGTTCTTCAAAGCTATATTTCGTTGCTACATATTGTACCTTACTATGATTGATCGGACAATCCACAGAACCAACGCCAGCACATCTATAATCGTTCCCCGATTCTCCGGATGCCAAAGCTTCTATATTCTCCAATATCAAGTACTCTAATTTTTTACATTTGGTATTTAATCGAAAGGATGCGACGACTGCTACCAAAAACAAACCAATAAATAAGATTTTCTTTTTCATGTTTTTCATATTAATAACTGCAATTTGAATGATGGTGACAAAGGTGTAGAAAACAAAAGCTTCATCCAAATTTTCGGGCTGACAATAACTGACAATCAAGTAAAAACAGGCATTGTCAGTTATTGCCAACCTATTGTAGAGAGACTACTTACTCTGGGATTTCTTCGATGAAATGGGGATTTTTTAATTGGTAACTGAAGTTTTTATTTTCTATCTTATAATTTGAAATTCGAGATAAATATCCACGTAATCTTTTGATATTTGTATGCAGATTATTCAAAGTACCGTTACCATCCGGCCATAGTAGATTCAGAATTTCATCATTAGACAGTTTGAAGTCTTTGGCATCCAAAAAACCTCGCAGCAATTTGGCCGATAGTGGAGTCAACTTCACACACAAATCACCGTTTTTCAACATATCCAAATCAGCATCAAAACGTAATCCATCCTCCAACCGATAAATATGTAATTGACTTTCATGGCAGACAATTACCGGAACTTCCTTTTCTACAACGACAGATATTTCCTTGACAAAAAGACGATGATAAATCCGACTCATATAGTCGTGCACAAAGTACAGCAAAGTGCAACAGACAATCAAAGCACCCAGCAAAAACATATCCTTCCAAGAAAAAATCATCCACCAAGGACCATAAAGGTATCCGGTGACACCCACTTCGCATCTATATCCTAAATAATGAGTATCCAAACTATCCGATTTTGACAAATAAAGAGAGTCTTCGGAATAACTACAAGCCTCATGCTCCCACCAATCCGTCACAAATATGCGTACTACCGTTTTTCCGGGATACTCAATCTGCCCCAACAATTCCTTCCACAGCAAGTTCAAGGAGTCGGCAATCAAAGGGTGGTCTTCAAGTACAATCGAACGTATTAACCTCCAATCAGAAGGACGCTCTATATTATGAATATGCTTTTCATAAGGTATGATGAAACTTTTTTCTCCATATTTACTTATCATAGATACCTTTATCAGTTCCTTCTTTCGGTCATTGGCATCCATGATGGATAAGTCAATATTCTCCTCCACATAGAAAGGTATCTCCATATTTCTTTTCTGCAACTCCTCTCCCAAAGCCACACGAAAAGTACTCCGTGCCTGCGTTTTCCAGAACTCCATCCGGTTCTGATACAAGAACCAACCGGTAATTATTGCTGCAATAATCCCTATAGCAACGCATGTCAATAGCATTTGTCGTCTCTCTCTTTTCTCGTCCATGTGGTGTGTCTAATACTAATCCGCCCCCAAAGTTAAGCATTTTTTTACAAGGGACACCAATCTTAATCATCTTCTTACCGTGCTCGCCTGATAAGAAATGGTAAGATACCATTGCGCAGCAGATAAAATACTTGAAGAAAAACGAGAAAACCATAAAAATATGGCATAAGCATACTTACAAGAGTTTCTAATCCGCTTTAGCTATTTTCCACCCGCCAATCGTCCGCGTGGCACTGTCAAAATTCACACCAATCTTGACCACACGCCTGCCGTCCGCCCGGTAAGGGAGGGCATACTGCTTGCTGTCAATCTGCGCCAACGCCTCTTCCGGGGTACCGTCGTATTTGAACTCGAAGACATAAACGGCATCCTGCAACTGCACCACCACATCCGCACGGCCTACGGAACTCTTCACTTCCGACTCCACATATTGCCCCATCAACCGGAACAACAAATAGAAAATGGTCTGATAATGCTTTTCGGTCTTGTTCTCCAAATCATTGGGAATGGAGGCAAAGAAGGAACGGGTACGCTCCAGGCAGCTCTCCACATCACCCTTCATCAAGTCGCGAAGGAAAGAGACGACGTAGAAGGTGTTGTTCTGGGCAGGCAAGTGCACGTAAGAGGGAAGCAGGGATTCAATGAACCCTTTACGGACCTCACCGTTGGGATAGGCCAAACGATAGATTTGGAAATTACGGTCATAGCCCTTAATGGTCAGATAACCGCTCTGGTAGAGCACCGGGATGGGACTCGTTATCTGTTCCGTAGGCGCATCAAACTGCTCATCGGTAGCCTCAACACCTTCCAGCGCACGCACATCGAAGTCTGCATGGCGCAGAATATCTATCAGGAAAGTAGGCGTGCCCGTGGAGAACCAATAGTTCTTGTATTCTTTGGAATTGAAAGCATTGAACAGGCTGAACGGGTTGTAAATATCCGCACAAGCCTTACTGAAATGATAACCGTCATATTGCCGCTTCAAATGCAAGCATGCCTCCTCGTAAGTCTCATCATTAGCCTCGGCCATCCGCTCAATATCGGGTTTCAACTGCGTCAGCAGTTCCTCCTCGGTGATGCCGCAGAGGGCACTGAAGTCATCGCGCATACTGATATTTTGCAAATTGTTCAGTTCGCTGAAGATGCTCAGCTGGCTGAACTTGCTGATACCCGTGATAAAAAGAAAACGGAGATATTGCCCCAGCCCCTTGAGAGGACTGAAGAACTTGCGCATCTCGTTGCGAAGCTGTTGTTGCAAAAGGGCATCGGAATTACTGTCAAGCAGAGGAGCATCGTACTCGTCAATCAGCACTACAACCGGCTTTCCGGTCTTGGCGTAGGCACGCAGGATGATGCCTTGCAGACGCTCTGCCGCCCCCTCTTCCTCTTCCTTTTTTCCGTAAATTTCTTCCCAACGAGATAAAAACAAATTCAATTGCCCCGTCAAGTCACGCAGCTCAGTATATTTCGTCAAGCTGAAATCAACGTGCAGCACCGGGCAAACCTCCCATTCCTGCTCCAGACGTTCCATAGCCAGCCCTTCGAAAAGTTCCTTTTTCCCCTGGAAATAGGCCTCCAGCGTAGACACGAGCAAGCTTTTGCCAAACCGACGGGGGCGGCTGAAGAAATAAATTTGGTCTGTATTCACCAATTTGTACACCAGCTCCGTCTTATCCACATACACACAATTCCGCGTACGCAGTTGCTCAAAATTCTGTATCCCTATCGGATAGCGTCTGCCACTCAATTCCATAGCTGCTACTGTTTAAATTACAAGTATGACAAAGATAGCACATATTCCGCAAAAAAGAAAGCACGCCCATGGCTTTTTCATCACAAGCCCTCACTGCAAACCTACTGCACATCTTTTGCAGTAACACTGCAAAGGCGTTGCAGTAGCACTGCAAAACAGTTGCAGTGGCACTGCATCTATGTTGCAGCGGCACTGCAAAAACGATGCACTGGTTTTGCAGTGAGTATTTGGTATCTTTAACATTGGCACCCAAAGCCTTACAGCGGAGCAGAGCCCGTTTTCATCATATAACGCCCTGTCCTGAAAACAGTCAACCAAAATCAGGAGAACAAAAAGGGTGAGGGCAAAATTTGCCCTCACCCTTTTAAATTGCTCTCACTCACCCCTGAAACACCGATGAACAAGCAGATGCAGACAAGCGGTGAGGGTGGTGAGGGTGGAATTGCAAAACTTTTATTAGTTTGCTTATTTCAGCAAGCTTTCCGCATCCAGGTGCTCTGCCTCAATATCCTTGAAGTAGCGGTAAGTACCCACCTTCAATTCTTCGGTGGCCGCATCGTCACAAACGATGATACCCTTTTCGTGCATCTGCAAGGCGCTGATAGTCCACATCTGCATCACGGGACCCTCGACTGCATGATAGAGGGCACGTGCCTTGTTGTGTCCGTTTACGATAATCATTACCTCGCGGGCGCTAAGCACAGTACCGACACCGACGGTCAGGGCAGTCTTGGGCACCTTGTTCACGTCGTTGTCAAAGAAACGGGAGTTGGCAATGATGGTATCGGTAGTCAATGTCTTCTGGCGGGTGCGTGACGAAAGGGAAGAACCCGGCTCGTTGAAAGCGATATGTCCGTCGGGGCCGATACCGCCCATGAAGAGGTCGATGCCGCCGTAGGACTTGATTTTCTCTTCATAGCGTGCACACTCGGCATCCAGGTCGGCAGCGTTGCCGTTCAGGATATTGGTGTTCTCCGGCTTGATGTCTATATGGCTGAAGAAGTTGTTCCACATAAAGGAATAGTAGCTTTCGGGATGTTCCTTGGGCAAACCTACATACTCGTCCATATTGAAAGTCACTACATTCTGGAAAGACACGATGCCTTTCTTGTTCAGGTCGATAAGTTCCTTGTACATGCCCAACGGAGAAGAACCGGTGGGGCATCCCAATACAAACGGTTTTTCAGGTGTCGGATGAGCGGCCTTGATCTTGGCAGCCACATAATGTGCCGCCCACTTTGATACGGATTGATAATCCGGTTGAATGATTAGTCTCATTGTGATTGTTTTATTAGGTTAATAAATTAGGGGTAATTTTCAACTACTTCCTATCCTTCTTCAAACGCTCTGCCATGGCACGTGCCAGGTTTTCGCATTGTTCGTAAGTAATGTCCTTCATGGCCTGCTTCATCTCTACCGGGTCGCCCACAATCTCGAACTTGCTCTTTTCGGCAAACTCGCCCATGCGCTTCACGGCGGCACCCGCCCAGCAGAAGGAGCCGAAGTATCCCAGATAGCGTCCCTTCACTTCGCGTACCAGAATCTTGGAGAGCAAGGATTCTATCTCAGGATAAATCTGGTTGCTGTAGGTGGGGCTGCCGATGATAAGTCCGCGATACTTGAATATGTCGGCAATGATATAAGAAGGATTGCTCTTGCTCACATTGTGCATCACGATGTTCCTGATGCCCTGTGCAGAAAGTTCCGCCGCAATGGCTTCCGCCATCTGCTCCGTGTTGCCGTACATGGAACCGTAAGCAATGACCACACCTTCGTCAGCGGCGTAGCGGCTCAACTTGTCGTAGATGCCGATAACCTTGGCTATGTTTTCCGTCCACACCGGCCCGTGCGTGGAGCAGATGGTGGAAATGGGCAGACCGCCCAGCTTGGCAAGTGCCTTCTGCACCGGAGAGCCGTACTTGCCCACGATGTTGGAATAGTAACGCACCATCTCGTCCCAGTATCTGTCCAGATTGATGCGCGTATCCAGGAACCCGCCGTCCAACGTACCGAAACAGCCGAAGCCGTCACCGGCGAAAAGGACTCCTTCCGTTTCGTCAAAAGTCATCATCGTCTCGGGCCAGTGCACCATCGGGGTCATATAGAAACGGAGCTTATGATGCCCCAAAGCCAGAAAATCCTCGTCCTTCACCATGTACTGTTCGCCCGTCACGCCATAAAAGCCCTCTATCATGCCGAAGGTCTGCTTGTTGCCCACGATGATGATGTCGGGATAATGCTGCTTTATCAGGCGGATAGAGCCCGAATGGTCCGGCTCCATATGGTTGATGATGAGATACTGGATGGGGCGCTCGCCGATAATGCTCTTTATCTTGCGCAGATACACCTCGAAGTAGCAGATGTCTACCGTATCGACCAAAGCGACCGTCTCATCATCTATCAGGTAAGAGTTGTAGGAAACCCCGTACGGCAACGGCCACATGCCTTCAAACAAATGCTTATTGCGGTCATTCACTCCCACGTAGTGGATTTTTCCTTTTATCACTGTTTTTGGGTTCATAACTGTATCTTTATTTAGATTGATTCCACATTTAAAGTTGCGGCAAAAATAATTCTTTTTTCTCACATTTCATACTTCTTTCCCTGATATGCACCGAGTTCTTTCATTCTTTTTTGAACCCGGTGATTAAATTCATAATTTTTTAGTCCCCAGTCGGGTGCAATGAGTAGTTCCTTGGGAGACTGGGAAACGAAACGCTCCAGTACCAAGTCCGGCCGCAGATGCTCGATATAGTCTATCACGAGGTCGATATATTCCTCCACACCGAACAGATGGAAATCTTCGGGATGCTGCCGGTACTCCAGAGCCATACGGGTGCCCCTTATCAGTTGCAGCTGATGCATCTTCAAGGTAGTGAGCGGCAGACGGGACAGTACGCCGGCTTGTGCCACGATGCTTTCGTGCGTCTCGCCCGGCAGTCCGAGGATGACATGCCCACCGGTCAGGATTCCGCGCGAAGCGGTTCTTTCCACCGCATCGGCGGCGGCATGGAAAGTATGCCCGCGGTTGATGCGGCAAAGTGTCTTGTCGTCGGTACTCTCTATGCCGTACTCCACTAAAAGGAAGGTATGCCGGTTCATCTCCTCCAGATAGTCCAGCAGGCTGTCGGGCATACAGTCAGGACGGGTGCCGATGACCAGGCCCACCACCCCGTCTGCCGACAAGGCTTCCTCGTATTTCCGCTTCAGGTCTTCCAGTTCGCCATACGTATTGGTATAGGCCTGGAAATAGGCGAGATACTTCATCTCCGGATATTTGTGTGCAAAGAACTGCTTGCCCTCTTCCAGCTGGCGGGTAATGGATTTCTCCGTACGGCAATAATCGGGGTTGAAGGTCTGGTTGTTACAATAGGTGCAACCGCCGACTCCTTTGTTTCCATCCCGGTTGGGGCACGTAAAACCGGCATTCAGCGATATTTTCTGTACCTTATAGGAAAAATATCGCTTCAGAAAAAGAGGGAACTCATTATAGAGCGTAGATTTGGTTTCCATACATATTCCTTATGTAAGTGGCAAATATAGGATTTTTCCGTGGGATGAACCTGCAAAAACAAGAATACTTTCCACCCGATTTGTTAACGAACATAAAACAAAGAATTTCCACCTGTACTAAAAAATGTTTCATCCACTGATATATAACTAATTAATTGAGAAAGAGTACATCCAAGCGCAATTACATTAAACACAATTTAGTGATTAGACACTCTTTTTACACACAATTTCCTCAGTTTATACACCTCAAGAATGAAATAAATTCATAGCTTTGCATACAACCTTAATGAATCAACCTATAAATACTATAACACCATGGCAACAATCGCATTGGACATAGGCGGCACAAAAATAGCCAGCGCCATTTTCTTTCCGGACGGAAGCATGATGTTTAACCGCAAACGGCTCCTGAAAGGAAGAACCGGTCACGAAGTGGGCAAGCTCGCCGCGGATATCCTCGCCAAACTTCTTACCGTAGCACGCAGAAGCCGTATACACGTCGACGGAATAGGTGTCTGCATCCCCGGTATCGTTTACTCCCAAACCAACCGGGTATGGGCCCCCAACATACCGGGCTGGGACAACTACCCCCTCTATGAGGAGCTGCGCAGTGTAACGCCTCCGGGCATCGAGATATACATCGACAGCGACCGTACCTGCTATATGTATGGAGAGATGTGGCAAGGTGCCGCCAAAGAATGTCACAGTGCCATATTCATTGCCGTGGGAACCGGTATCGGTGCCGGCATCATCATCGACGGGCACGTGTTGCACGGAGCCAACGACATTATCGGCGCCACCGGCTGGATGGCCCTGCAACCTCCCTACCGGGAAGAGTATGACGCATGCGGATGTTTCGAATATTACGCTTCCGGCAATGGTATCGGGGCACGGGTACGCGATGCCGTACGCGCCAACAAGGCATACAAAGGAAAACTGCGCCAGAAACCCATCTGCCGCATATCGGCCTATGATGTGTTCAGTGCCTATAATGAAAAAGACCCTATTGCCATCTCCGTATTGCACAAAGCCGTCGAGATGTGGGGCATGGCTTCCGCAAATCTGGTCAGCCTGCTCAACCCGCAGAAGATAATTTGGGGCGGAGGCGTATTCGGCCCTGCCGGTATCTTTATAGATGACATTTACAAGGAAGCCTGCAAATGGGCGCAACCGCTCAGCATCAAGCAGGTGGAATTTGTACCTTCTCAGTTGTCCGGTAATGCCGGACTGATAGGAGCAGCGTTTCTTGCCATCAAAAATCACTTGTATGAGTAACAGTTATCACAAGAATCTCGTATTCACGGCAGCGTGCATCGGGATGTGTTTCTTCGGAGTCTCCATGATTACATTGGGAGCAGTGTTGCCATCCCTCATAGCCAAGCTGAATCTGAGCGGGTTGCAGACAACCTCACTGGTCACTTTCCTGCCTCTGGGCATGCTGGCCGGTTCCCTGATTTTCGGTCCCATCGTAGACCGGTTCGGACATAAAGCCCTGCTGGTGCCCAGCTGCATCATCGTACTGCTGGGGATGGAAGGGCTTGCCTTCTTTGAAAGCGTACCACTGCTGCAAGCTTCCATCGTCGGCATCGGCCTGGGCGGAGGCATCCTCAACGGAGAAACCAATGCATTGGTATCCGACATCTCAGGAGAATCCGAAAAAGGCTCACGCCTCAGTTTTCTGGGCATGTTCTACGGACTGGGCGCATTGGGCATACCGATGTTGCTGGGCTCCCTTTCCAGACATTATTCATTCGAAACCATCTTGCTGGGAATTGGCGTAGTGATGCTTGCGGGCATTATATTCTGTATCCCCGTACGCTTCCCCGCCCCTAAGCAGGCGCAAGGTTTCCCGGTAAAAGAGGGATTGGGACTGCTGAAAGAAAGCAGCTTACTGCTACTCAGCTTCATTCTTTTTTTCCAAAGCGGCATCGAGGGTGTCTGCAACAACTGGTCCACGAGTTACTTTGGGCAGATGACGGATATTCCGGCCAATCAGGCATTGATTGCACTGACCTGCATGGTAGCGGGACTGACCGTAGCACGTATGATGCAAGTTGCGATATTCAAGAAGATAAAACCGGAAACCGTACTGCCCTACAGCCTTACGCTCACTGCCATAGGCTTCTGTTTCCTTATGTTCTCGCCGGGTTTTGCACGTGCGGCAGTCGGCATGGTGCTGGTAGGTATGGGGCTGTCGGCCACGTATCCCGTGATACTCAGCATTCTTGGAAGCCGGTACCCGTCCTTATCGGGAACAGCATTCAGCGTGGCGCTTGCCATAGCCCTCATTGGCCAGACTGCAATGAACGGCCTGATGGGAATGGTTTCCCAATACACCAATGGCATCGGGCTTTATCCTTATCTGATGATTGCCTCACTTGCCGTCATGCTCCTTTTGTATAAACGCTCACTCAAATAAATTTATTAACTTCTTAAAAAACAAAAAAGTTATGTTAGCACTCGAATGGTTAAAGAATGCCCATGGCATTATGGAAAAACTGGAGGCTACCCAGTTGGAAAACATCAAAAAAGCAGCCACTGTTATGGCAGATTCCATCGAAGCCGGTCGTTGGGTCCACACGTTTGGTTGCGGCCACGCAACAATTCCCGTAGAAGAAATGTATCCGCGTATCGGCAGCTTTGTAGGATTCCACCCGCTTTGCGAATTGCCTCTGACATTCTTCACGCAGATTATCGGCCAGATGGGTATTCATCAGTTCCTCTTCCTGGAACGGGCAGAAGGCTACGGCCAGGAAATAATGAAGAATTATGATTTTGATTCCAAAGACTGTATGTGGATTTTCTCACATACCGGTATCAATGCCGTCAATATAGACATGGCATTGGAAGCCAAGAAGCGCGGCATGAAAGTTATCGTATACGGTTCAGCCAGCGAAACGGGCGACAAGGCCAGCCGCCACTCCAGCGGAAAGAACCTCTTCCAGTTGGCAGATATCGTAGTGGATTCCTGCGTTCCCCTGGTAGACGCCTCCGTACCTTTGAAGAACCACTTCGACAAGGTAGGTCCGTTGTCTACATTGAGTTTCGTCACCATGGTATGGATGACCATCACTACCGTTGCCGAAATCCTTGCCGACCGTGGCGTACACTTGTACATCCATCCGTCGCACAACGTTCCGGGTGACACAACCGCCCACGAACGACTGGATGCAGCCATTGCAGAATATCAAAGAAAAGTCAAGTGCTTGTAACGAAAGATATTCCAATCATCATCTCATCCAATCATCATCTATGAGTGACGGAGGCCCGTCCCTGCTTCGCCCCCAAGAAGCAGGACGGGCTTTTTCTGTTCAAAAAGAATAAAATCGGCCCACTGCTTCGATAAATCTTCCCTTTGTTGTATATTTGTTCCCCAGAAAAAATAGGGAAACAGATAAGCATAAAAGATAGATATGAAACAGATAAGCATCGCACTTCTCCTCTGCCTCTGTACGCTGGCAGGTTTCGCCCAAAGTGGCAAGGCGCTCGATTTGAAAGAAATCGTATCGGGCAAGTTCACTCCGAAGAATATTTCCGGCGTTATCCCCATCCCGGGAGACGGGGAACATTATTCGCAGATGAATGCGGACAGGACACAAATCATCAAGTACTCCTTCAAAACGGGAAAACCCGTGGAAGTGCTGTTTGATACCGCTACCGCACGCGAATGCACGTTCAAGACATTCGACAGCTACAGCTTTGCTCCGGACGGCAGCAAGCTGCTCATTGCCACCGAAACAACTCCCATCTACCGTCATTCCTATACGGCTGTGCATTACATCTACAGCCTGAAGCGCAACCTGGACGGTAAAATCAACAATATTGTGGAAAAGCTTTCGGACGGCGGCCCGCAGCAGGTGCCCGTATTTTCACCGGACGGCAACCAGGTGGCTTTCGTACGCAACAACAACATCTTCCTTGTAAAACTGCTCTATGGCAACAGCGAAAGCCAGGTGACGGAAGACGGGAAACAGAACGAGGTGCTGAACGGCATCCCCGACTGGGTTTACGAAGAGGAGTTCTCCTTCAACCGTGCGCTGGAATTCAGTGCCGACAGCCAGATGCTGGCTTTCATCCGCTTCGACGAGAAAGATGTTCCCTCCTACTCTTTCCCTCTTTTTGCCGGACAAGCCCCCCACTTCACCCCTTTCGAGAAGTATCCGGGAGAGTATACTTACAAATATCCTAAAACGGGAGAAGTAAATTCCAAAGTGTCCGTACACACCTTCGACATCAAGTCGAAAGTGACCCGCAAGATAAACGTGCCGGTAGATGCAGACGGCTATATTCCCCGCATCCGCTTTACCCAAGACCCCAACAAGCTTGCCGTCATGACACTGAACCGCCATCAGAACCGGTTCGACCTATACTTTGCCGACCCTCGCAGCACGGTAGCCAAACTGGCTCTGCGTGATGAAAGCGATACCTATATCCGCGAGAATGTATTCGACAACATCGTCTTCTATCCGGAAAATTTCAGTTTTGTCAGCGAAAAGAGCGGATACAACCATCTGTACTGGTATAGCATAGGCGGCAATCTGCTGAAACAAGTGACAGCCGGACAATATGAAGTGCAGGAGTTCCTGGGTTATGACCCCGAAGAAGGAAGCTTCTACTTCAGCAGCAACGAGGAAAGCCCCATGCGCAGTGCCATCTACAAGATTGACCGGAAAGGTAAAAAGACCAGACTATCGTCACAAGCCGGAACAAACAGTGCGCAGTTCAGTGCGAACATGAAGTACTATATGAACCGTTATTCCAATCTGGACACTCCGACCGTCATTACGCTGAACGACAATACCGGCAAGACTCTTGCCACCCTGATGGACAATGCGGCATTGAAGCAGGAAATCAGCGGCTATGACATGCCACGGAAGGAATTCTTCACTTTCCAGACTTCCGACGGAACCACATTGAATGGCTGGATGATGAAACCAGCCGACTTCTCTGCCGGCAAGAAATACCCGGTACTGATGTACCAGTACAGCGGCCCCGGTTCACAGCAAGTGCTTGACAAGTTCAGTGTAAGCTGGGAAACCTACATGGCATCACAAGGCTATATCGTGGTTTGCGTAGACGGGCGTGGCACCGGAGGACGGGGTGCCGAATTCGCCAAATGCACCTATCTGAACCTGGGTATCAAGGAAGCCAAAGACCAGGTGGAAACCGCCCTCTACATGGGCAACCAGCCTTATGTGGACAAAAACCGCATCGGAATCTGGGGATGGAGTTACGGTGGATACATGACCATTATGAGTATGAGTGAAGGAACACCGGTATTCAAGGCCGGAGTAGCCGTAGCTGCCGTTACCGACTGGAACTACTACGACACCGTTTATGGCGAACGCTTTATGCGCACACCGAAAGAAAACGCCGAAGGCTATAAGGCCAGTTCCACCTTTACCCGTGCCGACAAGCTTCACGGCAACCTGCTGCTGGTACACGGCATGGCAGACGACAATGTACACTTCCAGAACTGTGCCGAATATGCCGAACAACTGGTACAACTCGGCAAACAGTTCGATATGCAGGTTTACACCAACCGCAACCACAGTATCTACGGAGGAAATACCCGGTTACACCTATACACGCGGTTGACTAACTTCTTCAACAAAGAATTGAAATAATGCCCGAAAGAGTACGTAAGCCTGAGTGGCTCAAAATAAGCATCGGTGCCAACGAGCGCTATACCGAGACCAAACGCATTGTCGAATCGCATTGCCTACATACCATCTGTAGCAGCGGCCGTTGCCCCAATATGGGGGAATGTTGGGGGAAAGGCACCGCAACCTTCATGATTGGGGGAAATATCTGCACCCGGTGCTGTAAGTTCTGCAACACGGCAAGCGGGAAGCCCTTACCACTGGATGCCGATGAGCCTACACATGTGGCAGAGTCCATTGCCTTGATGAAACTCTCCCATGCAGTCGTCACCTCCGTAGACCGTGACGACCTGCCCGACTTAGGCGCGTCGCACTGGGTACGTACCATCCGGGAAATCAAGCGGCTCAACCCTGACACCACCGTCGAAGTGCTGATTCCCGACTTCCAGGGAAGAAAGGAACTCGTGGCACAAGTCATCGATGCACAACCGGAAATCATTTCGCACAACATGGAGACTGTCCGTCGCATCAGCCCCCTCGTACGCAGTGCCGCCAAATATGAGACAAGCCTGGAAGTGTTGCGGCAGATTGCAGAAAGCAATACTACCACCAAGTCCGGCATTATGGTGGGATTGGGCGAGACTCCGGAAGAAGTGGAAGAACTGATGGACGACCTTCGCCGGGTGGGCTGCCACATACTGACCATAGGGCAATACCTTCAACCCACACACAAGCATTATCCGGTAGCAGCATATATTACTCCCAAACAATTTGCACTCTACAGAGAGAAAGGATTGGAAAAAGGGTTTCAGCAAGTGGAAAGCGCTCCATTGGTACGCTCCTCTTATCATGCGGAAAAACAGATCCATTTTATACAAAAAAGAAGTAAAATAGGAAACATTTAAATTTCCCAGTTGTTATGATGTAAACGACAAAATCATAATACGGATAATGAGCCATCAAAGAATTCTATCATCAAGATTCAATATGTCGCTGGGATTCATCCCCGTTATAATATCCATCATATTATGCGAGTTTATAACGCAGGACATGTCCATCTACATCGGTGCAGGTGTAGGACTCTTGTTTAGCATCTATTCGGTGAGGCATAGAGGAACGCATGTTCCGCAAATCATACTTTACTGTACTACCGGAATGTTACTGCTGTTATCGGTAACAACCCTATTCCTCGTAAACTACTGTCCCCGTTTCATGCTTCCGTTCACGCTGGAAATCAGTGCCATCATTCCCCCATTCGTCATCTACCTCAATAGGAGAAAATTTCTGGACTACCACATGTCTCAGACACAGAAATGCTGCAAGCAGCTTTTTGCACAAGGGGCAGAAGCCGCCATCGTATCCTCACGCGTAATCCTTATCATAAGCCTGCTGCATTTTCTGATTATCTTCTTGGCGGTTCTGGTCAGTTACCCTTTGGGAGACACTACCCGCCACATTCTGTTTTATGTGGCGCCTCCCCTCGTCTTTATATCAGGCATTCTGTTCAATCAGTTCGGCATTTTCTATTTCAATATAGTGATGAACCACACGGTTTTCGTACCGATAGTCAATACCAAAGGAGATGTCATGGGGAAAGCCATCGCCTCAGAAGCCATCAACCGGAAAAACGACTATATCAATCCGGTCATCCGGATTGCCGTTGCCTCACACGGCATGCTGTTTCTCCTCCCCCGCCCCAAATGCAACGTTTTCGAGAAAGACAAAATCGACTTGCTGATGGAGGGTTACCTGATATATGGAGAAACATTGGAACAAGGTGCACACAGAATTTTACGGCAAACGCTTCCCACCGCCCCATTAGACCATTTGCACTTCAACTTCATGTATCATTTTGAGAATGAAGCCACCAACCGCCTGGTCTATCTCTTCACGCTAGACCTGGACGATGACTCCATCTTATGCAATAAGAATTTCAAGGGGGGAAAGCTATGGACATTCCAGCAAATGGAACACAACCTGGGACGGAACTTCTTCAGCAGTTGCCTGGAATATGAATTCGAGCACCTGGAAGCTATTATTTATACAAGAGAAAAATACAAGGAATCTTAGAAAGGTCGGGGGTCTTGCCCTGCCACTCCCTCACTGTCTTGGTTTTGATATACTCCCCTTCACAAGTAATGTTCGCCGCAATGCAGAGCTTGGTCTGCGGACGGCAGTTATGAAGAATATCCTCTATCATCTTATTATTGCGGTAAGGCGTTTCAATGAAAAGTTGGGTTTGGTGTTCATTGTAGACGCGTTGTTCCAGCATTTTCAGCTTTTTGGCACGCTCTGCCGGTTCTATGGGAAGATAACCGTGGAAGGCAAAGCTCTGTCCGTTGAAGCCGGAACCCATGACAGAGAGGATAATGGAAGAGGGTCCCACCAAGGGGACCACTCTTAAGTTTTTCCGTTGTGCAATAGCCACTACGTCCGCTCCCGGGTCGGCCACAGCCGGACAACCGGCTTCGGAGATTACGCCCATCGGCTGCCCCTCCACCAGCGGCTTCAGATAGCCGGAGATGTCTTCGGGCGACGTATGCTTGTTCAACGTATAGAATGTCAGCGCATCAATATCTATTCCCTTGTCCACCTTCTTCAGAAACCGGCGTGCCGAACGCACATCCTCCACGATGAAATGGCGGATTCCCAGTATTATCTCCTTGTTATAAGGAGGCAACACCGTTTCAATGGGCGTATCGCCCAAGGTGACCGGCAAAAGATAAAGTGCGAGTTCCATTAGCCGTAGATGATATTTCCGTTTTCGTCCTTATACTCATCCAGTCCCTTCTCGTAAGTAGCCATGGCGCGAAGACTCATACCTACGCTGGAGAAACCTCCATCGTGGAACAAGTTCTGCATAGTGACCTTGCGGGTGAGGTCGGAAAACATCACGATACAGTAGTCTGCACACTCGTCGGCAGAAGCATTGCCCAGAGGAGACATGCGGTTGGCGAAGTCGAACAGCTTGTCCATACCCTTCACACCGGAACCGGCAGTGGTCATCGTAGGAGACTGGGAAATGGTGTTGACACGTACATGGTGTTCGCGTCCGTAGATGTAACCGAAACTGCGGGCAATGGATTCCAGCAGTGCCTTGGCATCTGCCATATCGTTGTAACCGTAGAACGTACGTTGCGCAGCCACATAACTCAGAGCCAGGATTGAACCGTAGTCGGCAATGGCGTTGAGCTTCTTGGCAGCTTGTATCATCTTGTGGAAAGAGACAGCGGAAATATCCAGCGTCTTTTCCAACATATCGTAATCCAAATCATCATATGTACGTTTCTTACGCACATTGGGAGACATACCAATGGAGTGCAGCACAAAGTCGACCGGGCCACCCAATACTTCCATAGAGCGTTTGAATACATTTTCCAAATCTTCTACACTTGTAGCATCTGCAGGAATCACCTCGCAGTTCAGTTTCTCCAAAAGAGCGGACACTTCGCCCATACGGACGGCAACCGGCGTATTCGACAAAGTGATGGCTGCACCTTCTTCTACTGCTTTTTCTGCTACTTTCCAGGCAATGGACTGCTCATTCAGAGCACCGAAAATAATGCCTCTTTTTCCTTTCAACAAATTGTAACTCATACCTATTTTTAGTAAAATTCGGCTGCAAAGATAGGAAGTTTTTGCATAAAAAGCCCGAAAGTGTGCAAAGAAAAGGGAAGAACGGCAAAAAATACACCGATCACCCACTGCAAAACTACTGCAACGCTTGTGCAGTACCACTGCAATACAGTTGCAGTCACGCTGCAAAGCAGTTGCAGTATCACTGCAAACATATTTGCAGTAACGCTGCACTCCATCTGCAGTACTACTGCAAAACGCATGCAGCAGGAATGCAGTAATAATGCACTGATTATCAGCCCAGGGCTTCCTATTCTGCAAATACCTGATGAAACCCGAGACAGCATTTGAACATGAGCGCAAAAAGCCCTATATTTGCAGCAAACTAAAAAATAGAGAAAGCAATGAAGAAGTTGATTATATTTGACCTGGACGGAACTTTACTGAATACAATAGCCGATTTGGCACAAAGTACAAACTATGCCCTGCAAGCGCTCGGCTATCCCACTCACCCGGAATCGGACTATAACTTCATGGTTGGCAACGGAATCAACAAACTGTTCGAGCGCGCCCTCCCGAAAGGGGAAAAGAGCGAAGAAAACGTCCTGCGCGTCCGCAAGGAGTTTGTGCCTTATTATGACGTGCACAATGCTGATAAAAGCCGCCCTTACCCCGGCATCCCCGAACTGCTGGAACAGTTGCAGGAGAAAGGGATAATATTGGCAGTGGCTTCCAACAAATATCAATCGGCTACCGTGAAACTGATTTCACATTATTTCCCCAACATACGTTTTACCGCCGTCTTCGGACAACGGGAAGGGGTCAACGTGAAGCCCGACCCAACAGTGGTGCATGACATTCTGGACATCACCCGGATATCCCGTGAAGACGTACTATATGTGGGAGACTCCGGAGTGGATATGCAGACGGCCGCCAATGCCGGAGTCACTGCCTGCGGAGTCACCTGGGGATTCCGTCCCCGCACAGAACTGGAAGAGTTTCATCCGGCACATATCGTAGACAATGCTGCGGACATTGCCGTTATCGCCGCTCTTTGAGAGGACACTCCCTCCCCCGGCTATCCGAGAGCGCATATTTACATTATGATATTTTTTAGGCGCGGATTACGCGAAAAACGCGGAGTTTTTCTTTGTCTCTCCGTGAAATCCACGTACTTCCACGCCTAAAAAATAATCAGAAAGAAAACAGCCTCAGAACAATTTCCGCATCGTTCCTTTATCTCCCACCACAAGATAGGTATTCCCGTCAATCAGTAAAGCGCGCCCACGTTTCTTCTTTCGGTTTTCCTCGTTATCCACATTCACTCCAATCACCCGTCCATCATAGAAAGTGGAAATGTCCTTAAAGATGGTATGCCCCACAATGATATGTTCGACGTCATAACGTTTCAACATCAGTTGCAGGGAGTCTTGTGCCAATGGATGGTATTTTGCATCTGTCCGTACCAATCCACGATACCAGATAGGGCCGCTATTACCATATAGGAAAGCCGTGAGAGGCGATAGAGCCTTACGTTCCTTCTTGCTCATGAACAATGCACGGCTCATTTCCTCATTCACTGTGGGAATATTCAAGTCACGGTCATAAAACTCCTTTCCCAAACCTGCATGCACATACAGATTAGGTCCGATGGTCTGCATCGTATTACGGGTACCAAGCCATTTGCCAAGTTCTGTGTCCGGACCGAACAATGCCGGATAATCCATACCCAGTTTTCGGGCCAATGTCTTGTACTTTTCTTTGGTATAACGCAAATCATTTGCCGTCACAAGCGGTTCATGGTTACCCAACAGAAACGAAACATGACCACCTGCATCTGCCGCCTCCTTCTCCAATTTATAGAACAGCCAAAATATCTGCGGCACATCTTTGCCACGGTCAAATATATCACCGATAACCACCAGATGGTTGGTTCCAAAACTCCAATGGTAGTCTTTATCAATGACATTGTTGCCTCGCAGCAAGCTCATCACGCAATTCAACTTGCCATGGGGGTCAGACATCACAAACACTTTATCCGGTTGTCTGTATTGCCATTCCGGACGTTTGACCGGATGCAGCTTCACATCAAACGGATAACGCCCTTTGTGGTCCGTGACATGAAGGGTGAAATCCTGAGGAAGCACCGTATAAGTCGTATCTTCTATCTGCCCTTGGGCTGTAACGCTTATGACGCGCACCTTGCCGTCCGGTTCATAAATCATATAAGGTCCGTCTGCCGACAATTCCTCCTTCTTCTCCTTATCCTTCTTCTTACCGTCTAAACCAAGAGTTCCGGCACTTAGGCCGGAACTGATGAAGGTTAGAATAAATACAGTAAAAAAAGACTTTATAATAGTAGTCTGATACTTCATATTCTCGCTTTTTTGGAATTAATCACCATAAGTCGGATTCTGCTGCATATTCGGATTGGAATTCATCTCCGCCTTAGGAATGGGCAATACTACACGATAATAGTTCCAATCAAAAGATACGCTCTCATCCACCATCTTCAGATGTGAAGTCTCGGCTATTTCCGGGAATTCCTTGGTCGACTCCTTGCGCACGATAGTCTGATGATTACGAAGGGCGTCGAAGAAACGGTGTCCTTCACCGAACAACTCTTTACGGCGTTCCAACAGAACATCATCCAACGTCACCGTCTTACCCTGCACGGTCTTTTCCGGGTTGGCACGGCTGACAATGGCATCCAGATACTTCACTGCCTTGTCATTGTTATTAAGCTTTGCAGCCGCTTCGGCAGCAATCAGATAAAGTTCGGACAGACGAAGTACCGGAATATTGGAATCTTCCACAGCCTTGCCGCTCTGCGGCTGATACTTGGCTATGTAAGCTCTCTTTGTCTTAGGAACAACCGTATATGCCTGATTTCTGACATCATCCGGATCTTCCTGCATCAGTTCATAGAAAGAACTGGTCAGGCAATAATCATCATAACCCGCCTGCCAGCAAAGGTAAGCCACACTTTCTTTGCCAACGCCGTCCACTGTCAGATTCACCAACTCAAACAAGACTTCTCCCGGATCGGAAGAGGCAAAATCAGTTCCCCATATCGTGCCATACTCATCATTGGTCCACAAACGGTACTTATTCTTTTCCGCTCCCGCAATGGCAGCTTCAGCCGTAATCAAGGCATTCTGATTATCTTCCATATACAAATAGGCTCTACTCAGCAACAGCATTGCCGCCCACTTATTAATCTTACCCTTGTTGAATTCTTCATCCAGCAGGTCAGCACCTTCCTTCAAATCCTTGATGATTGCCTCATAACACTGGGCAACGGTATTGCGCGACGGCTTGTTTTCCGTATTGGATACTTCGGTCACAATAGGCACTCCCAAAGAAGCTCCTCCATCCTTGGCATACGGATAGCCGAAGAAACGGGTCAGGTCGAACAAGGCAAATCCACGGAGAGCCAAGGTCTGGCCTTTCAGGTCGTTGAAGTATTCCGTATCATCCTCACTGACATCCAATCCGTCTATTTGAGACAAAATGATATTACAATTCTGGATAATCTTATAGGCATAAGACCAGTGGGAAGACGGACCGGAATCCTTTGTATAGTCCAGCATATAGTAGCTGGTGGTACGCTTTCCGGTCTTTATGGACTGCGCATCGTCACCCGTCACGTCTCCGTAATAAATCATACGGCCCGAGTAATAGTTGGTACTGCGCATCACGTCGTAGATACCGTTCAAGCTATATTCCACATCATCCAGATTCTGTATGGCGGTTTCAGTCGGAATCTTTGTACTGGATTCAACATCAAGCCAGTCATTGCCACAGGAGGCGGTCAGGCTGACCAACATCCCCATCATCATATATTTTAATGCTTTCATTGTGTTTCTTTATTATGAGGTTAGAAATTCAAATTAAGACCGAAAGTTACTGTTTTCAAAGGAGGTGTTCCCCAGCCGGCTGTACCTGCACTGACTGATTCCGGATCATAGAAATCGTAAGCCGCCCAAGTCCACAAGTTGTTGGCAGATGCGTAAAGGCGCAGGCTGTTTACGCCGATTTTCCGAGTCCATGTTTTAGGAACGGTCACACCGAAAGTCAACGTTTTCAGACGGATAAAGTCCGTGCTGTGCAAGCGGCGGGTAGTGGTAACGCCATTCATGGCTACCGCCGGCTTCTCTATAAACACTTCATATTTACTGATATCTCCCGGTTGCTTCCAATTGTCACGATAATAGGCCGGAATATTAAGAGTAAAGTCCTTGCCGCCATGTTCTGTTTTCTGTGCCCAGTTATCATATCCATAAGCACCGAACTGATAAGAGAACATGAAGCTCAAATCGAACCACTTGTAACGCAAAGTATTAGAGAGACCACCGGTCACATTGGGCTCGGCATGCTTCTTCAGAGGAATGGCTTTGGCATCCTTGTTATTCTCTGTGATTTCCTTAATATAGTTTCCATTCTCGTCCACGTCGTTGGTATAGAACTGAGGTGCACCGGTCTCGGGGTTGATTCCGGCAAATTCTATCATGTAGAATGTACGGTAGGACTTGCCAATCATGTGAATCTGCGAGCCGCTGATAATCTGGGTCTGTTCGCCGTCCAGTTTCACAATCTTATTCTTGTTGTGCGAAAGGGTGAAAGAGGTAGACCAGTCAAAGTCTTTGGACACAATGTTCTTGGAATTGATTTCCAATTCCACACCCTGGTTCTTCACCTCACCGATATTCATCAGATAGGAACTGAAACCGGTAGTCATAGATACGGGACAGTCCATCAAAAGGTTCTTAGTAGTACGGGTATAGTACTCCAAAGTGAAGTTCAAACGGTTGAAGAAGCCGAAGTCCAGACCGATATTCAAGTTGTAATTCGTTTCCCATTCCAAATCCCTATTTTCAATCTGCGACTGAATCAATGCGGGATTCTCCATATAGCCGCCACTAAGGCTCGTCAAGCCCATATAGCCGTATAAGTCGGAGGGCAACGTACCATTCACACCGTAGGATGCACGGAGTTTCAAATCGGTCAGCCATTTGGACGTGGGTTTCATGAAATCCTCTTCGATAATACGCCATGCTCCTGAAACAGACCAGAAACTTCCCCAGCGATTATCTCTGTGCAAACGTGAACTGCCATCCATACGATAGCTCCCACCCAGATAATACTTGTTCTTGTAGTCATAGTTGAGACGGGTGATGTAAGAAACCATTCTTGACCTCTTGGAAGAACCATCTATGCTCTCCAAAGTCTGCCCGTTGGCAATGTCATTCTTTATCGGAGTCAGGAAGTTAGTAGCATATCCCGACAAGAAATCATTGTACTTGGAATCGATTTCATATCCGACAAGGGCATCCAAATTGTGGTCCTTTTGGATAGTAGTCTTGTAAGTCAACTGGTTTGACCACACCAACTTGTTATATTCACTATATGCCTTTTCGGCTCCACCATTATTCTTCTCACCGTCGGAGGTACGGGAGTCTTTCCATTCTTTACCCTTACTGATGTTATAGTCATAGCTCAAAATAGACTTTAACTTCAAGTCCTTGATAAATTCATATTCGGCATTAATCGTATTGAACATACGGGTAACATACTCACGCTGGTAATTGTACTCCTGGGCAAGAACGGGATTTCTTCTTGACAACGAAATCAAGTCCTGGTTATAGCTTCCATCTTCATTGTAAACCGGATCTGAAGGCGTCAATTTGCTTACGCTGGAGTAGAAAGGAGCAGTATAACCGGTTCCTTCACTATATACATCCTGATTCAGATTGGTAAACATGATGTTGGCACCGAATTTCAATTTATCCGTAGCCTGAAAATCAACATTCAAACGTCCGGTAATTCTTTCCAGACCCGATGTTTTTACAATACCCTCTTGGTTGAGATAGGACAATGAAGAATAGTATTTGAATTTGTCGGTTCCTCCGGATATGGAAGCCTCATAACTGGAATGGCTTCCTTTCTTGAACAGATAATCTCCCCAATCCGTATAGCCGCACCAGGGAACCGGAGCATATTTGTCGATATTCTTATCAGCATAAGCTATGGCATCCGCATCCGATTTGCCGCTGCGCTGTTGTCCAAGCACCATACCATTGTATATGTATTCGCGACGTTCTGCTCCGCTCAAAGTAGGACGATAATCCATAGCAAAGTCACTGAATCCCCAATCGGCTTTCAAACTGATAGAAGCCTTACCGGTTTTACCTTTCTTCGTCGTAATCAGAACCACACCATTCGCAGCGCGCGAACCGTAGAGTGATGCAGCAGCGGCATCCTTGATAATCGTAATATTCTCAATATCCGAAGTGTTGACGGTTGACATGGCATCCAGACCACCATCCGAACTGATGGAGTTTATCGAACCGGAAGTAACGGGCACTCCATCAATAACATACAGCGGAGAGTTGGAGGCATTGAAAGAGCCCATACCACGAATACTCAAAGAAGCTGAAGAACCCGGCTGGCCAGAAGCAGAAGTAAACTGTACACCCGTAGCATTTCCCTGCAACAAATCCTGGAAAGAAACGGAAGGCACATCGGCAATCTTTTCATTCTTCACACTGGCAGCCGAACCCGCATAAGCAGATTTCTTGAATGTACCGTAACCGGTTACAACCACCTCTTCCATCATATTTGCATCCGGCACCAATACAATCTTCAATATCTTACCCGAAGTAGCTTTCACTTCCTGACGAACATAGCCAACATAAGAGACAAGCAAGGTAGCCGATGCATGCTCCACCTTGATAGAGAAACCTCCATTCAAATCGGTAATCTGGCCGTTTGTAGTACCTTTGACCAAAACATTGGCTCCAATGACGGGCTCACCGGTCTCATCCACCACTGTTCCGGAAATAACATTAGCTTGTTCTACTGCCTTCACAGCATTCACTTCATTGGCTGGACGGATAGCAATGGCCCCGTCTTTTACGACATAAGCCAATCCGCTATTCTTAAGACATTCATCCAGCACTGCTGCGATTTTTCCATTCGTGACCCTCAAATTACGTACCTTGACATTCTTTACGTCATTTGTACTATAAATGAAAGTAAAATCCGTCTGGCGTTGAATTTCCCATAACACGTCACTTAAAGTGGCGTCCTGCACATTTACAGTAACTGTTGTCTGGGCAAACGCCGTATTGGCGGCCTGCACAAAGCCAATCATAATAAAACTGAAAAACAGGAATGTAATCCACATACGTTTACTACCTTCCCAAAACCTGGTGTAGCTCTGTTCCTTAGTCATAATTAAATTATTAAATGGTTATTTATAGAATATAATAGTTTTACCGTTGATTTTGACATGTATGTTTTCCGTCGCTTCCAGTAGCTCAAGGAAAGGAGCTATTTCCTCATAACGGTTCACATAGCAACCGAAACGCAGGTTCTTTAACGCTTCGTCTGAATAGTCCACTTCAATATTATACCACCTTGAAAGGATTCTCATAATATCTTCCAGCCGTTGATCTTTAAAATTGATTTTTCCCTTCACCCATGATGTATAGAAGGCAGTATCTACTGTACGCACTTGTATATTCCCGCTCCCGGGAATTAATGATGCCTGCTGTGAAGGTTTTAAGACAAGACTCTGTCCCTCCCCGGTGTCCACCTTAACAGAACCACTGACAAGAGTCGCCTGATATTCTTCACCCGGATAGGCCGAAATATTGAAAGTTGTTCCCAACACCTCAATCTGCATACCTTGAGTCGATACAATGAAGGGATGACCGGTCTTATTTACTTCAAAATAAGCTTCTCCCGCCAATTCCACTTCCCGCTTCCCTGCTTCGAAAGCAAGCGGAAAACGTAGACTGCTCATTGAATTCAGATGTACTTTTGTACCATCATTCAGAACAAGTGTATACTCACCGCCTCGAGGCACTTCAACTTTATTATATGCCAAAGCTGACTGCACAACCTGCCCGTCTGCAGCGCTGTAGTTCAAGGTCGTCGAATCTATCTGTATTTGTTTACCAGCCAACTGCAACTGCCGCCCATCGGCATTCTCATCCAGATAAACCGTTTCCCCATTATCCAATGTAAGAATAGCTTTGGCTCCACCCGGCAGTATTTGCTGGGCAGCCAATAATTGATTGCCATCCATGACATGGGGTACAGAAATATCCTGAAGTGCAAAAACCAATACCAGCACCGGTGCAATAAAAAGAGCAACGTACCGTAACAGTTTCAAATGTCTCCTTCTGAGCTCCATCCTCTTGATACGTGCTTCGACACCTTTCCATCCAGCCTGCGAATCAAACTCCATTTTATGAATTTCGTGCTGTGCATAATATTCATCACTACAAATCTTTTGGAAAAGCTGCTCATGGCTTTTGCTCTCTTTGCGCCATTTATCCAAAAAACGGTTTTCTTCCGGTGTTACTTCACCGGATAGGTGCCTGGAAATAAGATGAGCTATATGAAAGTACTCTTTTATCATAATTTGGCATGTTTTAGTCTATCTTTAATGATAATACAAGCCAAAATAAAAACATGGTGAATCGATAAAGACTTTTTTTTGAAAAAATAGAAAAAAATGTGCTTTTAGATAAATAACAGAAGGCAATAATAATAATCGGTAAGGAATGCACGAAGCTTTTTATAAGCCACTTTTTTAAGAGTATGTACCGTTTCGGAAGAGACATTGAGACGCTCTGCTATTTCTGCATTCTTTTTGCCTTCCAAAGCCAACTGCATGATGGCTCTCATTTGGGTAGGAAGTTTCTCTATAGCTTCTGACAGAATCCGGAAAGTCTCTTCTTCCACAATCGCATCACGAAAAAAAGCATCTGCTTTTTTGGCTATAATCTTTTGCTCGTATTCATGAGCTACCTTCGAATGCTCAAGTTCGTTCAAGGCATGGTTACGTACGGCCGTATAAAGAAAAGCTTTCACCTGATGAAGATAAAAGAAATCGTCTCTTATCTGCCACAACTTGGCAAATACGTCTTGTACTATATCTGCTGACATATCCGCATCCTCCATGTATTGGAACGCGAAAGAACAAAGCGCCGCATAATATTCCTTAAAAATATTATGAAACTCTTGCTCATCCAGCTTAATGCTTACAACAGAGTGGGATTTATCCTTTTTTATCAGATTTAGCGCCATATTTATGCTTTTCGGGCGCTAATATAGTTAAATTTTCAGAATATAACCAATATAACTATCAATCCTCTAAATCTTTTCCCCATAAATCAATATCGGATGGAGCTTTCCATAAGCTCCATCCGACCAATAGTCCTATTGCCAATAAAAAAATCAAATATATCATTATAGTCCGGTTTGTTTCAATGTCTTATAATAACACAGTAAACTGGATTAAAGTTCACTCCACCCAAAATTGTTGTTTTTCCTATGTATACTTTTCAATGCAGAGAGTGTATTATTTGGTTTTCGTGTACGAAAACGAGCAATTTTGTGCACGATAACGACCAATTTCGTCCAAAATTGTCCCATTTACTAAATAATTATGCTTTTCGAGTTTGATTAATTGAGAAAAGGTCTTATTTTTGACCCGGTTTTTAATTCATACTATTGCAAAAACAAACTCAATTACCTAATTAAATCACAAGAGAATGGAACAAGTTTTCGGCTATATCATCGGCTTAGGAGCAGCAGTGATGATGCCTATAATCTTTACAATTTTGGGAGTATGCATCGGCATCAAATTCAGTAAGGCGCTAAAGAGCGGTCTGCTGGTAGGTGTCGGTTTCGTAGGTCTGTCAGTTGTCACTGCGCTGTTGACCAGCAGCCTCGGTCCTGCTCTGAGCCAAGTCGTTGAAATTTACGGTCTTCAGTTGAAAGTATTCGATATGGGATGGCCTGCAGCTGCGGCTGTAGCCTATAACACATCGGTGGGTGCATTCATCATTCCGGTATGTTTGGGAGTAAATCTTCTGATGTTATTAACGAAAACGACCCGTACGGTCAATATCGACCTTTGGAACTACTGGCATTTCGCATTTATCGGCGCAGTCGTTTATTTTGCCAGCGACAATATCTGGTGGGGCTTCTTCGCCGCTATCATCTGCTACATCATTACCCTGATTATGGCCGACTATACCGCCGACAAATTCCAGGGATTCTACGACAAGATGGAGGGTATCTCCATTCCCCAGCCTTTTTGCGCAGGTTTCGTTCCATTTGCCGTAGTCATCAATAAAGCATTGGACAAAATCCCCGGTTTTGACAAATTGAACATCGATGCGGAAGGCATGAAGAAGAAATTCGGCTTGCTGGGTGAGCCTTTATTCCTGGGTATTCTGGTCGGTTGCGGTATCGGTGCCTTGTCTTGCAAGAACGGTCAGGAACTGGTAGACAAGATACCTTATATATTAGGTTTGGGTATCAAGATGGGCGCCGTAATGGAGCTGATTCCGCGTATCACCGCTTTGTTCATCGAAGGCTTGAAGCCCATTTCCGATGCTACCCGCGAGCTGATTGCCAAAAAATTCAAAGGTGCTGTCGGCCTGAACATCGGTATGAGCCCCGCATTGGTTATCGGCCATCCTGCAACGCTGGTGGTTTCCCTGCTGCTGATTCCCGTAACCATACTGCTGGCTGTCATCCTGCCGGGTAACCAGTTCCTGCCTCTGGCGTCGCTGGCCGGAATGTTCTACCTCTTCCCGCTGGTACTGCCCATCACGAAAGGAAATGTAGTAAAGACGTTCATCATCGGACTCGTTGTACTGACCATCGGTCTTTATTTCGTAACAGACCTCGCCCCCTATTTCACACAAGCAGCCCACGATGTATACGAGAAGACACAAGATGCTGCCGTGAATATCCCCGCCGGCTTTGAAGGCGGTGCACTGGACTTTGCATCCAGCCCCTTTGCTTGGGTCATTTTCCACCTGACCTACTCGTTGAAATGGATAGGCTCCGGTATCCTTGTATTATGCACATTGTTCCTGATGATTATGAACCGTCGTGCCATTATCAAATACCAGAAATCAATCAAAAATTAAAAGTTAAAAATTAAATAGTAACAAATTATGAAAAAGTTAGTACTTGCATTTATGATGGGAGCAGTTGCCATGGCAGCCAATGCCCAAGTGAATTACAAAGTGCAGACCGCCTGCCATCCGCAGGACGTGAAGCATTATGACACGGAACTTCTGCGCAGCAGATTCATGATGGACAAAGTGATGGCTCCGGATGAAATCAACGTAACCTACACCCTCTACGACCGATTGATTTACGGTGGCGCCATGCCGGTGAACAAGACATTGAAGTTGGAAGTGTTCCGTGAACTGGGTCCGGAAATCACTTACTTCCTCGAACGCCGCGAACTGGGTGTCATCAATACCGGTGGTGACGGAGTGGTTACTGTAGACGGTAAGGAATACCCCATGAAGTATAAGGAAGCACTTTACGTAGGCTGCGGAAATAAGGAAGTAACCTTCAAGAGCAACGACGCTACCAATCCCGCCAAGTTCTACATCAACTCGGCTCCGGCCTACAAGCCCTATGTTACTCAGCTGATTACTACCGATGCCAAGCTTCAGAAAGCCAACCCCAAGAAATATGCACTGGGCATCTCCGACCATTATGGAAAAATGGAAGACAGCAACGACCGCATCGTAAACCAGCTGATTGTGAAAGATGTACTGGAAAGAGTGAAAGACGGCGGTACCAACCAGTTGCAGATGGGACTCACGGAACTGGCTCCCGGCTCTGTATGGAATACCATGCCTGCCCACACACACACTCGCCGCATGGAAGCTTACTACTACTTCAACCTGAAACCCGGCAACGCTATCTGTCACCTGATGGGCGAACCGCAGGAAGAACGTTTGATATGGCTGCACAACGAACAAGCCATCACTTCTCCCGAATGGTCCATCCACGCTGCTGCCGGAACCAGCAACTATACTTTCATCTGGGGTATGGGCGGTGAAAACCTGAAATACAGCGACAAAGACGAAATCAAATACATCGATATGAAATAAAGTTGCTCTGCAACGTCCGATAGGCATGGACTTAAATAATCCATGCCTATTTTTGTCATTTTCTACATCCTTTTTACTCAATATTACACCTCGAACAACACACAAACCCCTACATTTGCATCAAAATATAAATCTATTATCATGAGTACATTTCAAAACACCGCAGGGCGGATGACCAATTACCGTTGGATTATCTGCGCCATGCTATTCTTCGCGACAACCGTCAACTACCTCGACCGCCAGGTTCTTTCATTGACCTGGAAAGATTTCATCTCCCCCGAATTCCACTGGACCGATACACACTACGGCTACATCACAGCTATCTTTTCCATTGTCTATGCCTTAGGCAATCTGTTTGCCGGACGTTTCATCGACTGGATGGGAACGAAAAAAGGGTATTTATGGGCCATTGCCGTATGGTCTATCGGCGCTTGTATGCACGCCCTCTGCGGACTTGCCACAGAAATGACCCTCGGCATTGAAAATGCCGCCAACATGATTAGCGCTACCGGTGCATTGGCCTCTACCATAGCCATCACCAGCGTTTACTACTTCATTGCCGCCCGTATCATACTGGGCATCGGTGAAGCAGGAAACTTTCCTGCCGCCATCAAGGTGACTGCCGAATATTTTCCAAAGAAAGACCGTGCCTTCTCCACTTCCATATTCAATGCCGGCTCTACCATCGGAGCACTGATAGCCCCATTGTGTATCCCTACCCTGGCCCGCTACTTCCAACGCATGGGCGTGGGTAACGGCTGGGAAATGGCTTTTATCGTTATCGGCGGATTGGGTTTCATCTGGATGGGACTGTGGATATTCATGTACAAGAAACCTGATGAAAATCCACACGTAAACGCAGCTGAGCTGGCATATATAGAACAAGACAAAGACAATGAGGAGGATAAAAAGGCGACTACTCCGACAACCAAGGATGAAAAGAGCATTTCTTTCCTGCAATGTTTCAAATATCCGCAAACCTGGGCTGTATTTTTCGGCAAATTCATGACTGACGGTGTATGGTGGTTCTTCCTCTTCTGGGCACCCGCATACATTTCGGACGTTTACGGATTCTCCTCAGATACTCCCACGGCACAGATGCTTATCTTTGTGCTCTATGCCATCACGATGTTGTCCGTCTATGGCGGGAAATTGCCCACCATCATTATCAACAAAACCGGTAAGAACCCCTACGCCGCACGCATGCAGGCCATGTTCATCTTTGCACTGTTCCCGCTATTGGCATTGTTTGCACAGCCATTGGGCAACAAGGAAGTATTTGGCGAACAAGCCTATTGGTTCCCGATTATCATCATAGGTATTGCAGGCGCTGCCCATCAGTCCTGGTCGGCCAACATCTATTCTGTGGTAGGTGATATGTTTCCCAAGAGCACCATTGCCACCATTGTGGGAATCGGAGGTATGGCGGGCGGTATCAGCTCATTCCTTATCAACATGAGTTCCGGTTTGCTGTTCGACTATGCCGACAAGACACAAATGGTATTTCTTGGATTCCAGGGCAAGCCTGCCGGATATTTCATCATCTTCTGTGTATGTGCAGTGTCCTACCTGATAGGCTGGTGCATCATGAAGGCACTGGTTCCGAAGTACAAACCGATTATAGTGGACTAATCAGAAGTCTCTATATAGATATTCAGAATCATGCGGAGTTTGCAAACTGCATTACATGCCTTGCAAACTCCGCACAAAAAAAGCCTTTTCTCACGAAATGGCTTTTCTTCGTTCAATTACAGTCAAAAACAAAAAACTGTAAATGGAACACAATTTAAGATGAAAAAAAGGGAAGTCTCACGACTTCCACAATTCTTCTAACCTTAAATCTAAATCTCTATGAAAAAAACGTGATGCAAAGATAATGGTTTATCTCACACAGCGTTATTAATAAACTCTATAAAGAAGCAGAAAATATTTAAGATTTACTAAATAAGACGGTTACGAATGGCAAACTACAGACAAGAGCTCGGCATAAATAGGATTAAGTTTCAATAGTTGCGGCACTCCTGTCATAAACATCTGCCTGCGGGCACGAGTAAGGGCAACATTCAATTTCCGGTCAATCCGAGTACCGTTTTCCTCCGTCATATTTGCCAGAAACTTCAACTGATAAGCCCGGTTCACACAGAAAGAGTAGATAATGACATCCCGTTCGCTACCTTGGAAGCGTTCCACGGTGTCTACCAATATATCCTCCAAAGGAGCAATACCCAAAGCGGCAATCTCTTTCTTAATCAAGGCTATCTGACTGCGATAAGGAGTGATGACACCTAAAGTGACAGCCGGGTTGAAACCGGAAACAGCTGCATACTGCCGATAGATAGCCGCTGCCAACCGTGCCACAATCCGCGCCTCCGAATGGTTCATCTTGGCCGACTGTGCCGGCGGTTCGACTGCGGCAGGCAGAAAAGCGACACGACGAGTCAGCAAGCCGGCAAACTCACAATCACACAGCTCAGGAGCAAGAATCAGCTCTCCCTGCTGGTGCGGCAGACCAACCGGTTCCAACAGACCACCGTAAAAAGCCCGGTTAGGAAACAAAGCTACCTCGATATTCATACGACCCTGACGGCAGAGCATGTCGTAGGAGGGATGAGGGACAAAAGATGAAGAATGAGAGGTTGATGCCTGGCGATTGGCACTTTCCTTGGAGAGATTCCTATAAAGGCGTTCGAAAAGGGAATCTTTCAAATTATACAATCCGATGGCCTGCAAAGCTTCGTCACACACTTCCGACTGCTCGGACGACTGCAAGACCACTGCGGGTAGCTGCTTATGGTCACCTATCAAAATAAATTTGCCGATGGCATCCGCGCCTGCGGGATTGCGGGTACAGAGTAACCCCAGCAGTTGTGGTTCCAAAATTTGGGTAGCCTCATCCACAATCGCTACATCAAAAGTCTTCAACCGGAAAAGTTCGGTCTTGGAAGAAAGCGTGGCAACCGTACCGACAAAAACACGGCAACGGGCAATGCGCTCCTGCACCTGCCGCCGAGTGGCACAAGGTTCCAACACATTCTCAATCAGATACGGGCGGAATGAGTCATCGCAAGACAACTCACTGCCTAAACGGATAAAGTCTATTTCAGGCTCAATGGAAGCCAGCGCCTTACTGATTTCATCTACAGCACGATTGGTATACGAAAGCAGTAGAATCTGTTTCCCCTCCCGGTAAAAGGCTTCTACCATGCCCCGCAGCGCGCGAGAGGTCTTGCCGGTACCCGGCGGACCGATTAAAAGGAAATAGTCGCGGGCAGCCTGCGCTTTCAGAATAATCCGCGAAAAATCATCCGGAGCGGTCGCAATACCAGTATCCAAAGAAGCATCGAACTCGGGAGGGCGCTGCCCCAACAACAAATCACGCCGTCTTTGAGTGGCAGAAAGGAAAGCGGAAAGTCCCAGATACATGCTACGAAAGGAGGTGTCCATATAGTCGTGCTCTATGGCATAAAGGCTAGCAGCAGGCAATACACCCGCATTCTGCTGAGTGGCACGAAGACGGATACAGACCTCGTTATCGGATATGCGCTCTATATTACCTTTAAACACCATCTTGTTGGTAACGTTGTCGGTATCCGTATTCCGTTCGTAAAGAACCACCGCATCACCCTGACGGAAATTGGGCAGAACCCGCTCCTGCCGGGAAGCAACCATTTGCTTCGTTCTGAGTGACAAATACGGTTTATGCGCATCTGCCGCATGATTCTCGCAAATAGCCAAATCGTACAGAATTTCACCTGCCTCACATTTCTCAGCCAGTGTGGAAAGCCAGAGGGCGGCAGCACCGGTACGTCCTTCATAATCCACATCTCCAGATTTGGAGGTATAGAGTTCCTTGGTTATAAAGTTATAGAGCGTATAAAAATAGCTTTGTTCCAACGACGAAAGCGAACGGATGCGTTGCGCTACGGCATCGATGGAGGGGCAAAGGAAGCGTTTCCACAAGGTATTGTCCAAACCGCGCTCATTCAAGGTATCCGGATGGATGTCTTTCAGGCGCTCTGCCGTATACTGTGGGCTATTCCGTAACTGGATGCCATATTCATTGGCTACAATCCGGTTACGCACATCCATCACACGGCGCACCATTGCCCACGAAGGACGCGCCGGATAAAGCAACGGATAACGGGTATAGAGCAGATAAGCCTTTACACGTCGATGGTCCATTCCCATAGAATACTCCAACACAGCCTGATAGAGCAACATCTGTACCTTATTGTTTTCTTTAGGCTCCACCTTACCACGGATGGAATACTCGTCCGCCTTACCGGACTTCATTTCAATGAACGAGGTCATATCCCGCTGCATGTAGTCCAGACGCCCTTGCAAACCCAATGCTTCACAGATGTAAGAGGGTTCCAGCACGGCATCAGTCCTATCGAGTTCATAGCCGGATGCACGGAATGTTTCTGTCACCGTCCGGTGGATATTGTCGAAATGGCGCTTGCAATCGGAAAAGAATTCGGCTTCCTTCTCCCGGTCGCGCAGGTCGGCACATGCTGCCAGCTCGATGGGATAAGAACGGAAGGCCTTCTTCATGCATGCCAAATAATCGGGTGCCTCCTTGGCATGAATCCATTCGTCCAGAAAGAGGTTGGCAATATTACCCAACAGTAACGGACGGGTATTGTCTGGCGACTGGAGCCGTGCCAGAATATAGTTGGCAGGATGATGCCCGTAATCCTTGAAGCATTCGGCAAGCGAACTGATGTCTATCAAGTAATCGGGCTCAAGTATAATAAAGGAAGGGGTGAGTATACCGACTTCGTCCACCGTAACATCCAGCAGATTGACCTGGGCATGCCGCCACAGAATCCGGCAGGTTTCTGCAAACTCTTCATTAATCTGAGGTACATTATAACGGACACGCAACGGCTCATCGGCCACAGTGTCTACGGGCAGTACATATAAATAAGTATCATCGGCATACTGAAAACAGACGCGCATGCGCTTTATCCGCTCTTTGACAGGCGGTGCCACTATATAGGTGGCATCCGCACGAGGTAGCAGGCGATAAAGTTCGGCAGGTATCTCCTCCCCCGTCAAGCGCTTGACAAAGAATGCCAGTGTCTTGGCATCACGCAACAACTGTTCACGTTGCGGTTCCGCCTGGCGGTTCAGAATAGCATTGGAGGTCAGCCGGAAGGTATGCAGACGGTTCTGTTCCACGGTGGAAAGTCCGACCTTCGAAGCCACGAAACTGATACGTGCAGAAAGGTCCGTCATCTGCAAGCTGCTGTCGGGCATCTGTGTACGGCACAAACGCTCCAGCAACTCGCGCAATTGCCGATAGGCCACGTCCAAGGAGATTTCCTCAACGTAGCAGGCTTCCAGCAATATACTAAAATATTCCTTTACTTCACAATCCATCATTCCTCTGTCTCCACTTCTTCCGCTTCATCATCAGTCTTTTTATCCTTTATCATCAGGATACTCAACTCATAGAGCAGATAAAGCGGCACCGCCACTACTGTCAAGGTAAACGGGTCACCGGTCGGAGTAATGATGGCCGAGGCAATAACAATGATGACAACAGCATGACGGCGGTATTTCCGCAAAAAGGTCTTGTGCACCAGTCCCAGCAGGGAAAGCAGCCATGTCACCAGCGGCAGTTCGAATGCCAGTCCCATGCAAAGCACCAACATCATGAAATTGTCGATGTACGAGTTCAGGGAAATTTGATTCTCGATGGCTGCGCTCAATTGATAAGTGGAAAGGAAACGCAATGTCAGCGGATAGACCATAAAATACCCCAGCAACACACCGATAAAGAACATCACCGTACCTATACCCAGCGCTTTCCTCACCCCTTTACGCTCGTTTGGATAGAGTGCAGGGCTTACAAAGCGCCAGATTTCATAGAAAATATAAGGAGCAGCCGTTACCACCGACATCCAGAAAGCGGTAGACATGTGGACAAAGAACGGTGCGGCAAGATTGATATTGACGAGCTTCACATGAAACTCCTGGGTAAAGAATTCATCCTGCAAGTCCAGTCTCTGCCCTATCCAGCGCAGCAAGTCATAGAAAATGAAGTCGTTATGGCAAGGAGCCAATATCACATTGTCAAACAGATAAGGCATGGCAATAAAATAACCGATAGCCAATACAAACCACACACCGAGTACACGAAACAACACCCGGCGCAACTCGTCCAAGTGGTCCCAAAAGGTTAGTTCTTTTTCTGACATAAAGGGATTTACTATTTGACAATTTACTATTTACTATTTGGGCTGCGCTGTGGGGATTTACTATTTGACAATTTACTATTTGGGCTGCGCTGTGGAAAAGGCAACAAGCCTACCCATACTCCTGAACTTCTCAGAGTATCAAATAGTAAATAGTAAATTGTCAAATAGTAAATACCCTTGTTCCTTTATTTCTTTTCAGCCGGTTTATCCAAATCTTCCTGAGCCTTGTTTATCTCTTCTTTGGCTTCATTCACGCCATCCTTGAAGCTCTTCACTCCTTTGCCCAAACCACGCATCAATTCGGGAATTTTCTTACCACCAAACAACAGTAAGATGACCAATGCAATAATTATCCATTCGGAACCGCTGGGCAGAAAGCCTAATAAAAGTAAGTTTGTCATAGTTATATCTGATTAATTATAGTGCAAAGATAGGAAAATTAAGGATTAGGGATTAAGGATTAAGGATTAATTTTATCGCAATCCCTAATCCCTAATCCCTGCCCCCTATCTTCAGTCTTGATAATAAATACGTTTTACCCGCGTAGAAACGCTTGTCAACACCTCATAAGGAATAGTTTCGAGTACATCGGAAAGAACGGTTATAGGCAGATGGTCACCAAAAATTTCCACACTGTCACCCTCCTTGCAATCAATGTCCGTCACGTCAATCATACAGACATCCATGCAGATATTCCCTACATAGGCTGCCCGTTGGCCGTTTACAAGACAATAGGCATGTCCATTTCCAAGATGGCGGTTCAGGCCGTCGGCGTAACCGATGGGAAGAGCCGCTATACGCGACGGACGGGTGAGATGCCCTTTCCGGCTATACCCCACCGTATCCTCTTCGGGAACATCACGTATCTGGAGGATGGTAGTCTTCAACGTGCTCACATTATTCATAATGGAATTGTCTATGGGATTGACACCATAGAGGCCGATACCCAGGCGCACCATATCGAATTGCGCCCCCGGGAAACGCTCGATACCTGCGGAATTGCAGATATGGCGAAGTATCTTATGCGGAAAAGCCTCCTGCAATTCCATGGACGCTTTCTCGAACATTTCTATCTGCCGGCGTGTAAAACTGTCGAATTGTTGCGAATCGCTCCCTACCAAATGCGAGAAGACGGAACGGGCAATCACGGCATTCTGTCCCTTCAGCCGCTCTATCAGCCGGGGCATGTCCTCCGGAGCAAACCCCAGGCGGTGCATACCGGTATCCAGCTTTATGTGGATGGGGAAGTTTGTGATACCTTCCTTTTCCGCTTCTTTAATCAAAGCGTCCAGCAGATGGAAGCTATATACTTCGGGTTCCAGCTTGTAATCGAACATGGTCTTGAAAGCAGTCATCTCAGGATTCATGATAATGATGTTCGCAGTGATGCCCGCTTTGCGGAGTTCGGAGCCTTCGTCGGCAACCGCCACGGCAAGATAATCGACATGATGTTCCTGCAAAGTCTTGGCTATCTCATAAGAACCTGCACCGTAAGCGGAGGCTTTCACCATGCAGACCATCTTTGTTTCCGGCTTCAGCCTGCCACGATAATAGTTCAGATTGGCAATCATCGCTCCAAGATTAACCTCCAGGATGGTTTCGTGCACCTTTTTCTCCAATACTTCCGTCAAGGAGTCAAAACCGAACTTACGTGCACCCTTAATCAGAATAATTTCGTTCTCAAGGCGAAGTTCCCCACGCTGGATGGCACGTATCAAGGCCGCCGTATCCTGATAAAAGGTCTTCTCTATATTAAAACGTGCGGTGCAGGAAGATATTTCATTTCCTACACCTATGATGCGTTCAATGCCGCGGCTGTTTACCAGCTGTGCCACTTGTCGGTAAAGTGTCGGCGTGTTCTGACCGGTCTCCAATATATCCGAAAGAACCAAAGTCCGCCTCAATCCCTTACTTTGCGAACGGCGGTAAAGAAAATCGAGTGCAATATCCAATGAGCCAAGGTCAGAATTATAACTGTCGTTAATCAACAGACAGTTGTTTTTTCCCTCCTTGACTTCCAGCCGCATGGCGATGGGTTCTAGCCTTGCCATACGTTCTGTAATCTGTTCGGCAGGAAGCATCAGATAGAGGCATGCGGCCAGGCAGTTCAGCGAATTCTCGATGGAAGCATCATCTATGAACGGTAGAGTAAACGTATTATCCATATCCAGATAGCGATAGGAAATGACAGTACAGTCATCCCGTTTCTCCACCTTACTTATATATAGAGGACGTTCCATATCTTTCCGGCTCCACGCAATCTCACGTGCAGACAGCATGGACTTCGCCACACAGTTGCTGACGAACTCATCGTCACCATTATAAATCACTACATCACAATTCTTGAAAAGCGTCAGCTTCTCCATGCATTTCTCCTGCAACGAGAAGAAATTTTCCTGGTGAGCCCCTCCTATATTGGTCAGGATACCTATGGTAGGCTTGATGATGTTCTGCAAAGCACGCATTTCCCCCGGCTCGGAAATACCGGCTTCAAAAATAGCAAGTTCGGACTGTTCGTTCATCTGCCACACAGACAAAGGCACTCCAATCTGGGAGTTATAACTGCGGGGAGAACGGATAATGGCACGTTCCGGACTGAGCAACTGGTGCAGCCATTCCTTCACAACAGTCTTACCGTTGCTTCCCGTAATACCGATGACCGGTATCTGGAACCGGTTCCGATGCTGTTCCGCCAGTTTTTGCAAGGCTTTCAGCGGGTTGGGAACAATGAGATAATTGACAATTGACTGCGCATCATCACGCTGCATAGCATTGTCAATTGTCAATTGTCCATTGTCCATTAATCTAAAGCTTTCTTCGCTAAGCACAAAATTACGTACTCCACGGGCATATAAATCTGCAATATAGCGCGCACCGTCATTCCTCTTGGTGGTCAAGGCAAAGAATAATGTTTCCTCAGGAAAATTCAGGGAACGGCTGTCAGTGAGCAGCCAGTCTATGGTAGCCGGCACGTTTCCCATACGCCGTGCGCCAATACTTTCGGTTATGCTTTCAATCGAATACGACATATTTCTCTCTCTTTTTGGAAATCTAAGTACGGGTATTTTCCGTTAAGTTGGTCTATTTTTAACACAATTTGTCCTAAAAAACGCTTATACTCTTCTGAAGCGGGATAAAATGGCTTATGCAACAACATCTTACGGATATTTTCACTTTCTTCCATAATCCGTAACGCATCGGCAGAGATGCACGACTGGGTAAACCGTTCCCAGACATAGCGAATGGCCGTTTCGGAAGGATGCACCATGTCTTCTGCATAGAAGCGATAGTCACGAAGCTCGTCGAGCAGCAACTCATAAGCCGGAAAATAGAAAACATGTTCTGGGAAAGTGGCTTGCAACTGGTTCACGGCAAGCAGCAAGGTAGCTTTACTGAGCTGGTTGGCATGCATTCCGTCACGCCCGTGGCGGATGGGGCTGACGGTGAACAACACTTTCAACCGGGGAATCCGCGCCAGCAAGCCGGAAAGCAAAGAGGTGTAGTCAGATACTATTTCACTGACAGAAAGCATACGGCGGGTAAAGCAGGACTCAGGTTGCTTATGACAGTTGGCAACTACAGTTCCCGTCTTTTTATTTTCATAAACCCAGGCAGAGCCGAAAGTCAGCAGCAGACAATCCAACCGGTCCAGCCTTTCATGGGCGCTTTTCAAACGCCCGTTAATGCCTGCCAATGTTTCCTCTGCAGAGACTGAGGAAAAGCTACCATGATGCATGGCACTGTGCCAAAGTTCATGAAAGAGGAAAATATCGTTTTCATTGTAGCATCTGCCCGCAATGATTTCACGCAATGCCGCAGAAATGGAAAACGGATTATAAAGCACACCATAAGGATTGACGTCACAACGGAACTTGGCATCCGCCAGCCTTTGCCCCATCTCGGACGCAAAACAAGAACCCATCAGCAACAGATTATTCTCTTGCGAAAGAAGGGGCATACTGGAAACTACTTCTACAGGCGTATAAAGATTCATAAGCTCGGAATAAATAAACCATTCACTTTCTCGAAAAAAATGATGTACCAACTGCTTGCTACGCCACAAAGATAGTAAATTTCAATATATAACGGTCGAAACATAAAAAGGCAGATGATATAACCTTTCATTATATCATCTGCCTTAAATAAAAATACTATATGTTCTATTAATACCAATTAGCCGTAGGATCAGCCACCCAATCTGCAAAACCTGGATATTTATCATTAATATCCTGACGTTCAGCAGTCCATTCATATCTTGTCTCTACACGTATTTTCTGCGGAGCTTTGCCTATCTCTGCTTTCAGTATATACACTTCAGCATTTTGGCCTTCCACTTTGATATTTACGGCACCGGTACCGTTAACTCTGTACATCACCGGAGCCTTAGTTGCTCCAGCATCCGTATTTACCATTGTAGTATTAGAAACACCAAAGAGTTCATGAACTTCACGGCTATCACCGCCTACCTCAATATACAAAGGCAAAGTACCACCCGCAGCCTGCAGGGTAATGATAGTTGCTCCCCCATTGGTCGCTACATCAAACACGACATCGTTGAAGTCAAAATCATCACTGTCTCCAAGGTCTTCTGCTATGATTCTGTACGCATTCGTATATACGGCCGGAGAAATCTTCACAATCCAATCACTATAATACCCATCTGCATCCACTTGTTGATTTGGGTTCTGTCCGGTAGCTTCAAAGTCAAATCCCACATAATAAGCACCCCCAATATATTGTATAGTATAATTATAGTGCATTTTACTATCCAAAGAAGCCCTATAGCCAAAAGAAGACGTTCCACTATTCTGCATTAGCATTATAGCCCCCTCAGTAGCATTAAAATTATTGACATGGTCATCTGATGCTGCAACCAAAAAATCCATATTAGAGTGTGAGCCACTTACATGTTGAACAAAAAAGTCGGTCCAATCCACACCAATGGATTGTGGATTCTGATGTGTTTTAAACCATTCCGTAACCACTTCTTTTTCTGTAGCCGTAATACCCTCGGGTACTTCCGTAAAATCTTTCCATTGATTGCTATTAGTGTTAGCAACACGCGTTGTCGGTGTTGCCCCAAATCCCCAATCCTGATCAACTGCAATTTCTCCATACTTCTGCACGAAAGCCGATGCATACTGTGCCTCTTTCTTAGCCGCCGCCTTTTCCGGGTCGAACAAATCGCTATCAGAACCGCAAGCGGAAAATACCACTACGCCCATAATAGCCAAAATTCCAAAGTTGAGCTTTTTCTTCATATCATTCATTGTTTATTCATTTAACAATTCGTGATTACACCCCATTCCGACACATATTACAACCAAGAATACCATCACATACAATTCAGAATTGTATAACATATTGATAAACAGGACATATTCCACTTCGCAATATACATAATATTATATCAACAACAACCAAAGCTTCTAAAAAGTTGCAATAAATAATTTATAAAATTACATTTTTCAACAAACATCAAGTGTAGAGCAGCTCTTATCACAGACGGTCACGTGCGAGAATAAAAGTCAATCTTTGGAAGGATTAATATCCTTGTCTACTAACACCAAATCATTCCTATATGGAGAAAAAATCGTTCCACCATGGTGGAACGATTTTTCCCCCAGGATGGAACAATATTTTCTCCATGGAGGAACGATTTACTATCAGGCATCTTTTCCCTTAACCATAGGCAGGCTGAACGAGAAATGTGGCGTATGCAAAGAGAAAGCAAAAACAGAAGTGAACAAAAGAGGCTTTTTTTCCTTCTAAAACTTCCCGCCATCCGTTTTCTTTTGCTATTTTTGCATTTTGTAATCTTCAGATTAGAAATGAGAACAGAACCAACAACATATAACTTGCTTAACACCATTACATTTCCCGAGGATTTACGCCAACTCAGCGTAGAAGAGCTTCCTGAAGTCTGTAAAGAATTGAGGCAAGACATTATAAAGGAGGTTTCGTGTAACCCCGGACATTTCGCTGCCAGCCTGGGCACGGTAGAGCTGACCGTTGCCTTGCACTATGTATTCAATACTCCGTACGACCGCATAGTCTGGGATGTAGGCCATCAGGCGTACGGGCACAAGATACTGACCGGACGCCGTGAAGCATTCTCCACCAACCGTAAATTCAAGGGAGTTCGTCCTTTTCCCTCACCAGAGGAAAGCGATTATGACACATTCACCTGCGGACATGCGTCAAATTCAATCTCCGCCGCCCTTGGCATGGCTGTTGCCGCTGCCGAAAAAGGCGAAAAGGACCGCCATGTAGTGGCCATCATCGGCGACGGAAGCATGAGCGGCGGCCTAGCTTTCGAAGGACTGAACAACGCTTCGTCTACCCCTAACAACCTTCTTATCATTCTCAACGACAATGATATGTCGATAGACAGAAGTGTAGGCGGCATGAAGCAGTACCTTTTCAACCTGACTACCAGCAACCGCTATAACCAGCTGCGCTTCAAGACATCCAGACTGCTGTTCAAAATGGGACTTTTGAACGAGGACCGCCGCAAAGCGCTGATTCGCTTCGCCAACAGTCTGAAATCAATGGCCGCCCAACAGCAGAATATCTTTGAAGGGATGAACATCCGCTACTTCGGCCCTATCAACGGACACGATGTGAAAAACATAGCCCGTGTCCTACGGGACATCAAAGATATGCAGGGACCGAAAATACTGCATCTGCACACTGTAAAAGGAAAAGGATTCGAACCTGCTGAGAAGAATCCCGATATCTGGCATGCACCGGGCAAGTTCGATCCGGAAACCGGAGAACGCCTCAAGGCGGACACCAGCAATTTGCCTCCGCTTTTCCAGGACGTGTTTGGGGAAACGCTGGTAGAACTGGCAAAGGAAAATCCGAAAATCGTCGGAGTAACCCCCGCCATGCCCACCGGCTGCTCCATGAACAAGCTGATGGACACCATGCCCGACCGTGCCTTCGATGTGGGTATTGCCGAAGGGCATGCAGCCACTTTCTCGGGCGGTATGGCTAAAGAAGGAATGCAGCCTTTCTGCAACATCTACTCCTCCTTCATGCAGCGGGCATACGATAATGTCATCCATGACATCGCCCTGCTCCGCCTCCCCGTCGTACTTTGCCTGGACCGCGCCGGACTGGTAGGAGAAGACGGACCGACACACCACGGAGTTTTCGACCTGGCCTATTTCCGTCCGATTCCCAACCTGACCATATCTTCACCGATGGACGAACATGAATTGCGCCGTCTGATGTACACGGCACAGTTACCGGACCAAGGTCCGTTCGTCATCCGCTATCCCCGCGGACGCGGCGTATTGCTGGATTGGAAATGTCCGCTGGAAGAAATCCCCGTAGGCAAAGGGCGTAAACTGAAAGAAGGCAAAGACCTGGCAGTCATCAGCCTCGGTCCCATAGGCAACGTAGCCGCACGTGCCATAGAGCGTGCGGAGAAGGACAAAGGAATCTCCATAGCCCACTACGACCTGCGTTTTCTCAAGCCGCTCGACGAAGCGCTACTGCACGAGGTAGGACTCAACTTCCAGCATGTTGTCACTATAGAAGACGGTGTCAAAAAAGGAGGAATGGGCAGTGCCGTACTGGAGTTCATGGCAGACAATGACTATATTCCCCATATCAGGCGTATCGGTGTACCCGATGCCTTCATAGAACACGGCACCATACAAGAGTTGTATCATCTTTGCGAAATGGACGAAGAAGGAATTTATACATTATTAATTAAGAATGAGGAATGAGGAATGAAGAATTCAGCTACGCGATGCAAGCACGCCGCATGGCAAATTCTTCATTCTTCATTCCTCATTCTTCATTTCCATAAAGAAAGTGAAAATAATTATTGCAGGTGCCGGCGCAGTAGGCACACACTTGGCCAAATTGCTGTCCCGCGAGAAGCAGGACATCATTCTGATGGACGACAACGAAGACAAGTTGAGCACACTGAACTCCAACTTTGACTTGATGACGGCTACGGCCTCCCCTACCTCCATAAAAGGCTTGAAAGAAGTGGGAGTGGGAGAGGCAGACTTGTTCATAGCCGTCACCCCCGATGAAAGCCGGAACATGACCGCATGCATGCTGGCAAACAATCTGGGAGCACAAAAGACCGTAGCCCGTATTGACAACTACGAATACCTGCTGCCCAAAAACAAGGAATTTTTCCAGAAGCTGGGTGTCGATTCACTCATCTATCCGGAAATGCTTGCCGCCAAAGAAATCGTATCTTCCATCCGCATGAGCTGGGTACGCCAATGGTGGGAATTCTGCGGAGGAGCCTTGATACTGATAGGTACCAAGATGCGCGAAAAAGCCGAGATACTGAACATCCCCCTCCATGAGTTGGGCGGACCGGAGCTGCCCTATCACGTGGTAGCCATCAAACGGGGAAGCGAAACACTGATTCCCCGTGGTGACGATACCATCAAGCTACATGACATCGTATACTTTACCACCACACGAAAATACGTCCCCTACATCCGCAAAATAGCCGGCAAGGAAGATTATGCCGATGTGCGCAACGTGATGATTATGGGTGGAAGCCGGATTGCCGTACGCACCGCCCAATATGTCCCGGACTACATGCAGGTGAAAATCGTGGACAACGACCTGAACCGCTGCAACCGCCTGACCGAGCTGCTTGACGACCGTACCATGATTATCAATGGCGACGGACGGGATATGGACCTGCTTGTGGAAGAGGGACTGAAAAATACGGAAGCCTTCGTTGCCTTGACCGGCAACTCGGAGACTAATATCCTGGCCTGCCTTGCCGCCAAACGCATGGGAGTCAGCAAAACCGTAGCGGAAGTGGAGAACATCGACTACATAGGCATGGCCGAAAGCCTTGACATCGGCACCGTCATCAACAAAAAGATGATTGCTGCCAGCCACATCTACCAGATGATGCTGGATGCGGACGTCAGCAACGTGAAATGCCTGACCTTTGCCAATGCCGATGTAGCGGAATTTACCGTTAAGGCCGGCTCGAAGATTACCAAACATCCGGTAAAAGACCTCGGCCTCCCGAAAGGAACCACCATCGGCGGACTTATCCGTCAGGGGGAAGGCGTCGTGGTTATGGGTAACACCCTGATACAGCCGGGTGACCATGTGGTGGTATTCTGCCTGAACATGATGATTAAGAAAATCGAAAAATACTTTAACTAATGGAGAATGGACAGTTGGTAATTCTCAATCGCCAACTATCAATTATCAACTGAATAAATGATTAACTTTAAGACAATCATACGGATTATCGGTATTCTGCTATTGCTGGAAACAACTATGTTCCTAGTTTGCTCGGGCGTGTCTTTCTACTATAGAGAAAGTGACATGCTCGATTTCTGGAAAGCGGGAGGCATCACAGCAGGAGTAGGTCTGTTGCTGGCATTTCTCGGCAAGGGAGGCGAACGGCAACTGACGCGCCGTGACGGATATGTATTGGTCAGCTTTGCCTGGGTGGCATTCTCCCTTTTCGGAATGTTGCCTTTTTATATAGGCGGATACATTCCCGACATTACCAATGCATTCTTCGAGACCATGTCCGGTTTCAGCAGTACGGGCGCCACCATCTTGAATAATATCGAATCACTCCCCCATGGAATATTGTTCTGGCGCAGTATGACACAGTGGATTGGCGGCTTGGGAATCATCATGTTTACCATCGCCGTGCTCCCCATCTTCGGAATCAGCGGTTTGCAGGTATTCGCCGCCGAAGCAAGCGGTCCTACGCATGACAAGGTGCATCCGCGCATCGGCATAACCGCCAAATGGATTTGGAGTATCTATGCCGGCATAACAGCTCTGCTTGTCGGCCTGCTGATGCTTGGAGGTATGGACTGGTTCGACAGCATCTGTCATGCTTTTGCCACTACCGGCACCGGTGGTTTTTCCACCAAGCAGGCAAGCGTCGCCCACTACAATTCTCCTTACATAGAATATGTAATCTCCATTTTCATGTTCATCTCCGGCATCAACTTCACCTTATTATTATTGTTCGTCAACCGGAAATTCAAGAAGTTCATCAGCAATGCCGAGCTGAAATTCTATTTCGGTTCAGTCGTACTCTTTACCGCCATCATAGCGCTCGTACTCTATTATACCAGTTGCATGGGAATGGAAGAGTCCTTCCGTAAATCCCTGTTCCAGGTGATTTCCCTCCAGACATCCACCGGCTTTGCAACAGACGACTACATGAAATGGACACCCGTACTTTGGGGACTGTTTACCATTATCATGCTGATGGGGGCTTGCGCAGGCAGTACCACCGGCGGCCTGAAATGCATACGCATGGTGATTCTTACCAAAGTATCGCGAAATGAGTTCAAGCATATCCTACATCCCAATGCTGTTCTTCCGATTCGGATAAACAAGCAGGTTATACCTCCCTCCATAGTCTCCACCGTACTGGCTTTTTGTTTCATCTACCTGATTATCATCATCGTCAGTACATTGCTGATGATGGCTATGGGAGTAGGAACTGCGGAATCGTTGGGTTGCGTTATTTCCAGTATCGGCAATATGGGACCCGGGTTAGGCGAAACCGGACCTGCCTATTCGTGGAATGCCCTGCCCGATGCAGCTAAATGGCTGTTATCCTTTTTAATGCTTCTGGGTCGTCTTGAGTTATTTACCGTACTGCTGCTTTTCACACCGGATTTCTGGAAACGGAATTGATTTAGGATAAAAAGTGTAAAAATAATCATTTTTTGTTATGCGGGGATAGCAAATTGAACAATACTTATTATATCTTTGCGCCCTTGAAAGAGAGAATTGTGGTATGAAGCAATGCATTAAATACTGTTTAATCATAATCTTTGCAGCCCTATTGCACGACAGTGCAACCGGAGCTGCAGATATTTTGTGCGTTCCTGCCACCCGACAAGCAGAATGCTGTACGCTGTCACAAGCTCCTACCACCCAACAAGCAGTCCAGAAGTTCTACGACTTGTTTTCACCAAACTCCCTCTGCATAGAACATGTGGACCATACGCAAGTACCAACCAACAAAAGCGTACTCCTGCGCATGTACATCTACAAGATGCAGCAGCATGCCTATGCACCGGAATGCGACCGTTTGTTGAATCTGTCTCCTCATCCCGTACCCGACGCGAATTATTACGTGTTCGGGCTAAGAAAGATTATCATTTAGAAGGCCTGCAAGCGCAGACGCTTGCCCCTGACCTCGCCGGACAACAAATCAGAGGTTTTGTCCTCCGGTGCGATGTATCTATTATTATATATCTAAAATCTTATCAGGTTTATGAACTTTACTTTGTTAGTGGTCGTCTTATTGACGGCAATCGCTTTCGTGGGTATCGTCATCGCGCTCTCCAATGCGATAGCACCCCGTTCGTACAATGCACAGAAGATGGAGCCGTACGAGTGTGGTATCCCTACCCGCGGTAAATCGTGGATGCAATTCCGGGTAGGTTACTATCTGTTTGCCATCTTGTTCCTGATGTTCGAAGTGGAAACGGTATTTCTGTTCCCTTGGGCAGTCATCACCCGCGAACTTGGCGTGGCAGGACTTTTCAGTGTTTTATTTTTCCTGATTATATTGATTCTGGGCCTTGCTTATGCCTGGAGGAAAGGAGCTTTGGAATGGAAGTAACAAAGAAACCGAAAATTAAATCTATCCCTTATGAGGAGTTTACAGACAACGAAACGTTGGAGAAACTGGTTCGGGAACTTAATGCCGGAGGCGCCAATGTCGCCCTTGGCGTACTGGACGATTTCGTCAACTGGGGACGCAGCAACTCACTGTGGCCTCTTACGTTTGCAACCAGTTGTTGCGGTATCGAATTCATGGCCCTCGGCGCAGCCCGCTACGATATGGCGCGCTTCGGGTTCGAGGTAGCCCGTGCCAGTCCGCGCCAGGCAGACATGATTATGGTTTGCGGAACAATAACCAACAAGATGGCTCCCGTTCTGAAACGTCTTTACGACCAGATGGCCGATCCGAAATATGTAGTAGCCGTAGGCGGCTGTGCCGTCAGCGGAGGCCCGTTCAAGAAATCCTATCACGTGGTGAACGGTGTGGACAAGATTCTGCCGGTGGATGTCTACATTCCCGGTTGTCCTCCGCGTCCGGAAGCATTCTACTACGGCATGATGCAATTGCAGCGTAAAGTGAAAATAGAGAAATACTTCGGTGGAGTAAACAGAAAAGAAGAGAACCACTAATCAGTACTTAAAAATATGGAAATAAAATACATAGAGCCCTCAGTCCTGCACGACGAAATGCTGCGTCTGCGGAAAGAGAAACAAATGGACTTCCTGGAATGCCTCAGCGGTATGGATTGGGGAATACCCGACGAGAAAGACGCACCGGACACCCCCCGCGGACTCGGCGTAGTCTATCTGTTGGAATCTACTGTTACCGGCGAACGGATAGCGGTACGCACCGCCACTCTAAACCGGGAACATCCCGAACTTCCTTCCGTCAGCGATATCTGGAAAGCTGCGGATTTCAACGAGCGCGAAGTCTACGACTTTTACGGCATCGTTTTCATTGGTCATCCGGATATGCGCCGACTCTATCTGCGCAATGACTGGGTAGGCTATCCCATGCGTAAAGACAATGAGCCGGAAAAAGATAATCCGTTGCGTATGGACAACGAAGAAACGGTGGACACTACCATGGAATTGGAGCTGAATCCCGACGGTAGCATCAAGAATAAGGAGATGCAACTTTTCGGTGATGAGGAATATGTGGTGAACATCGGTCCCCAACATCCGGCCACCCACGGCGTAATGCGTTTCCGTGTATCATTGGAGGGTGAAATCATCGACAAGATTGATGCCAACTGCGGCTACATCCACCGGGGTATCGAGAAGATGTGCGAAAGCCTGACCTATCCGCAGACCTTGGCTCTGACCGACCGTCTGGACTACCTGGGCGCACACCAGAACCGCCATGCCTTGTGCATGTGTATCGAAAAGGCAATGGGCGTGGAAGTAAGCGAACGCGTGCAGTACATACGTACCATCATGGACGAGTTGCAGCGAATAGACTCTCACCTGCTGTTCTATTCTTGTCTTGCTATGGACCTGGGTGCATTAACGGCCTTCTTCTACGGTTTCCGCGACCGCGAAAAGATACTCGACATCTTTGAGGAAACTTGCGGCGGACGCCTCATCATGAACTACAACACCATCGGTGGCGTGCAGGCAGACATTGCTCCCGGCTTCGTAAAGAAAGTGAAGGAGTTTATCCCCTACCTCCGCGGTATCCTACACGAATATCACGACGTATTCACCGGGAACATCATTGCCCAGCAACGTCTGAAAGGTGTGGGTATACTCTCACGGGAAGATGCCATCGCCTTTGGAGCTACCGGAGGCACCGGACGCGCCAGCGGATGGGCCTGCGACGTGCGTAAGCGTATGCCATATGCCGTATATGACAAGGTGGACTTTAAAGAAGTCATCCGCACCGAAGGCGATTCATGGGCACGCTACCTTATCCGTATGGATGAAATTCTGGAGAGCCTGAAAATTATCGAGCAACTGATAGACAACATCCCGGAAGGAGCCTACCAGGAAAAGATGAAACCTATTATCCGCGTACCGGAAGGCACTTATTATGCAGCCGTAGAAGGTAGCCGCGGTGAGTTCGGCGTCTTCCTCGAAAGCCACGGCGACAAGATGCCTTACCGCCTGCATTTCCGCAGTACGGGCTTGCCATTGGTATCGACCGTAAATACGATTTGCCGCGGAGCTAAAATCGCCGACCTTATTGCCATTGGCGGAACATTGGATTATGTAGTACCAGATATTGACAGATAAAAGGATTTACGATTTGACAATTTACAATTTACCATGCGGAATTACAGCGCAGCCAAATTGTAAATTGTACATTGTGAATTGTAAATCAAAAAGCGCCTCGTAAATTGTAAATAGTAAATTGTAAATAGTAAATGAACAACGTGTTTGACTTTAGTATAGTAACCAACTGGATACACCAGATGCTGACTTCCCTGATGCCGGAAGGACTGGCAATATTCCTCGAATGCGTGGTGATTGGCGTATGCATCATCTTGATGTATGCCGTGCTTGCCATCATCCTGATTTACATGGAGCGTAAGATATGCGCCTTCTTCCAATGCCGCCTCGGTCCGATGCGCGTGGGGAAATGGGGATTGCTCCAAGTGCCCTGCGACGTCATCAAGATGTTGACAAAGGAAATCATTGATTTGAAATTCTCTGACCGGTTCCTCTACAATCTGGCACCGTTCATGGTAATCATCGCTTCTTTCCTGACATTTGCCTGCCTGCCCATCAACAAGGGATTGGAGGTATTGGACTTCAATGTAGGAGTGTTCTTCCTGCTGGCTGCATCGAGTATCGGCGTAGTGGGTATCCTGCTGGCAGGCTGGAGTTCCAACAATAAATTCTCGCTGATTGGAGCCATGCGAAGCGGTGCGCAGATTATCAGCTACGAGTTGTCCTGCGGATTGAGCATACTGACAATGGTAGTGTTGATGGGAACCATGCAGTTCTCCGAAATAGTAGAAGGACAAGCTGACGGCTGGTTCATCTTCAAGGGACATATCCCTGCATTGATAGCCTTCATCATCTACCTCATTGCCGGAAATGCGGAAACCAACCGCGGTCCCTTCGACTTGCCCGAAGCCGAAAGCGAGTTGACTGCCGGATACCATACGGAATACAGCGGTATGGGCTTCGGATTCTTCTATCTGGCAGAATATTTGAATCTGTTTATCGTAGCCTCCGTGGCAGCCACCATCTTCCTGGGAGGCTGGATGCCGCTACACATCGTAGGCCTGGACGGCTTCAACGCAGTGATGGATTACATTCCGGGATTTGTATGGTTCTTCGGAAAGGCCTTCTTCGTAGTCTTCCTGCTGATGTGGATAAAGTGGACCTTCCCCCGCCTGCGTATTGACCAGATTCTGAATCTGGAGTGGAAGTACCTGGTACCCATCTCTATGGTGAACTTGATTTTGATGGTATTAATTGTAGTATTTAAATTGCATTTCTAACCGGCGTAGCGCCGGAGCAAGATTTCCTTGCGGATAATTTTAATAAAGGCAAAAGTAATGAAAGAAAAGAACTCTTATATCAGCGGACTCATACACGGCGTCACTTCTCTGCTGACGGGTATGAAGACAACCATGACCGTATTCTGCCGACGAAAGACTACCGAACAATATCCGGAAAACCGCTTGACATTGAAACTCTCCGACCGTTTCCGTGGCACGCTGACCATGCCCCATAATGATAAAAATGAACATCGGTGTGTAGCTTGCGGTTTGTGCCAGATGGCTTGTCCCAACGACACTATCAAGGTGACCGGCGAGATGGTTGAAACGGAAGACGGCAAGAAAAAGAAGATATTGGTTAAGTACGAATACGACCTCGGTTCGTGCATGTTCTGCCAACTCTGTGTGAATGCCTGCCCTCATGATGCCATCACGTTCGACCAGGATTTTGAGCATGCTGTGTTTGACCGCACGAAACTGGTCATGACGCTGAACCGTCCGGGCAGCCATGTAGAAGAAAAAAAGAAACCCGCTGCTCCCAAAGAAGAGACAACAAAGTAATTCGTTAATAGTAACTTGTAATTAAACAACATGGAAATAACTCTTGAAACAGTAGTATTCTACTTCCTTGCGGCCTTTATCACCGTATTTTCCATCTTGACGGTAACGACCCACCGCATGGTGCGCTCGGCCACCTACCTGCTGTTCGTGCTTTTCGGTACGGCAGGCATCTACTTTCTGCTGGGTTACACCTTCCTCGGTTCCGTGCAGATTATGGTCTATGCCGGCGGTATCGTAGTGCTCTACGTCTTCTCCATACTGCTTACCAGTGGCGAAGGCGATGTCATCGAGAAGTTAAAGCGTAGCAGGTTCCTTGCCGGACTGGGTGCCACCGTGGGCGGTGCCATCATCGTAGTATTCATCACTTTGAAGCATAAGTTCATTGCCACCACCGACGTGGAACCTTTGGAGGTCAACATCAAGACCATCGGTCACCACATGCTGAGCGGTGACAAGTATGGTTATCTGCTTCCCTTCGAAGCTGTCAGCATCTTGTTATTGGCATGTATCGTAGGCGGATTATTAATAGCACGTAAAAGATAAGAATTATGATACACATGGAATATTATCTGATAGTTTCGGCTATCATGTTCTTCGCAGGCATCTATGGGTTCTTCACCCGCCGCAACACACTGGCAATACTTATCAGCATCGAGCTGATTCTGAATGCCACGGACATCAACTTTGCGGTGTTCAACCGTTTCCTATTCCCCGGAGGACTGGAAGGATATTTCTTCTCTTTATTCTCCATCGCCATCTCGGCGGCCGAAACGGCTGTAGCCATTGCCATCATGATTAACATCTACCGTAACATCCGCAGCATCCAGGTGAACAAACTGGATGAGATGAAATATTAAACAGTGGAAAGTTGAAAACAGAAAGTGAAAAATTAACTTTTCACTTTCAGTTTTCAACTTTCACCTTTCAATTATCAATTAAATTATGGAATATACAATATTAATCCTTCTACTCCCTTTCCTCTCTTTCCTCGCTCTGGGACTTGGAGGTAAATGGATGTCACACCGCACTGCCGGCCTTATCGGAACTACGGCACTGGGTGTGGTCGCAGTGCTTTCCTATCTCACCGCAGGAATGTACTTCAGCGCTCCCCGCCTTGCCGATGGTACGTACGAGGCGCTGATGCCCTATAACTTCAAATGGCTGCCTTTCACAGAAAGCCTCAGTATCGACATGGGTATCCTACTCGACCCGATTTCGGTTATGATGCTCGTGGTCATCAGTACCGTTTCGCTGCTGGTACACATATACTCTTTCGGCTACATGAAGGGCGAACGCGGTTTCCAGCGTTACTACGCCTTCCTGTCGCTCTTCACCATGTCCATGCTCGGACTGGTAGTAGCAACGAATATCTTCCAGATGTATCTGTTCTGGGAGTTGGTGGGCGTGTCCTCCTATCTGCTGATTGGTTTCTATTATACGAAGCCGGCGGCTATTGCCGCTTCGAAGAAGGCGTTTATCGTGACCCGTTTTGCTGACCTGGGATTCCTTATAGGTATCCTCGTCTATGGGTATTATGCCGGTACATACACCTTCAGCCCTAATGAGATGGCGCTGGCAAAGGGCGGTGCGGCAATGATTCCGCTTGCCTTGGGACTGATGTTCATCGGTGGTGCCGGAAAGAGTGCCATGTTCCCGTTGCACATCTGGCTGCCCGATGCCATGGAAGGTCCTACGCCGGTCAGTGCACTGATTCATGCCGCCACAATGGTGGTTGCAGGTGTCTATCTGGTGGCACGCATGTTCCCGTTGTTCATAGAATATGCTCCCAGCGTGCTGCACATCGTGGCATACGTAGGAGCCTTCACGGCATTCTATGCCGCCAGTGTGGCATGTGTGCAGAGTGACATCAAGCGTGTACTGGCATTCTCCACCATCTCCCAAATCGGTTTCATGATGGTGGCGCTGGGTGTATGTACATCAGCCGACCCACACGAAGGGGGACTGGGCTACATGGCAGGCATGTTCCACTTGTTCACACACGCCATGTTCAAGGCATTGCTGTTCCTCGGAGCGGGTAGCATCATCCATGCCGTACACAGCAACGAGATGTCTGCCATGGGTGGACTGCGGAAGTATATGCCCATTACGCATATCACGTTCCTCATCGCATGTCTCGCCATTGCAGGTATCCCGCCGTTCTCCGGATTCTTCTCCAAAGATGAAATCCTGACGGCATGCTTCCAGTTCAGCCCCACTATGGGATGGATTATGACAGTGATTGCAGGTATGACAGCATTCTATATGTTCCGTCTTTATTATGGTATCTTTTGGGCCGGCTCAGAGCCGGGGCAAAAGTCGGCAAGCGATGGGGGCGACAGCCACATGCCTCACCCCCACGAGAGTCCTCTGGCGATGACCCTGCCCCTGATGCTCCTTGCTGTGGTTACGATAATTGCCGGTTTCATTCCTTTCGGACACTTCATCAGTTCCAACGGTGAAGCATATAACATCCATCTGGATTGGAGTGTGGCAGGTACAAGTATCGCCGTAGCGGTGGTTTCCATAGCCATTGCCACCTACATCTATGCAGGTAGCCGGCAACCCGTTGCCGATACATTGGCACACCGTTTCAAAGGCTTGTGGACAGCAGCTTACCACCGCTTCTATCTGGACGAGGTCTACCAGTTCATCACCCACCGCATCATCTTCGGCTGCATCTGCCACCCCATTGCATGGTGGGACCGCCACGTGGTCGACGGTTTCTTCAACTTCCTTGCCTGGGGGGCTGAAGCTACCAGTGAAGAGATACGCGGCCTGCAAAGCGGACGCATCCAGCAATATACATTTGTATTCCTGCTGGGCACGCTGGCACTGATACTGCTACTATTGCTATAACCCGAGATTTTTCAATCGTAAATCGTAAATCGTTAAATCGTAAATATAAAGATGAACTTTTTATCATTATTCGTACTCATCCCCTTGCTGATGTTGCTGGGTCTTTGGCTCAGCCGCAACATCGCACAAATACGCGCGGTGATGGTGACCGGTGCATCGGCTCTGCTGGTTCTTTCTGCGGCATTGACCGTGATGTACCTCAATGCACGCCACGCTGGTGCCACGGATGAAATGCTGTTCCGTGCCGACATGGTCTGGTATCCTGCACTCAACATCCACTATTCGGTAGGAGTAGACGGTATTTCGGTAGCCATGCTGCTGCTTTCGGCCATCATTGTCTTTACCGGAACATTCGCCTCCTGGAGGCTGCAACCGCTGACTAAAGAATATTTCCTTTGGTTCACCTTCCTTTCCATCGGTGTGTTCGGGTTCTTCATCTCGATAGACCTGTTCACCATGTTCATGTTCTACGAGGTTGCCCTTATTCCCATGTATCTGCTTATCGGTGTATGGGGGTCGGGACGCAAGGAGTACTCCGCCATGAAGCTGACACTGATGCTGATGGGCGGCTCCGCCTTCCTGCTTATCGGTATCCTGGGTATCTACTACGGTGCCGGAGCCACCTCTATGAATCTATTGGAAATAGCACAGATGCACAATATTCCCATCGAACAGCAACGTATCTGGTTCCCGCTCACCTTCCTCGGTTTCGGTGTGCTGGGCGCTCTGTTCCCGTTCCACACATGGAGCCCCGACGGTCACGCCTCCGCACCGACTGCCGTATCCATGCTCCATGCCGGTGTATTGATGAAACTGGGAGGTTACGGATGTTTCCGCATAGCCATGTACCTGATGCCCGAAGCTGCACAAGAACTGGGATGGATATTCTTGATTCTTACCGGAATCTCCGTGGTATACGGCGCATTCTCCGCTTGTGTACAAACCGACTTGAAGTATATCAACGCCTACTCTTCCGTCAGCCATTGCGGTCTGGTGTTGTTCGCCATTCTGATGATGAACCAGACAGCTTGCACGGGTGCTGTTCTGCAGATGCTCTCTCACGGACTGATGACAGCCTTGTTCTTCGCCCTTATCGGTATGATATACGGACGTACCCATACGCGTGACGTCCGCGAACTCTCCGGTCTGATGAAGATTATGCCTTTCCTGGCTGTCTGCTATGTAATCGCCGGTCTTGCCAATCTGGGATTACCCGGACTCAGCGGTTTCATTGCCGAAATGACCATCTTCACCGGTTCGTTCCAGCATCCCGATACGTTCCACCGCGTATGGACAGTCATTGCATGCAGTTCCATCGTGATTACAGCAGTCTATATCCTGCGACTGGTAGGAAAGATTCTCTACGGCACCTGCACTAACAAGCATCACCTCACTTTGAGCGACGCCACTTGGGACGAACGCACAGCGGTCATTATCCTCATAGCATGCGTTGCCGCCCTTGGTATGGCACCATGGTGGATTAGCGGCATGATTGGAGACAGCGTGCTGCCAATAACTGATTTATTTACGATTTGACGATTTACGATTGATAAATGACTTGTAAATCCCAAGAGTAACCTCAATCGTAAATCATAAAATCGTAAATCCCAAGAGTAATTTCAATCGTAAATCGTAAATCGTAAAATCGTAAATAGATATGGATTATTCCCAATTCCTCCTGCTCAAAGAAGAGCTTTCGCTGATATTGGTCATCGTCATCCTTTTTGTCGCCGACCTCTTCATGAGTCCGGATGCACACAAGAATGACGGCAAACCGGTGCTGAACACAATGCTGCCCGTTGCTCTGCTGACCATACACACACTTATCACCATCGTCCCCGGTCCTGTGGCCGATGCCTTTGGCGGCATGTATCACAATCAGCCGATACAGAGCATCGTGAAATCCATCCTCAGTATAGGTACACTGATTGTATTCCTGATGGCGCACGAATGGATGCGCCGTCCGGACACTGCCATCAAACAAGGTGAGTTCTACATTCTGACACTTTCCACCCTGCTGGGTATGTACTTCATGATTTCCGCCGGACACTTCCTGATGTTCTTTATCGGCCTGGAGACGGCAAGCATCCCGATGGCAGCCCTGGTTGCCTTCGACAAATACCGCCACCACTCTGCCGAGGCAGGTGCCAAATATATTCTCACGGCACTGTTCTCCAGCGGATTGCTGCTATACGGATTATCTTTGATTTACGGTACGGTAGGCACTCTCTACTTTGCCGACATACCGGCACGCCTCACCGGCGACCCGTTGCAGATTATGGCATTCGTATTCTTCTTCTCCGGCATGGGATTCAAAATATCACTGGTGCCTTTCCATCTTTGGACAGCAGACGTTTACGAAGGTGCTCCAAGCACGGTGACAGCCTATCTGAGTGTCATCTCTAAAGGCTCTGCCGCTTTCGTGCTGATGGCTACTCTCATCAAGGTATTCGCTCCGATGGTGGAACAATGGCAGGAAGTGCTGTACTGGGTTATCATCGCCTCCATCACAATTGCCAACCTCTTCGCCCTACGCCAGCAGAACCTGAAGCGGTTGATGGCTTTCTCCAGTATCTCGCAAGCAGGTTACATCATGCTGGGTGTCATCAGCGGAAGCGCACAAGGTATGACGTCGCTGGTATACTACGTGCTGATATATATGTTTGCCAATCTTGCCGTATTTACCGTTATCACGATTGTGGCACTGCGAGCAGGCAAGTTCACACTTGAAGACTATAACGGGCTGTATACCACTAATCCGAAGTTGGCGTTCCTGATGACACTGGCACTGTTCTCTCTGGCAGGCATCCCGCCGTTTGCGGGCTTCTTCTCGAAGTTCTTCATCTTCGCGGCAGCTTTCGAAGGCGGCTTCCATCTGCTGGTATTCATTGCCCTTATCAATACAATCATCTCGCTTTATTACTATCTGAAGATTGTAAAGGCAATGTACATCAACAAGAGCGACGAGCCGATTGCAGCATTCCGCAGTGACAACTATACACGTGCCAGCCTGGCCATTTGCACGCTGGGTATTGTGGTACTGAGTATTGCAAGTGTGGTATATCAATCCATCGATAAGTTCTCATTCGGATTATAACCGGAGGGTATCATCACTTACCACAAATTACACAGATTGGCACAAATTATCTTTAGAAGTTCTGATAATCAAGAGCTTTGACTTGTGTTAATCTGCATAATTTGTGGTGAGTGTGTATTTTAGCACATTTCCATACTATACAATCGGCAGCACAAACCAAAAGCATGAGCCTTTCCCCGGTTCACTGTCCACACCGATTGTGCCACCCAACTGCTCTATAATGCTCTTGCTGATAGAAAGCCCCAGGCCGGTGCCATGCACAAACGTATTCAGCTTTATAAAACGGTCGAATATCTGAGCCTGCATTTCCGGCTCAATGCCAAGGCCCGTATCGGCCACATAAAAACGCAAATGAGTTTCATCCACCTTATCATATCCTACACGTATACTTCCCGCAGTGGTGAACTTGATGGCATTGTTGACAAAGTTGGCTATGACCTGATTCAAACGGTTACGGTCACTGACAATCCGGCATTCCGGCAGATGACGGTCGAAGAGAACTTCCACACCCGGTTTGGCCTTCATCTTCATGAAGCGCACGATGTCCTCACACAGCATGTTCACGTCCAGCTCTTTTTCCACAAAGTCAAATGTCCCGGCCTCTATCTTGGACAAATCCAGTATGTCGGAAATCAGCTGCAACAGCAGGTCATTGTTTTCTTCAATAATCGCCATATACTGCCTTTTTTCCTCCATGTCCCCGGTCTCTCCCATCAGACTGGAGAAACCGACAATCGCATTCAGGGGCGTACGTATCTCATGGCTCATATTGGCAAGGAAGGCACTCTTCAGACGGTCGGCGGTTTCTGCCTTCTCCTTGGCTTCAATCAGCATAGCCTCCGTCTCCTTCAATTCCGTAATGTCATAGTTGACGCCTATCAGCTCTATTTGTCCGTTCTCCGGTTCAAACAGATTGACAACCACATTGGTACGTACCCAGTTCCATTTTCCCTTTTCGCCCGGACGTTCAATGCGCATCTCTCCCTGGAAATGTTTGGCTTCGCCCACACGGGCCTTACTGAAGAAATCAAGCATCCTCCTGCGGTCACTGGGGTACATCTTGCTGTATATTCCCACGACATCCGCCAATTGGGTATTCTCGTCCTCTCCCATATTCTTATACCATTGCTTGATGGCATAGCCTTTCCGGTCGAGCAGATTCAGCTTGGCATAACCTACCTTCGCATAATCCGATATAAGCAGGAAGAAATTCTCGAAATCACAGATACGGCTCATGGCATCAATCCGTTCCGTATTGTCGATGTTAATCATGGCATAGCCGGTAAAGTTACCTTTACTGTCATACACCTTGCTCACTTTCGTATAAAGATGTATCACATCCTTCGGCTGTTTGGAAGTGGAGTAATACCCTTCAGTCCGGTCGAAAGCATAATTCAGGCGAAAGTCGACCATATCCTCAGTCTGTATACGTTCTGCCAATTGGGCGGACACATTCGGGTTCTCGAATAAGTTCACTCCAATGACATCCTGTTTGTCACGGACCCCGAATATCTCCATATCCTTATTGTTGATGTCTACCAGGAATCCGTCTTTGTCATAGATTTCCACCCCGGCCGGTATATTGGCAAAGATATTCTTGAACAGTTTTTCGCTATGGTCCAAAGCCAGATGAGTCTGTACCGAGTCTGTCGTATCGAGGAATAACGCCACCACTTCATTCTTTTCCGGAGAGTATATCACCACGTGGCAGTGCTTGTTGGTGAGCTCAAAACACATGTCCATTTCCTTATGTGTCCCGGTGTTCACTATATCAAGCAGATATTCTAGCCTGGGGGCCGCCTCCCTTGAAAAGGACGAGGCAGTCTTGCCGATAAACGTCGACGCGGGTTTTCCTAGAAAATCGGCAAAGATAGAATTCGCATCTGTCACATAATACCCGTAGGGGTTGTCCTTTTCATCACAGACAATGGACATCCGCACATACCCCAAAGGCATATAGCGGAACAAGTTGCTGAGGAAAGTACGTTCGCGCACAGCCTCATCCTTCGTTTTGCGCAACTCTATGCAAATGCTGATGACATTTGCCAACGAACTAAACCATTGGTAATCCTCGTTGGTCCACATTCGGGTACGGTCTACCAAATCAATGCCCATATATCCCCACACCTGGTCATTGGCAACCAGCGGAGTTACCATCAAGGACTTTATATTCTGTCTCGCCAGAATTTCATATTCGGCGTAAGCGTGCTCCGGCAGTTGCCCCAGCGTTTCCAGCAGAACGGGCTTTTGTGCCATAATCTGTGACGTCCACCACGGCAAGCTGTCAGCCTGGACTCCCTGAAGCATTTCTTTCTCAGGAGCCACTCCCGGAGCCACCACCTCGTATGTGCAGCTCTGGTACCGGCACTTCTCATCATATTGGAATATATAGACACGTCCGCCGCGAAAGAAATCAAGAATATCTTTCAGTATGTCGTAAATGCCCGCACTTATATCCTCGTCTTTCAGGAAGCGGAATAGGGAATGGGATATTGAGGTCTGCCGATAAAGTAAATCGTTCACTCTTTGCAAAGCCTGCTTCGCAGCCTCCTCCTTCGGCATCTCTACGCGCTGCAACACTCCGAAAGCCTTCAATGTTCCATCCGGCAAATGCTCCTTATACCCCACGCGCGAGTAGACCCAGACCACTCCTTCAGTAGAATAGATAGGAAACGTATGTTCATAGACCTCCATATTCTGAATGGCAAGGAACTCCCGGCTGATACGCGCCCGATAGTCTTCGCGTATCATTTTACCGAAATCCTCAAAGCTCAGGTATTCCCCTTCCAAGCCTAACAACTTACAGACATATTCGGAACAGAGATACTGCCTTGAAGAAAAATCAGCCTCCCACCAACCTATCCGGCCAAGAATGGAAAGGCGCCGGAAACGTTCACTATCGTCACGATGAACAGCCATATATTTATCAATATTGGTTTGAGATACAAAAATAGCCATAAAACTCCAATAAGCAACCATTAGAAACCTTTTTCGTCCCAAGCAGCCTATATATAAGGATAACAAACAATCCGGAAGAATGTGCGGTAACCAAATCGTAATAGATTTGAAAATGAAACGTATGTTCCATGTATCACCGGTGTAATGTCATTGCCTCATCTTTGCAGCGGATTAAAAAACGTACAAAGAAAAGAGATGAGCATGAAATTAGACTTGGGAAAGATTTTCTTCCTTATTTTATTCCTCACACTTTCCGTCATGGCTGCCACAGCGGGAACCATCAAAGGGACAATCACCGACCGACAAACCAAAGAACCGCTGACGGGAGCCACCGTGCAAGTGAGCGGAACGGCACAAGGCGCCGTCGCCGATTTGGATGGTAACTATACACTGGAGCTGAAAAACGGGACCTATACCCTCACCGTCCGTTACATCGGCTACAAAGACATGACGATAAATGCCGTAGAGATAAAGGGTGAAACCGTGCTGAACTTCGACATGGAGCCGGACACGCAAACCCTGGGCGAAGTGCAGGTCACCGCCAAGAAGAACCTCGAAGGCGAACGTGCCTTGCAAATGGAACGGCAAAAAGCGACCCTCGCCATCGAGAACCTCGGTTCCAAAGAGATGTCCCTCAAAGGCATCGGCAATGTGGAAGAAGGAGTAAAGAAAATAACGGGTATCTCCATCGCCAGCGCCGGACAACTTATCGTCCGCGGACTGGGCGACCGCTACAGCACCACCACGCTGAACGGACTGCCCATCGCCTCGCCCAACCCGGACAACAAGCTGGTGCCGCTCGACCTGTTCCCCTCGTCTACCGTACAGAACATCACCGTCAGCAAGGTGTATGACGCAGCCGCCTTTGCCGACTACAGCGGTGCGCACATCAACATCAGCACCAAAGAAAACATACCGGAAGATTTCTTCCAACTGAGCCTCAACACGGGCGGGAAGTTCAACACCTTAGGCAAAGACCGCTATCAGATGGACCGCAGCGGTTCGCTCTTGAAAACACCCGGCGTAGACGCGGCCGCCCTCGACATGCCCTTGATGGAGTTTGACAAATACGTGAAGACCCACAATATCTTCGATACCTCCTTTGCCGCCAGCAAGAAGAGCTCGTTGCCCGAACTGGGCGGAAACCTCGGTTTCGGAAAGAACTTCGGTATAGGTAACCAGACACTCAGCCTGCTTGCCTCCTTCAGCGCCAGCAACGGCTACCAAAACATGGAAGATGCCTTCTACAAGACACTCGAAGCCACCGGCACCGTGCAGGACGACTTCTCCTACGACAGCTTTGCGCAGGAACTGAAGCTCGCCGCCCTCGGCTACCTGGGCTACACCTTGCGCCGGAGCGACCGCATAGGCTACACTTTCTTCTACGCCCGCAATGCCATCGACACCTACCAACGCCGCGAAGGTACTGATGCCGAAGGACACGAGCTGACCGGCAGCAACAACATCATGCACATATACACCCTGCAAAACCATCAACTGAACGGAATCCATAACTTCAGCAAGAGCGACAGGTGGCAACTGACCTGGGGAGGCTCGTACAGCAAGACCGGCAGCGAAGAGCCCGACCGACGGCAAGTGATGTACGTCAAAGACAACGACGGCAGTCTCAGGCTCTTCAAACTGAACCGCCAAGAGACTATGCGCTACTTCGGCAGCCTGGACGAAGAAGAGTGGAATGCCAACCTCGCCATGCGCTGGAAGTGGAACGACACCAGCCACCTTAAGCTCGGCTTCAACTACAAGGACAAGAACCGCGACTACAGCGCTACCCGCTTCTACTACAACCTGAACAAACTGAACCCCGTCATCACCGACATCTACAACACCGACGGCTTCCTCAACCAGCAGAACATTGCCGACGGACAAATCGTGGTACAGCGTGTGATGCAGCCCAAAGACAGCTACCGCGCCGGAAACGAAATCTACTCTGCCTACCTGCTGACCGACTTCTATCCCACCGAAGCTCTCTTGGTGAACCTCGGCCTGCGCTACGAAATGAGCAAGCAATGGGTGCGCTACGCCAGCGACGGCGGCGACTGGTACTCCCGTCGGCGCAATTTAGACAAGAACGACCTCTTCCCCGCCCTGAACCTGAAATATGCGGTGAACCCCACCAACAGCATCCGCTTCTCTGCCTCGCGCACCGTCACCCGTCCCTCGTTCATCGAGATGGCACCCTTCCTCTACCAAGAGTCCTACGGTTCGGCACAAATCCGCGGTAACGAAGAGTTGCAGAACGGTTACAACTACAACTTCGACCTACGTTACGAACGCTTCGGCAAGGACGGCGACATGCTCTCCGTGACCGGCTACTTCAAATACCTCGACAGCCCTATCGAACGCATCCAAGACCTGCAAGGCGGCGCCACGCTGCACAGCTTCAAGAATGCCGACAACGGCATGGCTGCCGGCGTGGAGCTGGAGATGCGCAAACGGCTCGTCAAGGACCTGCGCCTAGGCGCCAACATCAGTTACATGTACACCAACGTGAAGCTGCCCCAAGGCGGTGCCTACACCAACAAGGAACGTTCGCTGCAAGGCGCATCGCCCATACTTGCCAATGCCGACCTCACCTACTCGCCGCGCTTCGGTGAAGACAGGCAACTCAACCTCGCCCTGCTCTACAACCTGCAAGGCAGCCGCATCCATGCGGTAGGCGTGTCGGGTCTGGGCGATGTCAGGCAACAGACGCTGCACACGTTGAACTTCAGCGCCGGATATAGCCTGAACAAGCACTTCAGCCTGAAGCTGCAAGTGAACGACCTGCTGAACCGCGATGTCATCTTCAAGCAAGATGTGCCCACCACGGGGCAGGAAATGGAAGTGGAACGCTACCACAAGGGAACGAACTTTGAGGTGGGAATAAGCTACAACCTATAAAGTCCCCCGTCCTCCCCCTGAAGAGAACGGAGAACACTCTTTGACAAACAAGCTGATTTAAGAGAATCAATCTGAATGACAGACAGATAAATTGGATATAACAACTAAAACAATTGAATTATGAAAACAATGAAATGGAAATTCTACTCTCTGGCCTTTGTAGCCGGAATGTCTATCCTCACCGCTTGCAGCAGCGACGACGACAACGACAATGACGGCAACGGCGGCAACGGAAACGGCAATGAAATCGAAAACGGTACGATACTGAAAGGTACCATCACCTCCGACGTGACCCTGGCTGCCGGAAACACCTACAAGCTGAGCGGCGAATACATCGTAGAAGAAGGTGCCACGCTCCACATAGAGGAAGGCGTGAAGATTATCGCCGTCTACGATGACATCGCAGACTACATCCTCGTGAAGCAGGGCGGTAAAATCAACGCCGTAGGCACGCCGGACAAACCCATCGTAATGACCAGCGAAAAAGAAGAGCCGGGCGCATGGGGAGGCATCCACATCTGCGGACGCGCCCACACCAATGCCGAAGGCGGCAAGGGAAGTTCTGAAATAGGCGGTGCCGTTTACGGCGGCAACGATGATGCCGACAACTCGGGCACGCTGCAATACATTCGTCTGGAATACACCGGCTTTGCCTTCGATGAAGAGCACGAAGCCAACGGTATCTCTTTCTACGGCGTAGGCAACGGTACCATCGTGGACCACTGCCAAGCCTACAAAGGTTCCGACGACGGCTTTGAGTTCTTCGGCGGCTCGGTAAACGTGAGCAACCTCGTAGCCGTAAGCTGTAGCGACGACTCCTTCGACTGGACCGAAGGCTGGAACGGCAAAGGCACCAACCTCGTGGCTTACCAAGAAGCCGAATCCACACTGGGCTACGACTGCGACTGCCTGATGGAGTGCGACAACAACGGCAGCAACAACGCCGCCACTCCCGTTGCCCACCCCGTATTGAAGAACCTCATCCTCGTCGGCAACGGCGACAGCAAGCAAGGCATCCGTCTGCGTGCCGGCACGGAAGTGGAAATAGACAACGCCAAGGTCTGCGGCAAAGGCCAGCCCCTGACCGTGGAAACCGCCCTTACCGAAAACGCCCTGAAAAACAGCACTTCCAAACTGACCAACATCACCCTCACCGCCGAGCTGAGCAGCAAAGAAGGCATCTACACCCATGCCGACTTTATCGCCGTGACAAGCAACAAGGTGGACGCCAACCTGAGCTATAGTTCTTTCGAGGACATCAGGAAAGAATGCAGCTGGATGAACGGAAGCTGGGTGAAGTAAAAAAAAAGAAGCACTCACAAGACTATAAAAAAACACACAACTTCTTCAACAGCGTACCCCTCGAATGCCTTTCCTGCTTCAAGGGGTACGTGCTGTTTCAAGAAAGAAACTAAAAATACCGTTTACTTCTTCTTCAGCTCCTTCTTCAATTCTTGAACCTGAAAGCTGAACAAGTCCAGACGACGACAAACGCGCTGCATGAAACTGCCTGCCGCCCTGAAGCAGATACGCGAAATGCGCACTTTATCTGCCGTGCAGTCCTCTATCCGTTCCACCGGTTCGCTGGTGATGGAGGGGAAAAAATTTCCAAGTCCCTTGATGTTCACCGTGCGTCCACTGGCCAGATAGTCCGCTATAATATCCGGCAGTTGCACCAGCACGGACTGGGCATCGCCCACCTGCAGGGAGCTGACAAAAGCCAGTCTCTTGGCAAGTTCATCGTTGCTCACCGGTTCAGGCTGAAGCACTTTTGATGCCGCATAGTAGCGCACCACTTCCTTGTCTCCACTCTTGTCCACCTTCTTGCGGACCACATAATTCATTGACATACCAATCTTTCTTTTAATTAGGTTAGCAAAAAAACGAAAGATATTCCCACCCGGCGTGAAACACATCTACAGCCTACGCACACAAAGCCTATACCTTACGGTAAAGACTCCGTGACCGAATACCTTTCACTATATGACTGAATACCTAAAACACCCGGATGTATTGCCCCGAAACATGGGGATGTTTTCACCCAAAACACCCGGATGTAATACCCCAAAACATGGGGATGTTTTGGGAGAAAAGATAGGGATGTTCTGACCTTTCAGTATAGGGTTCAAAGGTAATGACTCCCTATGAGAAATACAATAGATATAGGCCTTTTTGATGATCGGAATCAAGCTCCTTTTTCTTCGGAAGCAGCAGGCAGTACCCGCTGGAAATCTCTGCCGGACGGAGACTGGAATACCTGCAAATCGAATTCGGGGATGATTGCCAGCACATGGTCGAACACATCCGCCTGCACCCCTTCATAGGGCACCCAATCCTTCAGCGCACAGAAGAAATAAAGCTCTATCGGGATACCGCGGTCGGTAGGCTGGAGTTGGCGCACCATGCAGGTCAGTTCCTGGTTTACGTCGGGAAGACTTTTCAAATAAGCCGTCAGATACGCCCGGAACACACCCAGATTGGTCTGGCGGCGTCCGTTGACGAGGATGGAGTTATCGATGCCGTTTTCCACATTGTACTTTTCAATCACTTCCTCCGTCTGCTCCACATAATCTTTCAGTAGCTGTATCTTGCGATATTTTGCCAGCATCTCCGGGGTGCAGAAACGGACGCTGGTCATGTCGATATTGATACTGCGCTTCACTCGCCGCCCACCGCTCTCGCGCATGCCGCGCCAGTTCTGGAAGGAGTCGCTGACAAGCAGGTAAGGAGGGATGGTGGTAATGGTATTGTCCCAGTTGCGCACTTTTACGGTGTTCAACGTTACCTCTATCACCGTACCGTTGGCACCGTACTTGGGCATCTCAATCCAGTCGCCCACCTTCAGCATGTCGTTGGCCGAAAGCTGCACACCGGAGACAAAGCCCATAATGGAATCCTTGAATACCAGCATCAGGATGGCTGCCGAAGCACCCAATCCGGCAAGCAGCGAAAGCGGGTCGCGGCCTATCAGTTCGCCCACGACCACAATGCCGCCCACCAGCCATAGGATGACTTGCATGGTTTGCAACATCCCCTTTAAAGGGCGGTCACGAAATTGCTCCTTCTCACTGTATACACTGTAAACAGCCTTCAGGAACGAGTTAACGAAACTCAGGAAAGTAATGATGATGTAAATAAGGCAGATACGCCGGATGAAATCCATTGCCGATGAACCGACTTCGACAAATGCCAATGGAACAAACAGATAGATGATAACGGGAGCCACCATGCGGCTGAGGTGCACCATCACTTTACGGTCGAATACGATGTCGTCCCACGTAGCCTTGGTCTTCTTCACCAGTTGTGCCACTACCTTCAGCAGGATTTTCCGGCATAGGGCATCCGCCAGGAAAGCAACGGCAAGTATCAGTGCGAAGGCAATGAATTGGTCGAGCATATCAGCCCGGGAAGGGGATATGCCCCACCCGATTAAAAGGTCGTCTATCTTCTTCAATATCTCCATAATCGTATGTTTATCATAACGGCAATCTTATCTACGCGACTGTTCCTCCCGCTCGAGGAACTCCATAATGTCTTCTTTCAACCACTGATAAAGATAAAGGTTCTTGTAGCCGCTGTTTTTTTTCAGCATCACGGATACATTGACCTGACTGTTCTCATACCCCGTCAGTTCGTTGCGGAACTGTTCGTTATGCTCTGCCAGGCGCTTTATCTCCTGCTCGCGTTCACGACGCAGCACCGTACATACCGGGATAAGGATTTTCAGCACTACACAATCCATGATATGGTGTCCTTGGATATAAAGATAGGTATTGTCCGGAGTCAGTCCCAAACGTTCCAACTCCGTGCCCAGCTGCTCCACCCGGTCGATGTAGCGGGGGAAACGGGCTTGCAGTCCGGACAGCTTTGCCGACACCGTCTTTTGCATCTCGTCCAGACTACGGTAAGGATGACGCAGGTTTATCTCTTGCAAACGCACGCAGGCGTTGAAGTCGTACATCGGGAAAGTGTGTGTGTCGTGCTGGCGGTAGAACCAGACATTCCACAGAAACAGCGGATAGGCAATCTGAGAATAACGCTTCAGAAAAGCGGGGAAGTCCAGGATATGCCGGTCGTTCAGCGTGGCCTGCACACAGACTTCATGCAGACTGTCGGCAAAGCAGTGGAAGTTCTCGATGGCATAGCCATAAGTCTGGAAGATATAGGGATTCTTGTTTATCTTATGCGACACCTTGGTGGCACCTTGCAGCAGGAAGTCGTAGTCGCTGTCTACACAAGCTATCAGGCTGCGGCCCAGCTCCGATGTGTTCAACGTATTCATCAGCACCATCTTCTTGCCCTTTGCCAGAGAGGTGGCCGAGGGAAGCATCACTTGAAAATAACGTTCCTCATTCTCGAACTCGGACAGCAGCGTCCGCCAGAAAGCGATGTCGTCATAGCTCTCCACATACGCCACTATGCGCCTTCGTGCTCTCTTGGGAGACAACTTGCGGGCGGCATCCAGATAGGCGGAAGTAAGGTTATGTTTTAAAGAAGTGGACACTTGGGCAGGGATTAAGGATTAGGGATTAGGGAGGAGATTTCGCTGACTTCGGTGACGGCATCCAGCCAGCCTTCCATGATGACGGCGGGCGAATGGGTGGTGAGGATAAGCTGCACATTGGGATTCAGGTTGCGTATCATGCCGATGAGCTTCTGCTGCCATTCGATGTGCAGGGAGGCTTCCGGCTCGTCCATGAAGAGTACGCAGTGGTCATCGTCACGCACCAGCACGGTCAGCAGGATGACCAGCATCTGCTTCTCGCCCGAAGACAGCTTGTAGGGCAGCAGGCGCTCACCGTTCTGATAGAAAACGATGTCGTTGCTTTTGCGGTCTATCGTCTTATGGGTATAGCTGAAAAGCTCGTCAATCATATCCTGGAACTTCCGCTTGGGGAGGGAAAGGGAGGGAGCCAGGCTACGCTGCTCTTCATCACCGCTGAGCAGTTCTATCATCTTGTTGCCGATGTTCACCTGATAGTCCAGATAACGGCGCTGGAGCAGATAGAGCTGCCAGTCCAGTTCCGACTTCACGTTGGCATCGGCCATGCGTGCCGTAAAGTCGCCCATGATAAGGGGACGGTCGTAGCTGCGGATTACATCATAGGGGATAAAGGTGGCTGCGGGGTTGTCGAAGTAGACGTGTACCCCGTTCTTCTCGTCACTCTTCACTTCACCCGATGTCTGTTCCAGATAGTTGACCGAACGGTTCAGGATAGTGGTCTTCCCCACTCCGTTGATGCCGGAAAGTATATTGACGTCAGGACGCAGGTCCCAGGCAATATCGTACCGATGCCACAATCCGTGTATTTCGATACGCTTGATGTAATTGGCTTGTACTTCCATGGTTTCTTGCTTTAATTAGAAGCAAATATACACGATAATCTCTTATTTCTACGCCCATGAACCAGAAAAATCATATAATGAAAGATTTTCTCTTTTCAGAAAATAGTTGTTCTTTTGCACCCGCAAAGAACAAAAGAGTATGAACAAGAACATTCAAGGGCATCTGTTCGCCCTTACCGCAAATATCTTATGGGGCCTGATGGCACCTATAGGCAAGTCGGCTCTGGTGGAGTTTTCCGCGTTGTCAGTAACCACATTCCGCATGGTAGGCGCAGCTGCCTGCTTCTGGCTCCTCTCCTTGTTCTGCAAGCGCGAGCAGGTGGACCACCGGGACATGCTGAAGATATTCTTCGCCGCACTCTTCGCACTGGTATTCAATCAGGGTGTCTATATCTTCGGACTCTCCATGACTTCGCCCATAGACGCCTCCATCGTTACAACCACGCTGCCCATCGTCACCATGATAGTGGCTGCAATCTATCTGAAAGAACCGGTCACCAACAAGAAAGTGCTGGGCATCTTTGTAGGGGCTATGGGAGCATTCATACTCATCATGAGCAGCCAGACCACCGGTGCCGGCAATGGCAGCCTCATCGGAGACCTTCTCTGCCTGCTCGCCCAAATCAGCTTCTCCATTTATCTGACCGTATTCAAGGGGTTGTCGCAGAAATACTCTCCCATCACCCTGAACAAATGGATGTTTGTCTATGCCTCCATGTGCTACATCCCGTTCTCTTACCACGACGTGGCTGCCATACAGTGGAGCGAAATATCTACAGCCGCCCTGCTGCAAGTGGGATATGTGGTTGTGGGAGGAAGCTTCCTTGCCTATATCTTCATAATGAGTGCGCAGAGGCTGTTGCGCCCCACTGTGGTGAGCATGTACAACTACATGCAGCCCATCGTGGCCTCAACCGTTGCCATCATCTTAGGATTGGGAGTGTTCAATTTGGAAAAGGGAATAGCCATAGCCTTGGTATTCCTGGGAGTGTACATCGTGACACAAAGCAAGTCACGCAAGGATTTCGAGAAAGAAGGGAAAGCCGTATAAAACAGCCGTTCCACCGTCACAGTACTCCGGCACGTACCCGGCTCAGAGACTCGGGAGTCATTAACAGATAAGATGCTATGTGGTTGACTGAGGCACGCCGGGCTATCTCCGGATAATCCCTGACGAAACGCGCATACCGCTCGCGTGAGGTTTCGAAACGCCAAGAGTCTGCTTTATATTGGGAAAGCATTAAAGACCCCTCCAACAAATGACGAAGCAGACGGGCTATATGCAGATAGCGCTCAGAGAGTTCGACCAGCCCTGCATACGAAATGCTCCAGATGACGCCTTCCTCCAGGGATTCCAGCTGAAGGCAATTACGGCGTCCGGTGAAAAGGCTGACGATACACATAGCGCCGTCACCGTCGCAGGCAAAGTTCTCTGTAATGTCCCGGCCTTCTTTGAAATAGAACTGGCGAAGCAGTCCTTTCTCTACGAAAACAATATCCCTGGCTATATCTTTCTCACTAATCAACAGTTCTCCTTTGTGCACCTCACGGCGTACAAACAAACCGGCAATGAGCTCCAGCTCCTCAGAAGGGAGTTCATGAAGGCGGCGGGTAAACCGCCGCGCCACTTCCATATTGTTTTCCTTAGTCATCGATACAGGGAAAGGGATATGCCCTTATTTCTTCAGTTCTGCAAAATAGGTGTCCAGCAAGTTCTTGGCAGCCACAAAAGAAGTCAAGTTGCCTTGCAGCACTTGTTTTTCCTTGCCAGTCAGCATCGCTTCAATCTGCGGATTGTGGTAGAAGCTGTCGCGCAGCTGTTCGTTAATGGTCTCATACATCCAGTATTTGCTTTGCTCATTGCGGCGGTATTCAAAATAGCCGTTATCTTTCACAAAGTCAATGTATTTGTAGACCATATCCCACACTTCTTTTACACCAAGATTATAGAAACCGGAATAAGTCAGCACTTGGGGTGTCCAACCGCTCTCCGGAGCCGGGAAGAGGTGCAGCGCATTACGGAACTGCGTTGCTGCCAGTCTGGCCCGCTCCAGATTGTCGCCATCAGCCTTATTAATAACAATGCCATCGGCCATTTCCATGATGCCGCGTTTGATGCCTTGCAACTCATCGCCCGTACCCGCCAGCTGTATCAGCAGGAAGAAGTCTACCATAGAATGTACGGCAGTCTCACTCTGCCCCACCCCTACCGTCTCTACAAATATCTTGTCGAAACCGGCAGCCTCACAAAGCACAATCGTTTCACGCGTCTTGCGTGCCACGCCACCCAGCGAACCGGCAGAGGGACTGGGACGTATAAAGGACTTGGGATGAACGGAGAGCTTCTCCATACGCGTCTTATCACCGAGAATACTGCCTTTGCTGCGTTCACTGCTCGGGTCAATGGCAAGAACGGCCAACTTGCCACCGTGTTCCTCCAGTACATGCAAGCCAAATACATCAATAGAGGTACTTTTACCGGCACCGGGCACACCACTGATACCCACACGGACGGAGTTGCCCGAATAGGGCAAACACTTCTCTATCACCTCCTGCGCCACAGCCTGGTGCTCCGGTTTCACACTTTCCACCAGTGTTACAGCCTGGCTGAGTACCGTAACATCACCTTTCACTATACCCTCCACATAGTCTGATACGGAAAGCTCGCGTTTCTTCCGCCTAGGACGGTTCTTCAAGTAAGGATTGACCGATGAAGGTTGCTCAATGCCTGCATTGACAACCAAGCCTTTATATGCTTCATTATTTTCGGGATGTTCCATGGCTATTTGTGAGTTATAAGTTATGAGTTATGAAGGACTTTACGACTTCTTATTGTTTTGCTTTAATGTTGATTTCAACTTTCGGCTGCATCGGGTCATTGGTAATCATCAGCAGACGCAGATGACGGCGCTTCTTGCCTATATTCTTCTTCACTACCGTTACCCGCAGGCGAGTGCTTTCACCGGGTTGCAATACACTCTTCTTGAGGTTAACTCCCACTGCCGGGTGGAATACCTGGAGCTTGTTTATCTGTAAAGGAGAACGCCCGGTATTGGTAATGGTAATATCCTGACGTGCTTTTGACTTCTTTGCCAATATCGCACTCATATCAACTTCTTTGGTAGAAAGGTTGATGGCAGGAGCATTTGCCTTCTCCACTTCCGTCATTCCGGAGAAATCCGGTAAAAGAATGGCAGAAACGGGAATTTCGTTTTCATCGCCCACCTTGTCACCGGAGAAGCGAGAAAGATAGACCGACGCTTGAGTCAGTCCGAGGTCAGTCAGTCTTTCCGAATTCAATGTAAGTGTAATCACTCCTTTTTCTCCCTTTTGCAAGACATTGGGCTCTACTTTTGTCTGCAAATAAGGAGGCAGATGCATCAGTACCGGTTCATAAGGACGGTCGGAAAGATTGACCACGCCGATATGAATCACCGGCTGCTCACCATGCTGAATATCGGGAAAGTCGAGGCTGTTCTTGTCAATACGTATCTGACCGATAAGATAGGGATGCGTCTTGGTAAAATCCTTGATTTCCTGTACTACTTCACCATTGAACTTCAAATAGACCAGATTGGGTTGCGCATTGCTGTAAATAGCCACGGATTTCTGGAAATGTCCCAATGCCTTGGCGTCAAAAGTCACATTTACTGTTCCTTTTGCCCCCGGAGCAATAGGCGTTTTTGTCCACTGGGCCACGGAGCAGGCGCAATCCGGCTCTACTTCTGTAAGCACTAAAGGCTGGTCACCCGTATTGGTGATGGTATATTGCACAGTCACGGGATGCTTCCATTCTATCTGGCCGAAACTGTACATCTCTGTATTCGAGGTAAAACGAGCTTGCGCTACAGCAGTCAATACCACACTTGCAAGCACATATAAAGTTATCAATATCCGCTTCATCTATTTTTCTTAATATCAAGATTTCCTAATTCTGCCACTCTCATTCAATATTAGTCGGACAAAAATAGGTGTTTTTAGCGAGAGTACCTAAAATAGCGGAGCGCAATTTGTACAAATTGCGCTCCGCTCCATACTCTATTGTTACTTTATTACAATTATCCCTCCCGCCGAATGCGAAGCATACTCCGGAGCATACGCACACTGTATCGTGGCCAGCCCCGTTTCGTATGTTCCGCCACGGGCTATGCGATAACTGTGCTCTAAGACATAAACGCCTTTGCCCAAATGGTCGAAGAAGAAATTGGTTGCGGCATCTTCCACTTCTGCATAATAACCGAGGCCATTACTCCAACGATAACCGGAAAGCGAGCCTATAGGTTCAAAGCAGGCACCCCGCTGGTCTTTCAACTGAACAAAATCCATAGTACGGTCCAAGCGGATAGTCAAACGGGCCACTATTTTATCACCGACGGATAATACGGTCCCTTCCGTAACCGGTTGCAAGGACTTGCTACCACCGGCCGATATACGCTCTACATAAAGTTTCTTCTCTACATTCAATTCACCCCCCTGCTGCTTTACATCAGATATGGGTGACAGATACTGGGCATAAACAGCTCCCCAGGCAATGCCTGCATCCCGTTTCTCTACGGTGACGGTTTTAGCTTTCAGCTCCGGACTTCCTTGAGCGAAGGTTTCCTTGACATAACCCAAACCCGGGATTATGGTCTTTGTAGGCGACAATGTTTCCAAAACTTTGTTACCTAACGTGATACGTACGTCTCCCCGACTTTCCAGCAGATTAGTACCTTGACAAAGCAATGCATAAACAGCATCAGCCGTTGCAACCGGAGAATTCCAACTGGTAGTCTGCTTCTGTTTCAGCAGCCAGAGTTTCATTTCCTCCACCAAAGCATCGTTGCCACCTGCCATACGCAGGGCTTCCATTACTTCCACATGGGCAGGGATGGGCAGCATACCCCAGTTATACGGATTTGCTTGGAAAGCAAAGTATGCACCCAGTTCATCCGTCTGTACCAGATGTTCCTTGAGGGAAGCGATGAATTCATTCGCCTCGGCTGTACGCCCTACTGCTTTCAGGATGATGGCAGACTGTGCCTTGCTGCTCATGGTTCCATCTTTAAGATTGGCACCTACTTTTGATAGGAAATAGCGGTAAGCCGCTTGATTGTCTGCCGGCACTTGTTCGCCGCTAAGGGCTATCAGATACAGATATGTCATTGCCGATTCGGAGTTGGCAGTAATTCTGGCGCCATTTTTTTCGGCTTTACGGATATTGCGATACTCTTCCAAAGCCTGCCGATTCAAATAGCCGAAAGCTTTCTGCCGCATGGCGGCAACTTCTTCAGGCAGTTCATTTTTCGTCAGCAGAGGAAGACGAACAAGTAATTCTGTAATATAGCCAGTTATATAGCGGCTACCGGACATTCCCTTATACCAGCTCCATCCACCGTCTTCACCCTGCAATTCTTTCAATTTGGTAAAAGCGGAAAGATTGCGGTTATTCAGTTGGTTGATATCAAACAGCGTGGCAATACGTGCCTGCTGTTCGGCTTCAGTAGTAGCTTCCAGTACCCACGGAGACTCGCTGAGCAGGATATTCTTCACATCCTGATTCTTCTCCAACTGGCTGAGGAAGGTTTCTTTCGTGCCACCGGCAGCCTTCCAACTGTCAAATACAGTCTTAATGCGGGGCTGGCTGTTGGCAATGAAGCCTGCCAGACTATTGGCATACCAAGCTGTAGCCCAAGAAATGGCATTATCATTGGCAGGCAGGCTCAATGCCGGCAACGCTTGTACAGCATACCAAGCCGGATTCCCGGTAAATTCTACAGTCAGACGACGGTCTGTCGCTGTACGGCTATTACGGTTGAAAAGGCTGTCTAATGAGAACGTACGGGTCTCCTCGCCACGGATAGGCATAGCAAGCGTTTCCGTAATATACTCCTTATTACTTAATACGGGCAACAGATGCTGCTCGCCATCGCTAAACGTACCTCCATCGGCAACCATACGAATACCAAGCAAACCATAGCGGTCGGACACTTCGAAATGGAAGTTGACAGCAGTATTTCTTCCTGCTTCTACCAAGAATTTCTGATGTTGAGTAGCAATAACTTTCTCCGTCATAGGGTCGAACAGTGTGAATACTGCTGTTCCTTTCACCGCTTTACCCGTCAGATTGGCTATTGTTCCGGCTATCTGTGTTTTATCTCCAACGCGGACAAACCGAGGCATATTCGGAGTCAGCATAAACTCCTTGGCAGTTACAACGGAAGCATCCAATATCCCAGTCAGCATATCCTTAGTATGTGAGTAACCACGGAAATTCCAACGAGTCAAGCTCTGCGGCATCGTAAAAGAAAACGCAAGCTCCCCTTGTTCGTTTGTACGAAGTTGAGGATAAAAAAAGGCTGTTTCGGCAAAGTTGGTGCGAAGCCCCTCAATAGGTTGCAAGGCCTCGCCAACCGGTATCGTTTCCGATTCAAAAACAACATCTTCCACCGCGTCTTCCGCTACTTGTGCAGGAACATATTTCACTTCAACGGCATTCCCGGATTCTGCTTTGGAAGCAAGCATCGGCTGGTTGGCACCACGTATTCTAAGATTACCGGTCAAAGAGCTATTCCGGGTAGTCCCATACCCCACAACACTTACTTCTTCCAAAAGCGCATTGTCTTCTACCATCACTATCCGCATCCTTCCATCCATATAAGGAGAACAGAAGTAGTCAAACGACCACACCGGAATCCTCCAAGCCTTCAACGGGAAATAAACGGAGAAGTAATTGCTATTATAACGGCTCGCACCACGGAATGCCCCATACAGATTATCCGGATAGAAAACCCGTAGTATCTGGTTACTCTTATAAATCTTATCCAGTGAAGCGTCGTACATCGTAGCCAACATCTCAGCCGCAGCAGGCATACCTTGAGGCGTCTTTATGACGAGCTTCCACTCTTCTTCCTGTCCGGGACGCAAACGGTCACGGAACACTTCCCATTTCATGTCGAGAGCACGTTCCGGCTCCCGCTTCTTCAGTTCAACCTGATGACTGTACATCTCGCCAGCTTTCACAAAACTGAAAAGAATGGTGATTCCCTTGCCATATGCTTCCTTATAAGGGAATTCCATACGAATAATAGTATCATTCAACTGCAACACACGGCTTTCAATGCGTTTTCTGTCACAAAAGACATCCATCAGCACATATGCATCCCGATAAGAAGTCCCCAAAAGAAAAGCGGCAGGGTACTGTACATCAAATTCCTCATTTTCTTTATAATAAAAGAAATCTGTAAACGCAGCCGGACGCTTGTCACTCTTTGAAAAGAGCATGAAACTGTCACTGCCATATGCCCCATTATTCTCTTCACGTCCCAAACTATCACGTACAGAAAGTTTCAAGCGATAGTTACCTGAAGGAAGCTTGTTCCAAGCCGAAAAATCCTGGAGCCGATTGGCTGTGAAGGTACCCTCCAATACAACATCATCCAAGGGTTCAGAACCTGCAATATTCCTTGCCCCATTTTGTTCTGCAAATGGATAAAGGCAATAGGAACCTTCAATGTGCTGAGGAATATTCATTACATTATTCACTCCAAAAGTGAAAAGCATACTGTCTTCCTTACAAACATATTGAGGCAAGCGAATATCAAAGGAATAAGCTTTAGGACCTGCCAACAAGTTATACGAAGCGGATTGCGTTTCACCGGCCTCATCCGTCACCACCGCCTCCACATGATAAGTATACACACTCCCATACCCGTCTGTATCTACAGCCGGAGCTTCTAAAGTCAAGGGTATGGAAAAATCCCCGTTGGTATCCAATTGTATGGTGTCAGACAATAATGGTTTATCAGCATTGCTCCAATAACCAGGTCTCGGATTCCGGCGAGTCACCGTATATGCCAATGGCACATCCTGCACCATCATGCCATTGAAGGCCTTGACATTTCCTTTCAACACAACCTTGTCACCCAGCCGATAAGCTTCCGAAACCGGAGTGAAGGCAATCTCGAACGTAGGTCGCTTGTACTCCTCTACCCTAAAAGTGACGGTAGATTGAGGCTCTTTGGTTCGTATGCTGAACATGCCATTCAGGCAAGCTGCCGGAAGTACAAACTCCGTAGCAAAAGAGCCGAAATCATTGGTCCGCCCCTTCCTGGTGGCAAGTTCCTTGCGGTTGGCATCCAACAAGACAAGCTCATAATCAACTCCTTGTAGTACCTGGGCGCTATCACTATTCTGCTTGTAAGCTATCCCTTTTACATGAACGGTCTGCCCGGGACGATAAAGCGAACGGTCTGTCAGCAATGCCATCTGCCTCCAATCTGTATCCTTAATACCGTAATAAGGATGATTCATATAAACGTTCTGCGGCATCATGGCTGTGTCTCTGCCTTTACGCGCCACATAACTTCGGATTTCACTCTGCCAGGGTAATACAGCTTTCCCCCCGGCATCAGTCAGTACCTCTGCCATCGCTTTTCTATTCTTCTCATCATAAAAAGAGTAGAAACTCACCTTGGCACCAGCAATCGGCTGTCCACTACGGGCATCCAATGTAGCCACTTCCATACGGTTGTCACCCAAATCCAATGTCAGCACCTTGAAGCGGGTAGATACCAGAAATTTATCATCTGTACGGGCCGTTTCAGTATCAGGTACTATTTGAAGAATATAGACTCCCGTTTCCCGAGGAATCATGAACTTAAATACAGTGTCCGAGGCAAGATAAGGGACATCTTCAGGCAATTTATCCTTGCCTGGCAACGGCTTTAAGCCAAAATGCGTGGAAGAAAACTTCCGGGCATACTTTCTATAAGTATCTTTATTTATACCATGGTCCATCCAAGGTACTTCACTTAAAGTAGTGGTATATAAGTTGAGAGTAAAGCCCTCGACATTACGATAATGCAGCCTCATATTCACCGAATCGCCGGGATAACCGCTTTCATTCATAGTCAGAATGAGTTCAGGCTGTAAAATCTGTTCACGGATATTTTTCAACTCATTGATACGCTTATACGCAGGATAGCGCTTCAAGCCTTCTTCACAGACTTTTAGAGCCTCATCAGCGCGTTTCGGTTCCAAACGGCGCAGGTGGTTGGCTTTATGAATGTAAACCTCGGCACAAACCTCTCGTGAACCGTATTCCTTTATCAATTTATTCAAAACCTCAAGATATTCCCGATTAGCCTTTTCCTGACGCATTCGGAAAGTAGGATAAGGCTGCTGGCTGATACCACCGGTCAACTTCCAGTTCCAATAATCAAGAGAACAGAGCAACATAGCATCTTCCGAACCGGCACGACGGCGATAAGCATTCATCATATCCAGATAAATCCTTTCGATACGGGTCTGTACCAAAGAATCCACGCTGAAACCATCCAGCTGCCGATAAGCATCAACAGCACGGCTTACCAATAGATGGTACATATCGTGCCCATAGAACCGGCTACCGTCTTCCAACGCCACAAAAGGCACATATTGTTCTGCAGATGTATTGAGCAAGCGGATGGAATCCTGCAAGGATGCACGGTTACACCTATCTATTTTATCCACAAACTGGCTGATACTCCACTCACGGATATCTTCTGGAACCTCGTCAACAGTCAGTAAAGTACGTGACAGCAAGACACGGCGATTCTTCCGCATCAAGTCAGCATATTCATATGCCAACAAAGAATGTAGAATAGCCTTGTTCACCGGATTCCTCTCCGATTGTGCCCAAGATTCCATATATTTCAGACTGGAGTAAAGGCTGTCCGGAGTCAGCCCCTCTTGATAAGTCTCCCTACAAATGTAGGCTTTCAACATTTGCGGAGCATTCTGCTCTTGCCGACCTTTCCGATAGATTTCATCAGCCAGTTTTATCACTGTTTGAGGCAGGCTTTTCTTTTGAGCCTGCTCCACCTGCTTCCACAACTTATCGTACGTCTGCGCATACAATGCCGAAGCCCCAAATGTAACCAGCAGCAACAATATGCTACAAATTCTTTGAATTACTCTCATAATTATTCGTTTGTTAGTCTTTGTATTAATAACAAAGGAAGTGAATAAAGTTCAAACAAATGTACTTTTGGACATAAAAAATCTTATTCTACTCCTACAAAAAAACAAGGGATATGTTTTGCAAACATATCCCTTGTGCTATACTTAAATGTTAGTGTACTCACATTTGGAGGCTATAATATCTCATTGCCTCCATCCAATTCTTACCAGCTGCGGTAAGAATGTGCTTAAATGAATTTGCAATCTTCTTTTTCATAATCTTAAAAAATTAAACTAATACCTGAAAACTAAAATTCAATACTTCACGAAAGGGGGGGGGAATGCTTAAAGCATTACGTAACCCCAAATGTTCTTATCGGCTTCGCCGACATGCTTAAAAAAACTCTTTAACATTTTCATTTTGTTATCCTCCTAAAATCAATCTTGTTATCCTTAAAAAATCTACTAGTTTTCTATTGTTTTCATGTTTTACAACACAAAAATAGAGCCTTTGTTCAAGATAACAAGCAAAAAACAGATAGAAAACATGTTTTATAACATATTTCTTGACTTAGGTCAATTTTTAGGGAGAAAGTGCAAGGATATTGACATACCATTGTAATAAGTCTGGGACATTCTGGCAGAAAGAGGACAAACTGTCACAGACAAAAAAGGCAGGATACTTAATAAAGCACCCTGCCCCTATTCATTACATAAAGTATTCTCTACTTTTCAGGAGTCTGCTCCAATGTAGCCACCAAGAAATCATAGAACTTGGAAACAGTAGGAATTAACGCACGCTCGTCCGGTGAATGCGGAGAACGCAAAGTGGGACCGAAAGAAATCATATCGAGTCCTGGACAATTGGCACCAATAATACCGCATTCCAGACCTGCGTGAATAACCTTCACGGCAGGTTCCACACCAAACTGCTGCTTATAGGACAGCTTCATGGCATGCAGTATAGGAGAATCCACATTAGGCTGCCATCCGGAATAGCCACCACTCAATTCCACCTTCATACCTGCCATAGCGAAACAAGCTGTCAGGCTGTCTGCCAGGAAATCCTTCATCGTATCGCAAGAACTACGCGCCAAAATACGAACTTCGGCCTTACCGTCTGCAATGATTACGATAGCCAAATTGGAGGAAGTTTCTACAGTATCGGGAACAGTAGGAATCATACGCATCACACCATTCTGGCAAGCCATCAACACGTTAATCATATTATCCTGGATTTCTGAAGGAACAACGGCAGTGGGTAGAGTTACCTCTTCTATACTCAGGGTAATACCACTTTCAATCGGAGCATATTCGTCATTCAGTTGTGCCTCGTATTCCTTCATATAATCTTCCAAACCGTCCATATCCTCAGGATTGAACACCAATACTGCATGTGCTTCGCGAGGGATAGCATTACGCATATTACCACCTTCAAAACTTGCCAGCTGGGAGTCAAACTCAATCAGCAAATCATGTACGATGCGTGCCAGCAATTTATTGGCATTACCGCGCCCTTCATTGATTTCCAAACCGGAGTGACCGCCACGCAAACCTTTCAGCGTAATCTTACGAGCAACGAAATCGGCCATAGGCGTCTCCTCCTTATATTCCAAAGTAGCAGTAATATCAAGACCACCGGCACAGCCGATATAGAGTTCGCCTTCGTCCTCAGAATCAAGGTTCAGCAGAATTTCCCCTTGCATAGTTCCGGGTTTCAAACCGAATGCACCATACATTCCCGTTTCTTCATCCTTGGTTATCAGAGCTTCCAATGGGCCATGCTTCAAGTTATTATCTTCGAGCACCGCCATAATGGCAGCTACTCCCAAACCATTATCTGCTCCCAGCGTGGTTCCTTTGGCTTTCACCCAATCACCCTCAACATAGGTTTCAATGGGATCTGTTGTAAAATCGTGAATAGTATCGTTGTTCTTCTGAGGCACCATGTCCATATGCGCCTGAAGGATGATGCCTTTGCGGTTTTCCATACCCGGAGTGGCAGGCTTACGAATAATAACATTGCCGACCTCGTCGACAAATGATTCCAACCCCAAGCCTTTTCCAAAATCAATAAGGAATTTGGTAATCTTCTCCATATGTCCTGACGGACGGGGAATCTGGGTCAGTGAATAAAAGTGCTTCCATACATTCTGTGGAGCTAACTGTAAGATTGTACTCATAATTCTAAAAAGTTAGTTTTCGCAAATATAACGGTTTATTCTCGGAAAGTACAATAAACCGGGATTTTTCTAAAGTACTAAATCATCAGCTATCTTAAACATGGCTTTTACATCTTCACATATTGCGATAGAACATCTGCACCTAATATAGCTACCATATTTAGGAATTTCTCCCACTTCTATATCCAAGCAACAATATCGTTTAAAGAAACCAATCTTCCAACAACCTTTAGGCTTCAGTACTTATAAGGAAGTACTGAAGTACTTGCAAAGAAGTATTACAGTACTTTTAAAGGAGTACTCTCTATAAGTACTGTCTCTGTCCTCTAACACAAGAAGTGACAATATAGGAACCCACCACAAGAAACGTCTATTTCTTTGCCCTATTCGCCAACGCCAGGTGCAACGACCCGTAGATGCCCAACACTATCACCAGCAACGTCTGTATGCCATGCACTATCAGAGCAAATATACCCGCATCCGTAGCATTTACCCCATAAAGCATCATCATAGTGATGACAGCAAAGTGCCAGGGTCCTGCCCCGTTGGGCGTGGGAACAATGACTGCAAACGTTCCGCCGACAAACATCACCAGTCCGGCAAGGAAACTAAGGTGCTCCGTAAACTGGAAGCAATAGAAAGTTATATAGAAATGATAGAAATAGCATAGCCAAATAAGTAAAGTGTAAAGAACAAACAAAGGCACATTCTTCACATTCTTAAGTGACATCACACCTTCCCATATATTCAAGACTACTCCCTTTACCTTTTCAAAAAAAGAGAGCATACGCAACAGAAAATAGAGAAGTACCAAAACACCAATAATAGAAAAAAGAGCCACATAAAACCAAGGGGAAGTCACAAGATGCACCAGCGAAGGAATCTTGGTGCCCGTCTCCTCGAAAAAACGGAAAAAGACAGGCATCTGCGCCAAAAAAGTAATCCCCGTAATCAGCAGAATGCAAAGCGTATCTACCAACCGCTCCGTCACCACCGTCCCCAGGGACTTTGCAAAGGAAACATTATCATATTTGGCAAGTACTCCACAACGCGAAACCTCTCCCACACGGGGCAGTACCAGATTGGTGGCATAAGATACAAAAATGGCATCAACGCAATCGCTTGTTTTGGGATGAGCATCCAGCGGCTCCAAAGTCTGCTTCCAACGCCAGCCTCGTAACACATGGCTCATCACACCGAAGAACAAGGACAACAACATCCACCACCAGTTCGTCTGATGAAGGAGAACTTCTTCTGCCTTTGAAAAGTCAAAATCACGATATACCCAATAGAGGATAAAACCACCCAATAAAATGGGTAAGATGATTTTCAACGTCTTTTTTAGCAGCTTATTCATACGATATTCCCAAATTCTTCATTCTTCATTCTTCATTCTTCATTGAAAAGAACTACCTTTGCTCCGTGTAAAGATAGGTTGTTGTTCACACTACAGCCTACGTTTACGGAGCAAAAGTAATGATTTAGTTGATACATGAGAGTAGTTAAACCTAAAAAGTTTCTCGGGCAACACTTCCTGAAAGACCTGAAAGTGGCACAAGACATCGCCGACACGGTAGATGTCTGTCCCGAAATTCCCATCCTCGAAGTTGGTCCGGGAATGGGAGTACTGACCCAGTTTCTTCTGCCCAAAGAGCGCAACGTCAAAGTAGTAGAACTGGACTACGAGTCAGTGGCCTACCTACGGGAAGCCTATCCGCAACTGGAAGACAACATTATTGAGGACGACTTCCTCAAAATGAACCTGCAACGGTTGTTTGGCGGGCAACCTTTTGTGCTGACGGGAAACTATCCTTATAATATCTCCAGCCAGATATTCTTCAAAATGCTGGAATATAAGGATCTGATTCCCTGCTGTACGGGTATGATACAAAAGGAAGTAGCCGAGCGCATAGCCGCCGGGCCGAGCAGCAAGACATACGGAATCCTAAGTGTACTGATACAAGCATGGTACAAAGTGGAGTACTTGTTTACGGTACACGAACATGTCTTCAACCCGCCCCCCAAAGTTAAAAGTGCCGTCATCTGCATGATGCGCAATGAAACGCACGATTTAGGCTGCGACGAGAAATTGTTCAAGCAAGTAGTGAAAACCACGTTCAACCAACGCCGCAAGACTCTGCGGAACTCCATAAAACCGATACTCGGCAAAGACTGTCCACTGACGGAGGACGTATTATTTAATAAACGCCCGGAACAACTGTCCGTACAGGAATTTATTCAGCTGACCAACCAAGTGGAACAGGCATTGAGAACGATTAATGATTAATGGTTAGTGATCAAACACGAACAATCATGGAAATAGACGAAGAATACATAGACAAAGTCAAAAGCCTGATAGAACAGAAAGACGCGGAAAACGTCAAAACACTTTTGACAGACCTTCACCCGGCGGATATTGCAGAACTGTGTAATGACCTCGGCTTGGAGGAAGCCCGCTTCGTTTACCGCCTCCTTGACAACGAAACGGCAGCGGACGTACTGGTTGAAATGGACGAAGACATCCGGAAAGAATTCCTGGAGCTTCTACCTTCGGAGACCATTGCCAAGCGTTTCGTGGATTATATGGACACGGACGATGCCGTAGACCTGATGCGCGAACTTGATGAAGACAAGCAGGAGGAAATACTTTCGCACATCGAAGATATAGAACAAGCCGGTGACATCGTTGACCTGCTGAAATACGATGAAGACACTGCCGGTGGTTTGATGGGTACGGAAATGGTGACTGTCAATGAAAACTGGAGTATGCCGGAGTGCCTGAAGGAAATGCGCCTGCAAGCTGAAAAGCTGGATGAAATTTACTACGTATACGTCATCGACGACGAAGACCGTCTGCAAGGGGTATTCCCATTGAAGAAAATGATAACTTCCCCTTCTGTCTCCAAGGTAAAGCATGTGATGCGGAAAGATCCTATCTCCGTCCATGTAGATACCCCCATTGACGAAGTGGTACAAATCATCGAAAAGTATGACTTGGTGGCAGCTCCTGTTGTAGACAGTATCGGGCGTCTGGTAGGCCAGATTACCGTAGACGACGTCATGGACGAAGTCCGCGAACAGTCGGAACGTGATTACCAGTTGGCATCCGGTTTGTCCCAAGATGTAGAAACGGACGATAATGTCATGCGCCAAACTTCCGCCCGTCTTCCATGGTTACTTATCGGTATGCTAGGCGGTATAGGCAACTCCATGATATTGGGTAACTTCGACACGACTTTCGCCGCCCATCCGGAAATGGCCCTTTATATTCCGTTGATTGGCGGTACGGGGGGAAACGTGGGAACCCAGTCGTCTGCCATCATCGTGCAAGGCCTTGCCAACAGCTCACTGGATGCCAAAGACACCTTCAAGCAGGTAGCCAAGGAAGCAGTAGTGGCGGTCATCAATGCCACCATCATCTCCCTGCTGGTATACATCTATAATTTTATCCGGTTCGGAGCTACGGCTACGGTCACTTATTCCGTCTCCATCAGCCTCTTTGCAGTCGTCATGTTCGCCTCCATCTTCGGAACGCTAGTCCCCATGACTTTAGAGAAACTGAAGGTTGACCCGGCCATTGCCACCGGCCCGTTTATCTCCATTACCAATGACATTATAGGCATGATGCTGTACATGGGTATCACTGTCTTACTGTCATAAAAACAAGAAAATAGAAAAAAATCAAGGCAAATTGTATGAAGTAATCATTTTATTTCATTAATTTGTAGCCTAATGTAACCCGAACGGGAGGAACCCGTTTCTAAAAAAGTAAATACAATGACGGACACTCATGACACTAATCTCCCCGAAAAGCCGGTGGAATTAGAAGAAGAAAAGAAGGCAGCAGAGGTTTCTGAACCGGCAACAACAGAAACTCCCGCTGAAGAAATCGTTTCGGAAAAGCCGGTAGAGCCAGTTCAGAAGCTCACGAAAGAGGAAATACTTGCCAAACTCAAAGAGGTGGTTGCAGACGTGGAGAACGTGGCAAAACCTGAAATAGACGGTTTGAAGCAATCTTTCTACAAGCTGCACAATGCTGAGCAGGATGCGGCCAGAAAACTGTTCATTGAAAACGGAGGCGCCGCGGAGAACTTTGTTCCACAAACAGACTGTGTGGAGGAAGAGTTCAAGAATATCATGTCCGTCATCAAAGAAAAAAGAAGTGCACTCACAGCCGAACTGGAGAAGCAAAAGGAAATGAACCTGCAGGTAAAGCTTTCCATCATCGAAGAGCTGAAGGAGCTGGTTGAATCTCCAGATGACGCCAACAAGAGCTATACGGAGTTCAAGAAACTACAGCAGCAATGGAACGAAGTTAAACTCGTTCCGCAAGCTAAGGTCAACGAGCTTTGGAAAAACTACCAATTGTATGTTGAGAAATTCTATGACCTTCTGAAACTGAACAATGAATTCCGCGAATACGATTTCAAGAAGAATTTGGAAATCAAGACACATCTCTGTGAAGCTGCCGAAAAGCTGGCGGATGAAGCGGATGTAGTTTCAGCTTTCCATCAGTTACAGAAGCTACATCAAGAATTTCGTGATACAGGGCCGGTAGCCAAGGAACTACGCGACGAAATCTGGGCACGTTTCAAAGCTGCCTCTACAACCGTAAACCGACGTCACCAGCAACATTTCGAAGCGTTGAAGGAAGTGGAACAACACAATCTTGACCAAAAGACCGTAATTTGCGAAATCATAGAAGCCATCGACTACAAAGAACTGACAAACTTTGCTTCTTGGGAGAGCAAAACGCAAGAAGTCATCGCACTTCAAAACAAATGGAAGACCATCGGTTTCGCTCCGCAAAAAATGAACGTGAAGATTTTCGAACGTTTCCGCAAAGCGTGCGACGAGTTCTTCCGTAAAAAGGGAGAGTTCTTCAAGACCCTGAAGGAAGGTATGAACGAAAACCTGGAAAAGAAGCGTGCCTTGTGCGAAAAAGCAGAAGCTCTTAAGGACAGTACCGACTGGAAAGTAACTGCCGATGAACTGACCAAACTTCAGAAAGAATGGAAAACCATCGGTCCGGTAGCAAAGAAATATTCGGATGCCGTATGGAAACGTTTCATCTCCGCTTGTGACTACTTCTTCGAACAAAAGAACAAAGCCACTTCTTCACAGCGCAGCGTAGAGCAGGAAAATCTGGAAAAGAAAAAAAACATCATCGAGAAACTGAATGCTATTGATGACCAAATGGATACGGAGGGAGCTACCCAATTGGTACACGACCTCATGAAAGAGTGGAACGGCGTAGGACATGTACCTTTCAAAGAGAAAGACCGAATCTATAAGCAATACCATAGTCAGATAGACAAATTGTTTGAACGCTTCAACATCAGTGCCTCCAACAAGAAGCTAAGCAACTTCAAGTCGACTATCAGCTCCATTCAGGAAGGTAGTCCACAAGCCCTTTACCGGGAACGCGAGAAGCTGGTACGTGCCTTCGACAATATGAAGAACGAGCTCCAGACATATGAAAACAATCTCGGCTTCCTAACCACTTCTTCCAAGAAGGGAAACAGTCTGCTGACAGAAATCAACCGCAAGGTGGAAAAGCTGAAAGCAGACATCGAACTTGTAAAAGAAAAGATAAAAGTGGTGGACGAGAACATCAAAAACCAAGGATAACGTAACAAGATAAGACTTAATAAAAAAGGAACCCGCCCCTACAGCTATGCAGCCGTGGGGGCGGGTCTACTTTTTATACACCTTATCAATGATGGAACAGACGGATACCCGTGAACGACATGGCAATGCCATATTTATCGCAAGTTTCAATCACATGGTCATCGCGTACAGAACCACCCGCTTGGGCAATGTAATCTACTCCACTCTTATGGGCACGCTCAATATTGTCTCCAAAAGGGAAGAATGCATCCGAACCCAAAGAAACACCTTTCAATGTATCCAACCAAGCCCGTTTTTCTTCACGGGTCAGCACTTCAGGTTTCTCCGTAAAGAACTGCTGCCAAACACCGTCAGCCAGCACATCGTCATGGTCTTCACTGATATAGACATCAATCGTATTATCACGGTCGGCACGGCGGATTTTCTCTACCCATGGCAAATTCAACACCTTCGGATGCTGGCGTAAATACCAAATGTCGGCCTTGTTGCCCGCCAAGCGAGTACAGTGGATACGGCTCTGCTGGCCGGCACCAATACCGATAGCCTGACCGTCCTTCACATAGCATACAGAATTCGACTGCGTATATTTCAAAGTGATAAGGGCTATCATCAAATCACGTTTCGCTGCTTCCGGGAAATTCTTATTCCGAGTAGGAATATTCGCAAAGAGTTCATCTCCATTCAGCTTTATCTCATTACGTCCCTGCTCAAACGTGATACCAAAGACATCCTTATGTTCAATCGGGGCAGGCTTATAGCCGGGACTTATCTGAATCACATTGTAAGTTCCTTTACGCTTTTCCCTCAAGATAGCCAGTGCTTCGTCCGTATACCCCGGAGCAATAACGCCATCCGAGACCTCGCGGTTAATAAAACGTGCAGTAGCCTCGTCGCACACATCACTCAAAGCGATAAAGTCACCATAGGAAGACATACGGTCGGCACCGCGGGCACGCACATATGCGCAAGCAAGCGGAGAGAGCGGAAGATTATCCACAAAATAAATCTTCTTCATTGTCTCGTTGAGTTCCAAGCCGATGGCGGCACCCGCCGGACTGACGTGTTTGAATGAAGTTGCAGCAGGCATACCGGTCGCCTCTTTCAGTTCCTTTACCAACTGCCATCCATTCAAGGCATCCATAAAATTAATATACCCCGGACGTCCATTCAAAACCTCAATAGGTAACTCCCCCTCCTGCATGAAAATGCGAGCCGGCTTCTGGTTAGGGTTACAGCCGTACTTCAGTGCTAATTCTTTTGCCATAAAATTCTGCTTTAATGTTGAAATGCTACAAATTTACAGAATATTTCCGGCTTACAGAAGCCTTGTCACTGAATTTGCCACCGAATGCCTACACTGAAATTTTCGTACATGGTCGAAAAGCAACAAAAAACCACTAAAACTTGCGATTTTAGTGGTTTTTTGACTTAAATAAGGTAAGTTCGTTGGGCTACCTGGATTCGAACCAGGAATGACAGGACCAGAATCTGTAGTGTTACCATTACACCATAGCCCAATTGTTATTATTTCCGTTTTGCGGTTGCAAAGATACAAAGATTTCTATAAATCAAAACAAAAACGAGTATTTTTTTCGCAAAAAACTGATAAGATACCGTAATCCAAAGGATTATATAACTAAAAAAAATCAAAAATTGAAAGAGTTTTCCTCTTTTGCGTGTTTGATATGAGAAATCAACGTATATTTGTCAACTGTTTTAATATAATAATGTATAATGAACGAAACGAAGAAACTGATTCAACAGATAACAGAAGGTATTCAAGATAAAAAAGGAAAAAAAATCGTCATCGCAGATCTGACAAAAATCGACGATACAATATGCAATTATTTCGTCATCTGCCAAGGAAACTCTCCCAGCCAAGTGACAGCCATTGTAGAATCCATCAGGGACTTCACACGCAAGGGTGCCGATACCAAGCCCTTTGCCGTAGACGGGCTGCGCAATGCCGAATGGGTAGCTATGGACTACTCGGACATATTGGTGCATGTCTTCCTGCCTGAAACAAGGGAATTCTACAATCTGGAGCACCTATGGGCAGACGCCAAATTAACTCAAATTCCTGACCTCGATTAATCAAAACGTATGGACAATAATACCAACAAGAAACCCAATAAAGTGAATATGCCCAAGTTCAACCTGAACTGGCTGTATATGATTATAGCGATGATGTTGCTGGGGTTGTACCTGACCAATGAAAGTGGTACGGCAACTAAAAACATCTCTTATGATGAATTCCAGCAATATGTACGAGACGGTTATATAAGCAAAGTCATCGGCTACGACGACAATTCCGTCGAAGCATACGTCAAACCCCAGCACGTAGGAAACGTATTTCGTCAGGACTCCAGCCGCGTAGGCAAGAATCCGCTTATTACGACCGAGGCCCCCTCACGCGAGAGCCTAGGTAATTTCCTGCAAAAGGAAAGAGACGACGCCCACTTTGACGGCTCCATTAACTACGAAAAAAAGCGGAACTACTTCGGTGCCATTTTGTGGCAGATTCTCCCCTTTGCATTCCTTATCGGTTTCTGGATTTTCATGTCCCGCCGCATGAGCGGTGGTGGAGGCATGGGCGGAGGTGGAGGCATCTTCAGCGTAGGAAAGTCCAAGGCCCAATTGTTTGAAAAAGGTTCCCCCATCAAGATTACATTCAAGGATGTGGCAGGACTTGCTGAAGCCAAGCAAGAGGTAGAAGAAATTGTCGAGTTCTTGAAAGAGCCCCAGAAATATACCGATTTGGGAGGTAAGATACCCAAGGGTGCCTTGCTGGTAGGCCCTCCGGGAACCGGAAAGACCCTGCTTGCAAAGGCCGTGGCCGGAGAAGCCAACGTACCTTTCTTCTCTTTGGCAGGTTCCGACTTTGTGGAAATGTTTGTCGGCGTGGGAGCTTCCCGTGTCCGCGATTTGTTCCGCCAAGCAAAGGAAAAAGCACCTTGTATCGTGTTCATCGACGAGATTGACGCTGTAGGGCGTGCCCGTGCCAAAGCAGCCGCTATGGGTGGCAACGACGAGCGCGAGAACACATTGAACCAGTTACTGACCGAGATGGACGGTTTCGGCTCCAACAGTGGTGTTATCATCTTAGCCGCCACCAACCGTGTGGATGTTTTGGATAAGGCATTGCTGCGCGCCGGACGTTTTGACCGCCAGATACATGTAGACCTACCCGACCTTAATGAGCGTAAGGAAGTATTCGGTGTACACCTGCGCCCCATCAAGATAGACAATAGTGTGGATGTAGACCTTCTGGCACGCCAGACTCCCGGATTCTCGGGGGCAGACATTGCCAATGTATGTAACGAAGCAGCTTTGATAGCCGCCCGCCACGGCAAAAAGTTTGTCGGAAAGCAAGACTTCCTGGACGCTGTAGACCGCATTGTGGGTGGGTTGGAAAAGAAAACCAAAATCACTACCGAGGCCGAACGCCGTTCCATTGCCATACACGAAGCCGGCCATGCCAGTATCTCCTGGTTACTGGAATACGCCAATCCACTGATTAAAGTAACCATTGTACCCCGTGGACGCGCTTTGGGCGCGGCTTGGTATCTGCCGGAAGAACGGCAAATCACCACCAAGGAACAGATGCTCGATGAGATGTGTGCCACCTTGGGAGGACGTGCTGCCGAAGACCTATTCTTAGGTAGAATATCCACCGGAGCCATGAATGACTTGGAACGCGTGACCAAGCAGGCGTACGGTATGATTGCCTATCTGGGTATGAGCGAAAAACTCCCCAACCTCTGTTACTATAATAATGAGGAATATTCCTTCAACCGCCCGTATAGCGAAAAGACTGCGGAACTGATTGACGAAGAAGTGAAGCAGATGGTCAACGAACAGTACGAACGTGCCAAGAAAATATTGTCCGAAAACCAAGAAGGGCACAACCGGCTGGCACAACTGCTGATTGACAAAGAAGTAATCTTTGCCGAAGACGTTGAACACATCTTTGGGAAACGTCCATGGGCTTCCCGCTCGGAGGAAATCAGTGCAAACAAGACTGCTGCCGAGCTGAAAAAAACGGAGCAAGAAGAAGAGCAAAAAGCCATAGAAGCAGAAAAGGAAGTCAAGGAAGAAGAAGAAAAGCATGAAAAATAACTTTATCCAACGTGCCGTTACCGGCGTGTTATTCGTCATAGTATTGGTGGGCTGTATTCTTTACAGCCCCCTTTCGTTCGGTATACTGTTCACCATTATCAGCGCACTGAGCGTACATGAGTTTGCCCAATTAGTCAGCAAGAGCGGCGAAGTAAGCATAAACAAGACCATCACTGCATTGGGGGGAGCCTACCTTTTCCTTGCATTGATGAGTTTCTGTACCCAGCAGTCTGTAGGAGCACGAGTATTCCTTCCTTATTTGGGACTATTGCTCTACATGATGATTACGGAACTTTACCTCAAGAAAAAGAATCCGACGGGTAACTGGGCCTACTCCATGCTAAGCCAATTGTACGTGGCACTCCCCTTTGCCCTGCTGAACGTACTTGCTTTTCAGAATTCCCCGGAAACGAGCAGTGTGACCTACAACCCTATTCTACCGCTTTCCATTTTCGTATTTATCTGGTTGAGCGATACAGGTGCCTATTGCGTAGGTTCGCTGATAGGCAAACACCGTCTGTTCGAACGTATCTCACCTAAAAAATCCTGGGAGGGCAGCATCGGCGGCGGAATATTCTCCATCGCTTCCTCTCTTGGCTTTGCACATTTCTTTCCTTTTATGCCAGGATGGCAATGGGTAGGTCTGGCAATCGTTGTCGTCATTTTCGGCACTTGGGGCGATCTGACCGAATCACTCATGAAACGCCAATTGGGCATCAAGGATTCCGGTAACATTCTGCCGGGGCATGGAGGGATGCTCGACCGTTTCGACAGTGCCCTGATGGCAATTCCTGCAGCAGTTGTTTATCTATATGCCTTGACGATGTTCTAACGACGGCTCACATGACCAAACTTACATAAAACAGATATAAAAAGAGCACCCGGGCAAGATGAATGACATCAAAATCACGGGTGCTCTTTCTAACTATATACTCTCGCAAACTCTTTCTTACTTCAACTGCATATTGGACAAATCCACATTAGTAGTCAGCTTTTCATTACTCCCCGCAGTTTTCAAATCAAAGGTTACTTCCACCTCTCCATTCTCTTCTGAATTGAGTTTCAACTTGATGCCTTTGGTTTCAGAGGGGATGTCCAGACTGTTCAAGTTATAGGAGACAGCACCAGGACTACGACGTCCCGTCAGGTCATCATAGTCGTTATAGCGGAGTTCCAAATGGACATATCCATCTTCGCCATACAAAGCATCATCTTCTTGCGGACGCACCAGGCTGATGCGGTGTTTATTATCAGTCGAAGATGGCAGGTTCTGCATGAAAAAAATGTTCATATAGCCACCACTGATGGTAATATCACCTTTATATATAAGCACGGGGTCATTACCGAATTCCTCTTCGGTTTCGGGAGTCAGCATCTCCACCTCTTTCGTCAAGACGTTCTGCAGACGCAGCAGCTTCACAGCATGGTCATATCCTGCATAGTTGTCCCACAAAGGATTGAACACGGTAATCACACGCTGCCCATCCACAGCATCATACCACCCAATGTCCGTATTTACCGGCCAGAGTGTCCCCCAGACATCGCAGTTTAAATAAAAGGCATTTCCCGTAACACGCACAGTAGCCCACAAAGGCGGGGTAAAATTACCCAAAGAATATCCGTCGTTATCATCACATGATTGCAAAGCGGGCATCACTGCCAAACATATTGCCATAAATAACCAATGTAGCTTTTTCATACTCAAAGTTCTTTTCATTTGTTTCTGTATAGAAAATACAAAAGCCGGGCATTTACTGCACCGGCTTTCCCCATTTTAACAAATTCTTAATTTTTCGACTATTCCTCCCTGCTCCTCCTCAACAATGCCACCATCTTGCGGGCAGCATGTTTGGGTGCCCCTGCCTCTCCCAGACGGGATGCCATATACTCATATCCCTCGAGCATCTGACGGCGGTATTCCTTATCGTACAAAATGCGGTTCAGCTCCGAGCGTACCTGCTCTACCGTCATGGTATCTGCAACCAGCTCTTTCACCACCTCCCGGTTGGCTATGAGATTGACCAGGGAAATGTACTTCACTTTCAGTACATGCCGTTTCAGGAAAGCGATAACCTTCCCTATCGGAGTATGGTAGCACACCGCTTGCGGCACACGGAACAGAGCAGTTTCCAGCGTTGCTGTCCCCGAAGTGACCAGTGCAGCCTCTGCCTGCCTCAACAAAGGAAATGTCTTGTTGAAGATAATCTTCACGTCCGCCCCACCCACATAACGTTTGTAATACTCGGGAGAAATGCCCGGAGCACCAGCCAGCACCAGTTGATAATCGGGAAAAGAAGCTGCCGCACGAAGCATGTCGGGCAGATTGTCCTTGATTTCCTGCTTGCGGCTACCGGCCAGCAGAGCAATGACGGGTTTGGCCGAAAGTCCGTTTGCCCGGACAAAGTCGTCGAATGTCTCTGAGCTGGAAGCAAGAAAAGCCGTCACTTCATCCACTGTCGGATTGCCGACATAATGTATCGGATACCGGTGCTTCCCTTCAAAAAACTCCACCTCGAACGGTAGGATGGAGAACAGCTCATCCACATCCCGTTTAATATTCTTGATGCGGTATTCCTTCCATGCCCAAATCTTGGGAGAAATATAATAAAAGACAGGAATCCTTGTGTTGGCATGGACAAACTTGGCTATATCCAGATTAAAGCCCGGATAGTCCACCAAAATCAGCACATCCGGCTGCCACGCAACAATATCCTCCTTGCAGCGCTTCATATTGGCAAAGATGGTGCGCAGATGCAGCAATACGGGAATGAACCCCATATACGCCAACTCTTTGTAATGCTTCACCATCACACCGCCCACTGCAGCCATGAGGTCGCCTCCGAAGAAACGGAACTCCGCTTGCGAGTCCTCCTCCTTCAATGCAGCCATCAGATGGGAGGCATGCAGGTCGCCGGAAGCTTCACCGACAATCAAGTAATACTTCATATCAATTGATAATTGTCAATTAATTCAGAACCATGCTTTCAGTTCATCAATCAAGCCGTATGCCGTTGCATCCACCGTGGTCGGGGTGATTGCCACATAACCGTTATCAAGCGCCCAATGGTCATTCTTCTCATTTTCGGCATCGTTGTTCTCAAACTCGCCGGTCAGCCAGTAGTAATGGGCATCTCCTCTATGGGCAAAGTTTTCCCATTCATTGGTCCATTGCCCCTTGGTTTGTTCGCAAATCTTCACACCCTTCAATTCTTTGGTATCGGGGAAGTTGACATTGAGGCATGTCAACGGAGGGAGTCCTTTCTCCAATACCAGCCGGGCTATCTCGCGGATGTAAGGACCTGCGGGCTCAAAATCAGCGTTCGGCTCATGGTTGCAAAGGGAGAATCCGATGGAAGGCACTCCTTTCAGGCATCCCTCTATCACAACGCCCATCGTACCGGAATAATGCAGGTTTACAGAAGAATTGTCGCCGTGGTTGATGCCGCCTACCACCAAGTCGGGCTTGCGGTCGAGCACCGTATGAAAAGCCAGCTTCACACAATCGGTCGGCGTACCGGAACACTTGTATACCGTCAGCCCAACATCCTTACGGACCAACTGGTAGTGGATAGGTTCCGTTACAGTCAGCGCACACGCACTTCCAGAGCGGGGTGCATCCGGCGCCATTACCACAATCTCGCCCAGCGGACGGAGGAATTTGATTAACTCGCTAATACCTTTCGCAATGATGCCGTCATCATTGGAAATCAATATCAAAGGTCTCTGATTTTCCATAACTTTCTTTTTTATTATCGTGCAAAAGTAGCTAAAAAGGCTTTAAACAGAATACTACAAAGATAATAATTCTTTTGTATTCAAAGATATTTTCAGAAAAGGCTAACTTTGTACCGACAATAATTGGAATATAATCATTCATAAAATCCATGCTATAATGAACACTTTTTGCCATTCTACCATTGCTGCACGCATCGAGACGGCAGCTGCCGCAATTATTCTGTTTCTAACAACCCTGACAAGCTGTGGCAGGAGCAGTTCTCCCGAGCCACTTGACCAATGGAATGACGGGACATCTACGCTTCACACGGCAGACCCGGTCATCGCAGAAGGCCGGAAGCTCTTCAACGACAAAGAATACCAAAATTTCCGACTCACCGGAGAAGCCCTCACACAACCCGGCTCCGAAGCAGGCCTCCTCTTTCATACGGACGGCGAGTCCGGTTATGAAGTGATATTCCGTAACGGAGACATCGACGGCACACGCAAGAGCGGCTCACTCGCCTCGGTGCGCAACCTCCATCGCTCACTCGCAAAAGATGGAGAATGGTTTGACTTCGAGATAACCGTACGCGGACAAAACATCATTGTCTGCATTAACGGAACCGAAGTTGTCTGCTATACCGAACCCGGACACCCATATCGCACAGAGGAGCACGCCCGGCAACTGCTGAGTCAAGGTTCCATTGCCCTGCAAGGCATACACGGCGAAGTGTCATTCCGGAATCTCGCCATCGAACGGCTTGCCAAGGAAGCACGCAACGAAGCCGACACGCTTGCTCCGGTAGACGAGCGCACGGATGAGATAATCAGGCTACAGCAGCGCGATTTCCCAGTTATAGACTACCACGTTCACTTGAAAGGAGGGCTGACGAAGGAAACGGCACACGCCATGTCCATGAATTACGGTATCAACTATGGTGTCGCCCCCAATGCCGGAGAAGGAGGCGTAGGACGTATGCTGGCCGACGACAAAGAAGTGTATGACTATTTTAATGAAGTAAAAGAGATGCCATTCCTATGCGGTGTACAAGGTGAGGGACGCAAATGGACGGCAACTTTCTCGCAGGAAGCCCTGGGGATTTTCGATTACCTGTTTACCGACGCCATGACCATCATAGACCACAAGGGACGCAATTCGCGCATCTACCGGGCCGAAGAAGCACTCTTTGATGACATTACGCTTGAACAGTATATGGACCACCTTGTCGACCAAACAGTTCTGATTCTGACCAACGAGCCTGCCGACATTTATGCCAACCCTACCTTCTTGCCCGATACTATGGCGCATGATTACGACAAATACTGGACGGACGGACGCATTGAACGCGTATTGGATGTATTGCAACAACATGGAATCGCTCTGGAAATCAATGCACGCTACCGGATTCCCAGTTTCGAGATTATCCGTCGCGCCAAAGCACGTGGAATCAAATTCACATTCGGTACAAACAATGTCGATGCCGACTTCGGACGACTGGAATACTGCGCCGAAGCCATCAAGCAATGTGGCCTCACAGCCGACGATATATGGTTCCCGTCGATGAGCACACGCCGCTCCCGCCCCATTGTCATATACAACCGATTCGAGTAGCAGGGAACAACCGCTGTCATCTTCACCAACAGAAACGATACACCTATGGACATTCTTCTCATCATCTTGGGCATCCTCTGCCTGATTGTCGGATTGGCAGGCTGCATCCTGCCTATGATTCCGGGACCGCCCGTAGCCTATGCAGGCTTGTTGCTTCTACATTTCACGGACAAGGCGCAGTTTTCCACCACGCAGTTACTTTTATGGCTGGCAGCAGTCGTCCTTGTACAGATACTGGATTATTTCGTCCCGATGCTGGGCAGCAAATACAGCGGAGGCAGTCGGTGGGGAACGCGCGGCTGCCTCATAGGCACCATCGTAGGGTTGTTCTTCATGCCTTGGGGCATCATCCTCGGCCCCTTTCTCGGAGCCTTTGCCGGCGAACTGATGGGAGGCAGCAAGACAGACCAGGCCTTGAAATCGGGGCTGGGCTCGCTGCTTGGATTCTTGCTGGGCACAGTAGTGAAATGTGTGATGTGTGCGTACTTCTGCTGGGAGTTCGTCAAAGCCTTGGTCTGACACCAGCTCCTCTCCTTCTGCCCGGGAACAACTTATCCCCCGACCATCTTCCACACGGTAGTCCATCTGCATGAGATGTACATCTCGAGCAACATGAGATGCACGTTTCAAACAACACGAGATGTACATCTCATGCAAGTAGAGAGAATAGTCCAAGCCAATGTCTTCCATTGGTTTACAAATCTTAATCTTCTGCAAGCGAGACAAAAAATCAGCTTCATTTCAAGATAAATACGTATATTTGCCCACCAAACAGAGAAAGAACGCTTTACGCGCAATTTACAAGAAGAAAAACAGCGGTAAACGTCTGTGAGTTATTAACAAAACAGCCGACTTATCAACCGTTTTTGCAATCTTTCTCCAAATTTGTAGGCGCTATCCGGAATTATCACTTATTTCGCTGCCAATAAATATTGAGATTATGGGAAAAATAATTGCTATGGCTAACCAAAAGGGTGGTGTAGGCAAGACTACGACGACAATCAACCTCGCAGCCTCACTCGCCACGCTTGAAAAGAAAGTGCTCGTTGTAGATGCCGACCCGCAGGCCAATGCCTCCTCAGGATTGGGTGTGGACATCAAGCAGTCGGAATGTACTATCTACGAGTGCATTATTGACCGTGCAGACGTACGCGAGGCCCTTCATGACACGGAGATAGACACACTGAAGGTAATCTCCTCCCACATCAATCTGGTAGGTGCCGAAATAGAGATGCTCAATCTGAAAAACCGCGAAAAGATACTGAAAGAAGTACTCGCTCCGCTGAAGAATGAGTTTGATTATATCTTGATAGACTGTTCCCCGTCTTTGGGTCTGATTACGGTCAACGCACTGACTGCCGCCGATTCGGTAATCATCCCCGTACAAGCGGAATATTTTGCACTGGAAGGCATCAGCAAATTGCTGAATACCATTAAAATCATCAAGTCCAAGCTGAACCCTGCCCTCGAAATCGAAGGCTTCCTGCTGACGATGTACGACTCGCGTCTGCGCCAGGCCAACCAGATTTACGATGAAGTGAAACGCCACTTCCAGGAATTGGTATTCAACACCGTCATCCAGCGCAATGTGAAACTGAGCGAAGCTCCCAGCTACGGCCTGCCCACCATTCTCTATGACGCAGACTCAACCGGAGCCAAAAACCACATGGCACTTGCCAAGGAATTGATAAGCAGAAACGAAAAGAAGTGATTATAGTGGTTAGTGATTAATGATTAGTGATAAATACCATATTTACAATGCACAAACAAATCATCCCGTATGGTTAAATTGTAAATTGTAAATCGTCAAATAGTAAATAAACAGATGGCACAAAGAAATGCATTAGGACGCGGGCTGGACGCCCTCTTCTCCATGGATGAAGTAAAGACCGAAGGCTCCTCCTCTATCAATGAGATAGAGCTGTCGAAGATTACGGTCAATCCCAACCAGCCCCGTCATGAATTCGATCCGGTTGCGTTGCAGGAGTTAGCCGATTCCATCTCCGAAATCGGCATCATACAGCCCATCACCCTGCGCAAGCTTAGCGACGACGAATACCAGATTATCGCCGGCGAGCGTCGTTTCCGTGCTTCGCAGCTTGCCGGACTGACAAGCATCCCTGCCTATATCCGCACTGCAGATGACGAGAACGTCATGGAAATGGCGCTCATCGAAAACATACAGCGCGAAGACTTGAACTCCGTAGAAATAGCCCTCGCTTACCAGCATCTGTTGGAACAATACGGACTGACGCAGGAACGCCTCAGCGAACGCGTAGGTAAGAAGCGTACCACCATTGCCAACTACCTGCGCCTGCTCAAACTGCCCGCCCCCGTCCAGATGGGACTGCAGAACAAGCAGATAGACATGGGACATGCCCGCGCTTTGGTAACGCTTGGCGATCCCAAACTGCAAGTGAAGATTTTCGAAGAAATCCTGGAGCACGGGTATTCCGTACGCAAAGTGGAAGAAATCGTAAAGTCACTGAGTGAAGGCGAAAGCGTGAAGAGCGGTGGTCGTAAGATTGCCCCCAAGCGCGCCAAACTGCCCGAAGAATTCAATATGCTGAAACAACAGCTCTCGGGCTTTTTCAGTACCAAGGTGCAGCTAACCTGCTCGGAGAAAGGAAAAGGTAAAATCAGTATCCCGTTCAATAACGAAGAAGAATTGGAACGTATCATCGGCATTCTTGATACGCTGAAGAAATAAATGAGGAAAAAAGGAAGAATATATCAGTTAGCCATTGCCCTGCTGCTCTGTTTTTTACAGATGGCAGGGATTGCTATGTATGGTCAGGACCGTCCACGTGCCGCTTCCAAGCGTGCGCAGCGGCATCAGACCGATACACTCAACACCGTGGTGAACCGGGACAGCCTCACTGTTGCCGACAGTCTTGCAGCCGAAAACAAGCGGAAGATGCTGGAAATGACTGCCAGCCCCGACCTGAAGGAACAGCCCGTGCCTACAGACAGTCTGCAAAAGGCCATCGACCCCAAAAGGTGGGTACCTAATCCCACAAAAGCCACCTGGCTTGCCCTCGTCATTCCCGGCGGTGGACAAATTTACAACCGCAAGTATTGGAAACTGCCCATCTTCTATGGAGGATTTGCCGGTTGTGCCTATGCCCTTACGTGGAACAGCAAGATGTATAAGGACTATTCGGCCGCCTACAAGGATGCCGTAAATGGTAATTTCAACTCCAGTACCATTACCGACCTGCTGCCTCCCAACTATAACTATACCGAAAGCCAGCTGACGGAGACACTACGGAAGCGTAAGGATACCTTCCGACGATACCGCGACTTGAGCATCTTCGCCTTTATCGGTGTATACCTGCTGTCCGTTGTCGACGCATACGTAGACGCAGAGCTGTCCAACTTTGACATCACCCCCGACCTCAGCATGAAAGTGGAACCTGCCATAATCAACAGCCAGATGACTGGTTCCTCTAATAAGAACGTCGGCGTGCAATGCAGTTTCCGATTCTAAAAACGAAAATTAAAGCATAAATTATTACCTAATGACACACAAGGCCATATATATGAAAAGAATTATTCTCGGTTCCTCGCTTCTGTTTTGCGCCCTCTTCACCGCTCCGGCCATGCATGCGCAAGAAAGCGTGGAAGTGCTTATCCGCGAAAACGGCACGGAACGCCAGGAATCCATCGAGCTGCCCAAAAGCATGACCTATCCGCTGGACAGCCTGCTCAATGACTGGAAAGCCAAGAATTACATAGACTTGGGAAAAGACTGCAGCACCTCTACCGTAAACCCGATGTTCAGTGACTCTGTATACATAGACCGGTTGTCGCGCATGCCGACCGTCATGGAAATGCCATACAACGAGATTGTGCGCAAGTTCATCGACATGTATGCCGGACGTCTGCGCAACCAGGTTGCCTTCATGCTGAGCGCCTGCAACTTCTATATGCCCATCTTCGAAGAAGCGCTGGATGCCTACGGCCTGCCGCTCGAGCTGAAATACCTGCCCATCATAGAATCCGCTCTCAACCCTTCTGCCGTATCCCGCGCGGGAGCCTGCGGACTATGGCAGTTTATGCTCGCCACCGGAAAGATATACGGACTGGAAAGCAACAGCCTCGTAGACGAACGCCGTGACCCGATAAAGGCGACCTGGGCGGCAGCACGCTACCTGAAGGACATGTATGACATTTACAAAGACTGGAACCTGGTGATTGCCGCCTACAACTGCGGTCCGGGCACCATCAACAAAGCCATCCGCCGCTCGGGAGGGAAAACCGATTATTGGGAAATCTACAACTATCTGCCCAAAGAGACACGCGGCTACGTGCCCGCCTTCATTGCCGCCAACTACGTAATGACCTACTACTGCAAGCACAACATCTGCCCCATGGAAACCGACATTCCGGAAGCAACCGATACGGTGCAAGTAAGCCGTAACCTTCATTTCGAGCAGATTTCCGACCTATGCGGCATCAGCCTGGACCAGATAAAGAGCCTGAATCCCCAATTCAAGAAAAGCATCATCCCCGGAGAGAGCAAGCCGCAGACGCTACGCCTCCCCATCAACTACATCAGTGCCTTCATTGACAAGCAAGACACCATCTATGCCCACCGCAGTAACGAGCTGTTCAAGAACCGCAGAGTCGTGGCCGTTTCCAATACACGCTCGGCAGCACGTAGCAGCAAAGGCAGTACCGCTACGGGGAATGTCACCTACCACAAGATACGCAGTGGCGAGAATCTCGGCAGCATTGCACGGAAATACGGCGTCACTGTCAATCAGTTAAAAAGTTGGAATGGATTGCGCAGTACCAGAATCTCCGCAGGAAAGCGCTTGAAGATTTATAAATAAAGACATAAACGCTTGCCCGGTGTTGAAAATTGCTTATTTTTGCAAAAAGTGAAGTGAAGAAAGGAGAAAGCAGTATATGGAAGAAAATATAAGTCAGAAGGAAAAGGAAAAAGCCGAAGAGGAAATGATCGAACAGGCATTCCAAGAACTGTTGAACGACTATTTGGCCACCAAGCACCGCAAGCGCGTCGAAATAATAACCAAAGCATTCAACTTTGCCAACCAGGCGCATAAGGGCATCAAGCGTCGTTCCGGCGAGCCCTACATCATGCACCCCATTGCTGTGGCAAAGATTGTCTGTAATGAGATAGGACTGGGGTCTACTTCCATATGCTCGGCATTGCTGCATGATGTGGTGGAGGACACCGACTACACCGTAGAGGATATTGAAAACATCTTCGGTCCCAAAATCGCCCAGATTGTAGACGGGCTGACAAAGATTTCCGGCGGTATCTTCGGCGACCGTGCCTCGGCGCAGGCAGAGAACTTCAAGAAGCTGCTGCTCACCATGTCCGACGATATCCGGGTTATCCTCATCAAGATAGCCGACCGTCTGCATAACATGCGTACACTCGGCTCCATGCTGCCCAACAAGCAGTTCAAGATTGCAGGCGAAACACTCTATATTTATGCCCCGCTCGCCAACCGCCTCGGCTTGTACAAAATCAAGACAGAACTGGAAAACCTGAGCTTCAAGTACGAACATCCGGAAGAGTACCACGAGATAGAAGAGAAACTGGAAGCCACCGCCGTGGAGCGCGACAAGGTATTCAATGAGTTCACCGCTCCGATACGGGCGCAACTGGACAAAATGGGACTGAAATACCGTATCCTTGCCCGTGTAAAGTCCATCTACTCCATCTGGAACAAAATGCAGACCAAGCATGTCCCCTTCGAGGAAATCTATGATTTGCTTGCTGTCCGCATCATCTTCGAGCCCCGCAATATAGAGGAAGAGCTAAACGACTGCTTCGACATTTACGTCTCCATATCCAAGATATACAAGCCCCACCCCGACCGCCTGCGCGACTGGGTGAGCCATCCCAAAGCCAACGGCTACCAAGCCCTGCACGTCACCCTTATGGGTAACAACGGGCAATGGATTGAAGTACAAATCCGCAGTGAACGCATGAATGACGTTGCCGAACAAGGCTTTGCCGCCCACTGGAAATACAAAGAAGGCGGAGGCAGCGAAGATGAAGGCGAACTGGAGAAATGGTTGCGTACCATCAAGGAAATTCTGGACGACCCACAACCGGACGCCATCGATTTTCTCGATACCATCAAACTGAACTTGTTTGCATCGGAAATTTTCGTCTTCACCCCGAAAGGCGACCTCAAGACCATGCCGCAGAACTCTACGGCACTGGACTTTGCCTTCTCCTTGCATACCGACATCGGCAGCCACTGCATCGGCGCCAAGGTAAACCACAAACTGGTTCCCCTAAGCCACAAACTGCAAAGCGGTGACCAGGTAGAGATATTGACCTCCAAATCGCAACGCGTACAGCCGGAGTGGGAAGTGTATGCCACCACTGCCCGCGCCCGCGCCAAGATTGCCGCCATCCTGCGCAAAGAGGCGAAAGCCTATCAGAAAGAAGGTGAAACCATACTGAACGAATTCTTCAAAAACGAGGATATACGTATGGATGATGCTGCTCTGGACAAGCTGACCAGGCTGCACGGCTTCCACACCCGCGACGAGCTGCTCGTTGCCATCGGCAACAAACGGGTTGTGCTGGGCGATGCCGACAAGAACGTGTTCAAGGAAAAGCAGAACAGCAACTGGAAGAAGTTCCTGACCTTCTCCTTCGGTAACAAGGACAACAAGGATGCCAAAGAACAACCGGAAGAGAAAACACCGCAAGAGAAAATCAACACTAAGCAGATTCTGAAGCTGACGGAAGAGACCATCTCAAAGAACTATATTATGGCCGACTGTTGCCATCCCATTCCGGGTGACGACGTACTGGGATACATCGACGAGCAAAACCGTGTTGTCATCCACAAGCGCCAATGCCCCGTTGCCACCCGCCTTAAGAGTAGCTACGGAAACCGTATCATCGCCACCGAGTGGGACACTCACAAGGATTTGTCGTTCCTCGTCACCATATATATAAAAGGTATAGACAGCATGGGATTGCTGAACGAAGTAACTCAAGTCATCTCCCGCCAGCTCAACGTGAATATCCGTAAACTGACCATCGAAACCAACGACGGCATCTTCGAAGGAAAGATACAACTCTATGTACACGATGTGGACGACGTGCGCACTATCTGCAATAACCTGAAGCAGATACAGAATATAAAACAAGTGACGAGAGTAGAGGAATAAACGGAGTGGTATTTATTCTACTTCAGTCCTTGAATATTTTCCTTCAAGCTCTCCACATCCTCGTAAGTAAACTCATCCAATGCCAGTTTCATGCCTACCAGTTCTTCGCGGATAGCTCTCAGGCGATCTACGATTTCAAAGTTGCGTATCGTAGCTTCTTTATTGTCTTTCATCCGTTGGCGGGCGCCGGGCAAGGTCATTCCGCGCTCCTTCACCAGATGATAGATAAGTTTCACTGTCTCAATGTCCTCCTTACGGTACTGGCGTATTCCCCGCCCCCCCTTCTTCGGATTGAGTTGCGGAAACTCCTTTTCCCAGAAACGGAGCAGTGATTCGTTGACATCGAACATGGCAGCCACCTCGCTGATGGAGTAATATAACTTTAAATTCTTATCTGTATTCAGCATGATGTAATCCTTTCTCTATAAATCATCCGTCAATCAAGCACCTTACCATGGTTCGCCGCAATCTGTATCATGCGGTCATAATCCTCGGCACTGAGATCCATGAAGTAGTAGTTGACGGGATTCACAACTTTTCCCTTAACGTGTACTTCGTAGTGCAAGTGCGGACCAGTACTCTTGCCCGTACTGCCTACCCCGCCAATGACCTCACCACGTACCACTTTCTTGCCCAACTTCGTCCGGAAATCGCGCAAGTGTGCATACACCGTCTGATAACCGAAGCCGTGGTCTATCACAATTCTGTTGCCATAGCCCGATTGCCAGCCCATCTGCACCACGGTGCCATCTCCCGTGGCATAGACATCCGTGCCCTGGGGAGCCGAAAAGTCCATACCCTCATGGAACTTGCTGGTACCATAAATGGGGTCGATACGCGTACCGTAACCCGAAGCGGTCTTACGGAGGTCTTTATTGGAAACCGGCTGTATGGCAGGAATGCAGCGCAGCATTTCATCATGATTCTTGCACATCTCCACCACATCGTCAAAGGAGCGGGACTGGATATAGAGCTGCTTGCTAATCATGTCCATTTTCTGCGTAGTATTGATAACCAGGTCGGAGTTTGCCATATCCATCAGATGCTCATAGCGGTTGGTGCCGCCATATCCAGCCTGACGGATGGCAGAAGGAATAGGGTCGGCCATGAAAATCACCCGGTACAGATTGTCATCACGCTGCTGTATGTCTTGCAGCACTCCCATAGCCTCGTCCAGCCGGCGGGAGAGGACGTTGTACTGCGCCTGCAGTTTGCTGTTCTCCTTTCGCAACTCCTTCTCCGACGGAGAGCCGAAGATAAGCAGCAATACGATGAAACTGCCCGCACCCAGCCCCATACCGATGAACAAACGGCGGAGAATGCTCAGCGCCCGCTGCCTCACGGTAGGATAAATACGGTCGTACGTCTGCGTCTGGGGATTATAAATGTAGTAAACTTTGCGCATCTTAGGAAATATTTCGCTTGTCAATGCGACAAAAGTAATAAAAACAAGCTATCTTTGCACAGTTTTTTCAAGAATATTAAGACTAAGTAGCAAGTAGTTAGTAGTAAGAAACGGGCAAAAAACGACAAGAGAAGGTAAATCAAATTAGAATCAGATAAATCAATAGAGAGTATGTTGACTGCAAACGAAATCAGAGACTCTTTCAAGAGTTTCTTCGAAAGTAAAGGTCACCAGATAGTGCCTTCGGCCCCGATGGTGATTAAGGATGACCCCACGTTGATGTTCACCAATGCGGGAATGAACCAGTTTAAAGATATCATTTTGGGCAACCACCCAGCGAAATACAAAAGAGTTGCTGACTCGCAGAAATGCCTTCGCGTAAGCGGAAAGCACAACGACCTGGAGGAAGTGGGTCACGATACCTACCACCACACCATGTTCGAGATGCTGGGCAACTGGTCGTTTGGCGACTACTTCAAGAAGGAAGCCATCTCCTGGGCATGGGAGTATCTGGTGGATGTATTGAAACTCGACCCCAAAGACCTCTACGCCACCGTATTCGAAGGTAGCGCCGAAGAAGGACTGGAACGCGACAACGAAGCCGCTTCTTACTGGGAGCAGTTCTTGCCGAAAGACCACATTCTGAATGGCAACAAACACGATAACTTCTGGGAAATGGGTGATACGGGACCGTGCGGTCCGTGTTCGGAAATCCATGTGGACTCCCGTTCGGAAGAAGAGAAGGCCAAAGTACCCGGCAGCCAGCTGGTGAACAAAGACCACCCGCAGGTGATTGAAATCTGGAACCTCGTGTTCATGCAGTTCAACCGCAAGGCGGACGGCAGCCTGGAAGGACTTCCCGCCAAGGTCATCGACACCGGCATGGGCTTCGAGCGACTGGTGCGCACACTGCAAGGAAAGACCTCCAACTACGACACCGACGTATTCCAACCGATACTGAAAGCCATCGGAGACATGGCAGGCAAGAAGTATGGCGAAGATGAGAAGTCGGACATCGCCATGCGTGTAATTGCCGACCACATCCGCACCATCGCCTTCTCCATCACCGACGGACAGCTTCCGAGCAATGCCAAGGCAGGTTACGTCATCCGTCGTATCCTCCGCCGTGCCGTGCGCTACGGTTACACGTTCCTCGGACAGAAGCAGGCATTCATGTACAAGCTCCTCCCCGTACTCATCGAGAACATGGGCGCCGCTTATCCCGAACTGGATGCACAGAAGGAACTGATCGCCAAAGTTATCAAGGAAGAAGAAGACTCCTTCCTCCGCACCCTGGAAACGGGTATCCGCCTGCTGGAAAAGACCATGGCAGACGCCAAATCCACCGGCAAGAACGAAATCAGCGGAAAGGATGCCTTTACCTTATATGATACCTTCGGTTTCCCGCTCGACTTGACGGAACTGATTCTCCGCGAAAACGGCATGACTGCCGACATCAAGGAGTTTGACGCCGAAATGCAGCAGCAGAAACAGCGTGCCCGCAATGCCGCCGCCATAGAGACCGGTGACTGGATTACGCTAAAGGAGGGTACTACCGAATTCGTAGGATATGACTATACGGAATACGAAACATCCATTCTGCGCTACCGCCAAGTGAAGCAGAAGAACCAAACCTTGTATCAGATTGTACTGGACAAGACTCCGTTCTATGCCGAAAGCGGCGGTCAGGTAGGTGACACCGGTGTATTGGTGAACGAGTTTGAAACCATCGAAGTGGTAGACACCAAGAAGGAGAACAACCTGCCTATCCACATCACCAAGAAGCTGCCCGAACACATGGAAGCTCCGATGATGGCATGCGTGGATACCGACAAGCGTGCCGCTTGTGCCGCCAACCACTCTGCCACCCACTTGCTGGATGCCGCGCTGCGCGAAGTATTGGGCGAGCACGTAGAGCAGAAGGGTTCTTTGGTTACGCCCGACTCCCTGCGTTTCGACTTCTCACACTTCCAGAAGGTGACGGACGAGGAAATCCGCCAGGTGGAACACATCGTTAATGCAAAGATTCGCGCCAACATACCTTTGAAGGAATACCGCAACATTCCTATCGAAGAAGCCAAGGAACTGGGCGCCATCGCTCTGTTCGGCGAGAAGTACGGCGACCATGTACGCGTTATCCAGTTCGGTTCTTCCGTAGAGTTCTGTGGAGGTACGCACGTGGCCGCTACCGGAAACATCGGTATGGTGAAGATTATCTCCGAAAGTTCCGTGGCTGCCGGTGTGCGCCGTATCGAAGCCTACACGGGTGCACGCGTGGAGGAACTGATGAACACCATCGAAGACACGCTGCGCGACTTGAAGGCACTCTTCAACAACGCACCCGACCTTGCCGGAACCATCCGTAAGTATATTGACGAAAACACCGGACTGAAGAAGCAGGTAGAGGACTTCATGAAAGAGAAAGAAGCACAGCTGAAGGAAAGACTGCTGAAGAACGTGCAGGAAGTCAATGGCGTCAAAGTCATCAAGTTCTGTGCTCCCCTGCCGGCAGAAACAGTGAAGAACATCGCCTTCCAGCTGCGTGGCCAGATTACGGAAAACCTGTTCTTCGTGGCAGGAACTGAAGCCGAAGGCAAGCCTATGCTGACCGTCATGCTGAGCGACAACCTCGTGGCAGGCGGACTGAAAGCCGGAAACCTGGTGAAAGAGGCCGCCAAGCTTATCCAAGGCGGTGGCGGTGGCCAGCCCCACTTTGCAACTGCCGGCGGCAAGAATGCTGACGGACTGAACGCTGCCATTGACAAAGTTTTGGAGTTGGCTGGACTGTAATCGAAAATAATCGGCGAAACACTTGACATCGCCTCTGCGATGTTGTATATTTGTCCATAGAAGTTACGAAAAGAGTGTAATTTATTGGAAATGAGCTTAGGTTAATTGCTCATAATAGTAATAGGTTACGATTTAGTTAGTTATCTGCTGCATTATTCTTCTGCGCGTTGCGTAACCTTCAAAGAACTCTTCGTATGCAAAAGTAACAATAAAACGGGAGATTTTGAAATGAATCTCCCTGATTTTTTCTTTATCATATACGTTTTTCCGTAAAAGCGATTTTATCCGTCGGCACACCATCGTCCAAAAGAATGTTGAACGAACGTGTGCCGACTACCGCATAAGCTGAGAAAAGGGCTTTGCCTCACGCCTAAACAACAGTTTAGACTGATGAGGCAAGGCCCATTTCTTTTATGCTTATGCCAAAGAGGAGCTTTTACGGTTTTTCAGATGATTTTTCTTTTTCGCTGTTCCTTTGAGCCGGAAGCGGAAAGCCGTGTATGACCGCTTGTCCATAAATGGAACAAGCCGTCACCCACAGCAGGCAAACCGGGAAGAATGATTTTATCTGCCCGCCCCGACACGTCTGACCGGACAGATAGAACCATACTTCCTTGCAGGTGGTTTGCCCGGTTTCACGCTACCGGCTATGTCCTTTTTTGGGGGGAGACCTCCTTTTTTCACGGATTTCTCTTTTGAAGTTTTCTGTCTAATCTGCCTCTACTTCCGTTTACCTCCATTTTCGCGCCTTTCAGTGGGTCGCATCAGGCAGTCATTTCCGTTCTGGGCGCAAAGGTAACTCCGGGATTTGACGGGAAAGCAAGGTCAAGCCTCCTGTTTTCGGGAAAAATCTCCAGCCCTGTGGGTAGTATTTTTCCCGAAAAACCTTGCATTCCCTAATCCCTACCTTTTTAAGCACCCGAAACGAAAACGACCGATGCGACAGAAAGACGCATTAAAAAAAATGTCGGATAAACGAGAGGCAGATAAGATAGTTTGAAACTCAACTCCCTCAGCTCTTGAATCCGCATTAAAAAACAAAAAATCAAAAACAGCAAAGATATGACAGCAACGGCAGATTTCAGACAAATGGCGCAATACATTGGACTTGCGATGTGCAGCTTAATCATGCGCACCGCCTTTTGGGTGTTCGGCATCATTTGGGGCATCGTCAGAGAGATAGTAAACGGAGTGTTCCGAGTGGCGATAGGTGTAATAGTGGCTATCCTTTCCACAATCGTCTTTTTCGGCTTCATCCTTTGGTTATTCACCCTTTAATCCTTAATCGACATGGCAAAGAGAAGAAGCAAGACAGTAGAGCAACAATGCAGATACTATGAGGTGGACAACATATTCGAGTACATGGTGGAAACATACATCAACGGCAATATATCCATGTTCCGTGAACTCTACCACGAACTGAACAAGGACGCACGGAAGGACTTTACAGACTTCCTTTTGAGCGAGGTTGAGCCGACATATTGGAGAGAGATACTGAAACAGACAATCTAAAGCGACAGCGATATGAAAACGACAGACCATTTCAAGAGAACGATACAGATGTATTTGGAGCAACGTGCAGCGGAAGATGCGCTCTTTGCGAAGAACTACCGCAACCCTGCCAAGAACATAGACGATTGTGTGACCTACATTCTGAACTATGTGCAGAAAAGCGGTTGCAACGGCTTCACGGACGGGGAGATATACGGACAAGCCGTACACTACTATGACGAGAACGAGATAGAGGTGGGCAAGCCTATCCAATGCCACATAGCCGTGAACCATGTGGTGGAACTCACCGCAGAGGAAAAGGCGGAAGCACGTCAGAAGGCTATCCGACAATACCAAGACGAGGAAGTCCGCAAGTTGCAGAACCGCAACAAGCCGAGAACCGCCACCAAAGTGACCATCCAAGAAATACAACAACCCTCATTATTTGATTTAGGCTTATGAAACCGAGAACACGCATACAGCAGGGAGTCGCACATCTGAGCAAGCGACTACCGAGATTGACTGCCACACAGAAGGCATACGCTTTCCGTCATTGCTTCAAGCATTATGCAATCAAGAGAGCGGACGGCACGAACATCTGTACCGAGTGCGGACATTCGTGGAAGAGCGACCACGACCTTGCAGACACCCTTTGCGGATGCACCTGCCCACATTGCGGTATGCAGTTGGAAGCGTTGCGCACCCGAAAGAGTGTTTTCAGCGAGAATGAATACTTCTCCATTGTCACCACCAGCAAGCAGTATCAAGTGATACGCTTCTTCTTCGTCAAGTCCCGATACAAGGCAGGGCAAGCAGCCGAGTATTCCATTTATGAAGTGGTGCAGAGGTGGATTTCGCCCAAAGGCACAACCACCACCGTTGCCCGACTTCGTGGTATGTCAATGTTGTATTACGACCAATGGGCGGAATACAGCGACATGGAGGTGCGCAAGAACAACGGACTTCACGCATACGATATAGCACCTATGTGTACCTATCCCCGACAGCGTTTCATCCCCGAACTGAAACGCAACGGCTTCAACGGGGACTATCATAACATCCTGCCGTATGACCTTTTCACGGCAATCCTTTCCGACAGCCGAGCAGAAACGCTCTTGAAGGCAGGGCAATACGCCATGTTGCGTCATTATATCCGCAGTTCCTTTGACATGGAGCTGTATTGGGCATCCGTCAAGATTTGCATCCGCAACGGCTACACCATTTCGGACGGCTCAATGTGGCGTGACACCATAGACCTGCTCCGTCATTTCGGCAAGGATACGAACAGCCCGAAGTACGTCTGCCCTACTGACCTCAAAGCGGAACACGACAAGTTGGTGGCAAAACGCAACCTGCAAAGGGAGCGTGAGCGGACGGAACAGCAACGGCGAAAGGCGATTGAGGACGAGAAGAACTATCTAAAAGCCAAAGGCATCTTCTTCGGACTTGTGTTCTCCGACAGCCTTATCTGCATCAAGGTCATAGAGAGCGTGGAAGAAATGGAAGAGGAAGGGCGGATAATGCACCATTGTGTGGGCGGTTATCACAACAAGGCAAACTCCCTTATCCTATCCGCTACCATTGACGGCAAACGGATTGAAACGATAGAAGTGTCACTGAAAACGCTGAAAGTGGTACAAAGCAGAGGGGTATGCAATTCCAATACCGAGTACCACGACCGCATCATCCGGCTTGTGGAGGACAATACCGAACTTATCCGTCAGCGGATGAACGCAGCATAATATCAACCTATAATAAAGAATAATATGGAAGTAAGATTTGAAAGCATGGTTTGCTTGTGGGACGATAAAATCCCCACGATGTTCCTTGAGTTTATGAACCTCCTCACTTTTTGTCAGAGTGAGGAGCAGTTAAGGGCAAGCGTAAAGGACTTTGCCGAGAAGCACGAACTTGACAAGTTCTTCCTTTACGGCTTCGGCTCACACCATTTCTACCTGCACCAACGCTATACGAGTAACCCCGAAATGGTGATGCAGAACAGAGTTTTGTCAGTACATTTCTAACCATCAAAAGCAACGATTATGGCAACACGAATGACCATCAACGGAGTAAGCACCTGCACGAAAGCAGGGACAGAGAAATACGAGAAGTTCCAAACGGGTATCGGCAGACGCAAGCGGACACTTGTGCAATACGACTACCGCCACACGGACGGGGAATTATTCTCTTGTGTGAAACCCACGTTGGACGAGTGCCGAACCGCACGGGACAAGTGGCTGACGGCAAAAAGAGGAAAGGAGGACAAGCGATGAACGAATCAGGTTACCAAACGCTGATAGTCAAGTTCAGCAAGCCCATCACGGAATTGGACGGCATCTTTGACGATGCCGAAGCGTGGGGAGTTGAAACCCTTAAAGGATGGGTAGAGGACTATGAGAGCAGTCGGTTTACCGCTATTGACACCCACACGGCAGTCATAACGAGCGAGTACAATATGGAGTGTGTGAAAACATGGTTGGAAAGGAACACCTCCATAGCCGAGAAAACAGAATTTTGAACATTCGGGCGGTGTCCGCACCGCCCGAACATAACACCCAAAGAAGAATGAATATGATAGCAAAGACAATTTTGGAGCAGATAGGTGGCAGACGCTTTGCCGCCATGACGGGAAGCAAAGACTTCATAGACATGGGCAACGGCTTACGCATGAGCCTTGCGAGGAACAAAACGAGTGCCAACCGCCTTGACATCATCTATGATGCAGGGGCAGACCTCTACAATATGCGCTTCTACCGCAGGACGTTCAGCAAAAAGACATTCGAGTGCAAGACGAAAGACATCGAAACGCACGAGGGGATATATTGCGATATGCTGGAGGAAATGTTCACGATGGTGACGGGGCTTTACACCCGTTTTTGAGAGGTGGGCGGCGAAAGCCGCCTACTTTCTTTCAGTGAGCATGATGGCGGACAAAGAAAGTAGCAAAGAAACCTTTGTCCCAATCTTCGATAGTATTCACAAAAACAAGTTTTAATCATGGAAACAATCAGACAAAACGGAAAAATCATCTTGCACAGCAATGACGAAACAAGCATAAAGATGATTTTCAAAAACCTCACGGGCAGAAATTTTCAAGGTCAGGAATATGTGGAGTATATCCGGCATATCGCAATCGGGGACAAGGGATTTTCTCCCGGCATTATCGAGCATTGCAAGGATGATGAGGTAATCGGTAAAGGAACAATCCCGAATGTATGAAAGTGGAAACTCCGATGAAGTTGCGGTTTCATCGGAGTTTTAGCTATATATCCCAATCCGGTTTTACAATTTTTGGATAACGTTGTTGTCTAACAGTCTTCAACTTTGCCATATAAAATAAATAAATCTCCTTATATGAGCCAAATCCGGGCTGTTGCATATCCTCTTTGATGGATAAACCACCAAATACAAGTAACCATAATTTTACAGCAACTCCTAAGTATCCCCAAAGTGGATCCATTTCATGTAAATCCAGTTTAGCGACTAAATTTTCTATTCGGACATCCATATCTGGATGAGTTCCACCACCAGAAATAGAATCTTCACCCATCAATAAAAGGGCTGCTAATACAGTTGCAACTCCCGCCTTATATGTATTTCCCCACGCAGAATCATATTCAGTTTGAATAAAACTAATTGCTGTATCATCAGCGTCAATTTCATCATCTACAGTATGGGAAAGTGTCTGCTGTATTTGTGTATGACCTAAATAATTATGTGAAAATTCGTGGGCATATATAAATGCTATTGCAGCGCAATATACGCCATTCGCATGATTTATAATATTTTCAAATTGTTGGGGATTACAGATATTGGGAGTAACCCAATACACATCCCTATTGAAGTTATGCAATAATTGACGTCCCCTAAAAAAGCAATCATTGGCATACTCTACATCAACCATATTGGGTTTATATCTATTTTTGTTTATGCCAACTGCGTTCATCATTGGAATATGTATGACATTCTCAAAATAAGCAGTAAGATAGATACAAACCGACCATAAATATTGGCAAAAGTTTTCGTTGATATATATATGGTTTAATCCATCACTATCTTTTTTAATTTCCGCAACGTCACTAATAGCTTTTCCTTCTCTTATAAAAGTAAATCGGCGGGAAAAGTTATTGATATTGCAATCATCTTTTATAGCATCTAATAACTCAAAAACTTTTTCAATACATTGAATAGCATCATCAGATAACTGTTCAACAGGTAAAAAATAGATTTCTTTCGGTTCTTTCATTTTACGGAATTTAGTATGCAAAGGTAATGTGTTTATTTGGACTGGATGCAAAAATTCCTTGCGATATTGTTTGTCGCAAGGAATTTCAGTATTATGGAATATACAGCAGCGCAAACTCAGCCTTTCTCCGTTTAAGCAGCATGGCGTGCCGTTTTCCCTTGTAGTTGCAGAAAGCGATATACTCCCGATAAATATTTCTGTCGCCCGCCTCCAACTTTCGGATCAGCGTGCTTTTGGGTATCTTCCCGCTTCCCAACAGACGGTACGGACCGACATTGTAGGCAAGCGTGGCAAGCAGGAGTGAATCCTTCCCGAACTGCCGAAACATCGCGCAGAACTTCCGCAGGTCTTTACGAAGAAGCGCGTCCGCCTGCCGCTTCGTCATGGTACGTGCCGAATACCTTTCGCCCGGTTGCAACCGATGTCCATACCCTACATACGGGTGATGTTTTTCCGAGTGCCAGCCTTCAAAATACTTCGTGCATCGCACAGCCCTCTCAAATGGCGGCAACCGATAGATAGCAGCCTGCCCGTCCGTTCCCTCATGGCGGCTGTCCCGTGCGGACACGGAACAGACCGCCAGAAGCGAACAGAGGATAGCCATGAATACACGCATCATCGTGTAAGGGGCTTGAAGTTGCCGATGGGGACAACAGAGATAGTCCCGTCATCCTTCACGTTTCGGTTGTTGAAGTCAAATTCCAACTCGTAGGAGTTGCTGAAATTGTCCTCCACCACCACGATGAAGTTGTGCGCCTCGTCACCTTGCGCCGTGTAGTACAGCCGGAACTTCTCGTTTTCGAGCAGGTAGCGGTCGTTGGGCAGGAACGTGATGCCGTTGTCCATTTTCAACGTGCCTTCTCCCTCGAACTGGAAATATCGGATGGTATAGAGGGTGTTGGCGTAATCGCCCGTCTTTTTCAACTCACAGCGGATTTCAACCGTCTGTCCCTTCGTAACCTTGTTAGGCACGGGCATGGTTTCCACCGTGAAGGGATAGGATTGCTGGATGTCCATGTCATCGTCACACGACACGAGCGTGAGTGATACAGCGGCGAACAGGCAGAGTGCCAACGCCTTGAAGATTGATGTTCTCTTGTTCTTGTTGTTCAGTATGTTCATTGTCTTTTGATTTTTAAGTTATTGTTCTTTTTTCGTTGCCAGTTGCAGATACTCGTTCAAGTCCTTGCAACCGTCATAGAGGGCGGAACGGTCGCAGACACGTCCGCCATAACGTTCTTTCAGCGTTTCTAATGTCCGCCCTCCGGCTGCGTCATGGTCGAGATAACAGTCTATGCACCCGTAGCCGTCCAGATACCTCATTGCCTTTTCCACGTTGGCAACAGAGTTCAATACGAGGCAGTCACCCTTTTCCAATCCGAGCGTGGCAGCAGAAAGAAAGTCCATGAAGCCTTCAAAAACGCTGCACACGTCAGCCGGAGAGCCTTCCGCCTTGACCAGCGACACATCTTTCGGAGGCACGCATCCTTTGAAGAAACGGCTGCGGATTTCATATCCGCCTGCCACGTTCGGAAAACCGACTGCAAAATATCGTTTGCCACGCACTCCGTAATTCAGTCGGCAGCAGTAGCGTGATGCGACAACGTAAGGAATGCCCCGTTCCGCCAGATAGTCTGTCAGTGGAGAACGAAGCAGTGGGACGGCTTCCACTCCTTCAAAGGCAGGTTCGGATGGTTTAGGCAGGAAAGTCGGTTTACTCACTTCGGGAACAGGCATAGGCATATTGGCGGTTTCCGCTATGAACTTCACTTGTTCCATGAAGTCGTTGCTTCCGATAAACTCTCCGGCAAGCGTAAAGATGTCGCCACCTTTGCCCAGACCGAAGTCGTACCAGAGCTGTTTCGCCACGTTCACACGGAAAGAGGGCGTGCGCTCATTGCGATATGGCGCACGATACCACAATTCGTTGCCGCTTCTTCGGACAGGCTCATGTCCCAGCCGTGCGAGGAAGTCCACAAGGGGTATCTGCCGCATGGCGTCGATTTCCGTCCGTTCCATGCGGTGCGTTAGTTAATGATGAACTTGATGCCCACGCCCCACTGCGTATGAAACTTCCTCGTGTCGCCACCCCACAGGCAACGCTCCCGGAGGTTGGCGAGCAGGGCGATACGGTCTGCCACGTAAAACTCCACATCGAGCGTCAGCGCACCGCCGTAGATGAAGGCGTCCCGGTCATGGAGCGTGGAGCCGTCATGCAACACCTTTTCGCCCCAGTTCACCGATTCATATCCGGCAAGAGCCGAAGCACCTGCATAGACAAACACGATTTTACGGGCATCGGAGAGTATTTTGAAGTAGTAGCCGCCCTCCGCCGTGAACTGTGCCACGGGTATCTTTCCATCCTTGTAAGGGTTGTTCTTCAACAGGTATTCGCCGCCGAACACCCATTTGTTCCCCTTTTTCGTGTAGGTGGAGAGAGCCGCCCCGAAACTGTACCCGCCGTCGTTGCCGCCGGGATTGAAGCAGTCCGCCATGTTCGCCCTAATCTCGATGCCCTGCATCTTCGGCAGGCATCGCTGGGCGTGCGCCTGCCCCGTAAACAGGGCAAGCGACGCGATGATTATTGCGATGTACTTTCTCATGGTCAGCGCACTTGAAGTTCGTTGATGGTATTGGCACGTACCAAGTCCTCGTTCTCAATCACGAAAGACTGGTGACGACCCCCGTTCTTCTCGTTGAGTTCCACCACGAGGCATTTATCGTCGGGGATAGTGAACTTCGCCATCGTGAATACTGTGCGCTCGCTCTTCTTGCCTGGCACGAGTGTGGCGTAATTCTGCGCACGGAGCGGCAGGATGATCTGCTCCTGTACGGCGGTACGCTTCGCTACCTTCTTGTCCACGATTTTCCATGTGATGTAGTCCACGTCGAAAGGCACGTTGCTTTGGTTCTTTATCTCCGTGTGGAAATAGAGCAAACCATTATGCGTGTAGATACCTTTCAGCAGATACTGGATGCCGAATCGCTTGCAGCCGATGTGCTTCACCTCGCGCTTGTTCTGCTTGTGGATGGACTTCATGATAAGGCGTACCAGCATCGGGCTTTCGCTGCCCAGTTCCTTCAGATAGATTTCCTGCGCATTATTCGGGCGGTTCACCTTCTCGCCGTCATGGATGAAGTCGCACATCTCCACATTGAGCAGCAACGGTTCGGAGGCATATTTCACGTTGAAGGTATAGAAACTCCCGTCCTCCGTTATCACGGACATATTGGTTTCGTTCGGGAAGTTCCTCACGGTCGCCTTCACGCGGATGACGTTCTCCGCTCCATCGGCTTTGCCCGCAATCAGGTCGGGCGAACCTAAATCGACGTAACGAACCTCCGAGGGAAAAATGACGTGGACGGTCTTGTCGTAGGTCACTTCCAAGCCGTGCGGAGGGACCATGCGGTCAAAGGTCAGCTTCTTTGTCAGCCCGTGATACAGGTCGCCGTCCGCCTCCTTCTGCGGATAGACCTCCTTTGTCAAGGTCGGTTGTTGGCTTTGCCTTCCTCCTCCTTGCGAGGCATAGTCAAGCGAGCTTGCCTCTGCTCTCGCTTCGTTCGTCGGTTCACTTCCGTTGTCCGCTCCAACGGTTACGTTCTCCTGCGCGTTGGCAGTTACGATGCCCATAGCGAGGGCAAACATGATGATTACTTTTTTCATTCTACTTTGGATTTTAGTGGTAAATAAAATTTGGTTGTTGTTTCTGTGAGTCGTTGATTGTTATTGTTTTTCAATCTCTATCCTGATAAAGCATGACCTTATATCCGGCTTTCAGATGCACCTTGACGGTACGCATCTTCTTGGCGATATACTGGCTCGTGCCTTGTATCAGCCCCTTGCCCAAATCGGAGGCGAGCTGCGCCCCGGCGTTGGTGGATATATTGATGCTGCTGCCCAGCGAGCCGCCCATGTTGGCGGCAACCTCCCTGACGGCATTCATCTCCATCGAGTTGGGAATGAAGATGCCGCGTTGTCCATCCGTGTCATACACCGCCAGTTCCACCGGTATGATCGTACCTGCGTACTCCAGCGAAGTAATTTCAATATCGAGCCGTTCGCCCTGAATCTTTGCCATGCCTACCACCACCGCATTACGGGGGATAATTTTGTCCGCCACCGCCATTGGCTCCAGCAGCCGGAGTTTGACAGCTTGCCCGTCCGTCACACTCTGCGCCCCATAGATGCATGCCGAAATGGTATTTTTGTCTGATACGGTCGTGACCCCCACCGCCGTATTGAAACTGCGGTTACGCTCCTGCGAGAAGGAGGCGACAAACTCGGCGTTGCTCATCGGCTGTGAGAGCGAGGATACAACCTGATGCGTCACCTGCCTGACAGGTGCAGCGGTGTTCTTTCCGGCTTTCTGCACAGGGTAAGGCTCTGCCGCCTGTCCAACAGGTGGCTGTGTGCCGTTCTGCCCGCCCATGTACTTCGCCGCCAGCTCGTAGGACTTCTCCATGAGTGCCACTTGGTCATCCATAGCGGACGCCTTGCCCTTCTCGCTTTCCAATTCCGATTCCAGCGAGGCGATGCGCTCCAACAGTTCGTCCATTTCCGCGTTGTCGTTCTTCGGCTGCTCGTAGAAGTTGCCGAGCGTGGCATTGAGGTCGCGGTAGGCGGCTGCGGAGGATTGGATGGTTTTCGGAGCGGATGATGTTGCTGTTGCATCTTCCGCATTTCCGGGATTGGCAAGGTCGAAGTCCCTGCCGCCGTCCGCTTCCGCCACCTCGCGGTCGAACATATCGCCCAGCTCCTGCATGGCGCGGCTGCGGTTTTCCTGCCGTTCCTCCATCGCCCCCTGTTCGTAGGCTTTCGCCTTGTCGCCGATGATCTGGCGGTTCGCCTTGTCGGCATCGGGCATTTCGATGTTGTAACCACCCGTTCCCGGTTGCTGCTCCTTGTCGGAAGACGGGGCGAATATCAGCCACATCACCCCGATAAATACCAGCACCATAGCGGGCAGTACTATCATTTTCTGACGTTTCAGCCTTTGGGCTTCGGTCAGCGGCTTGCGCTCCTTCTTCGGTTTCCCGTTGTCGGGAGCCGCCGTGTTCTCGTTTTTAGGTTCATTCTTCGTCTGCTCCATATAAATAAGGTATTACATTATGATTGTTTTCCGGCTTTACGGATAGTTCCACCTGTCCGGCATGGTCTGTTACTATCCGGCTGCCGTCATTCCTGCCGATGTCATAGACGGCTTTGCCGAAGGTGTAGAGGGCAAGCATCGCGAAGGCGGCGAGCATCGCCAGCACGATGCGTTTGCGTGTCTTCGGGGGCAAACCGTCCAGATAGCCTTTGAGCCTTGCCACCAGCATTTTCTTTTTGTCGTGGAGCTTCCAGTACGCATGCCAAAATGATTTCCTGATTTTCTTCATGTCCGTTACCTTTTGATGGTTTGTAAATCCTTGTTCTCGATGATGGTGAATCCCTCGATGGTGAAACCGTTGGGATTGTCGTCCGAACGGGACGAGTTCAAGAGGCGGCACGTGGTCACGAGGCTGCGCTCGGTGACGTTGCTTTGCCGGATGATTTTCTGCGTGGCGTAGGTCACGGCACGGTAGGGATAGCCGTTGAAGTCGCACACCACGCTGTCCACTTTCAGCACTTGATTGATGTTCCCGGCGATGATGCGGTTGTAGTACCCCTTCTCGGCGAAGTCCGAATAGTAGTTGTACACGCTTTTGTCCGCTAATAGCAGGGCACGTTTCACGTTATGCTCTATCGCGCTCTTTTCGGGTGAGAGTGTGAAGAAAAGCTCGTGGAAGCGGCGCACGTGTTCCCTTGCCTCCGCCGGACGGTTCTGCGACAAGTCCTGTGAGAGAGCCAGCATCAGCGACTTGCCGTTGTCCAGCACGTAAATCTTTTCCCGTTGCCGCTCCGCAAAGCGGTAGGAACTCCACACGCTCCATACCGTTATCACGGCGCACAGCGAGAGGAAGACGATACCGAACAGGCGTATCTGCCTGAACGATGATTCGATGTTTTTGAGTGACTTAAATTCCATTGTTTGATTTTATTTTTCGGTTCTTAATCGTTTTGTCAATCGGATTAGTATGCGACCACTTGCTACATACGTATGTAATGGATTGCTGCATACGTATGTGATGAGCTGCTACATACGTATGTAATAGGCTACTGCATACGTATGTCGTGATGGGTTACATACGTATGTTGCTTTCAGGCGAATACCAATCTCGTAATCCATACCTTTATTTCAGCAGTTTCCCGGCACGTCCGACCATGTTGCCTGCGGCTGCACCCGCCACGCTGCCCGCCATGCTTCCGGCTCGTCCTGCCGTCTGGTTCACGTTGCGGCCGTAGCTTCCTATGCCGCCGGCTTGGATAATCCAGCCTGCCACCGTTGGGATGGTGAAGTAGCCGATGATGCCGATTATCATGAAGACGATGTACACCCCGTCGCTCGAATCCAGCGAGAAGTTCGGGTCAGCCTGCATCCGTTCGATGTCGCTTTGCAGCATCAGTACCTGTATCTTCGCCAGTATGGTGCTGAACATATCCGACACGGGCAGCCACAGATAAACCTGTATGTAACGGCATATCCATTGCGTGAGCGTGCTTTGGAAGCCGTCCCACACCGATATGGCGAAGGCTATCGGACCGAGTATCGCCAGCACCACGAGGAAGAACGTACGGATGGTATCTATCACGAGGGCGGCGGCTTGGAACATCAGTTCCAGTATCTCGCGGAAGAAGTCGCGGATGCCCTTCTTCATGTTGTACATCCCGCGCTCGATGTACATCCCCGCCATCGTCACCATGTCGCCGGGCGACCAGCCCAGTTCCTCCAGTTGCTTGTCAAACTCCTCGTTCGACACGAGGTAGGCGGTTTCGGGGTTGCGCATCATCGCCTCGTATTCCAGTTTGTCCTTCTGCTCACGGTATCGGTTCATGTCCAGCGTTTCCGCCTCCAGCATCTTTGCCGTACCCTGCACGACGGGCGACATGATGCTGTTTATCGTACCCAGTACCACCGTCGGAAAGAACATGATGCACAAGCCTATCGCAAACGGGCGGAGCATGGGGAACACGTCTATCGGTTCGGCTCTCGCCAGCGACTGCCACACCCGGTAGGCGACGTAGAACAGCGCACCCAGCCCGGCGATGCCTTTCGCCACGCCCGCCATGTCCCCGCATAGCGGCATCATCTGCTCGTAGAGCGAGCGCAGAATCTGGTGAAGGTTGTCAAAATTCATAGGCTACCAGTATCTTTCGTTCATGTTCCCGTACAGCCCCATGATGCGGTCGAGGTCGTTCTTCTTCTTTGCACGCAGGTAGCTCACGCTGATGTTCTTGTTGGTGTAGTAGCTCACGAGGTTGCGGTAACGCTTCATCTTGGAGTAGCAGCGTTCCACCACATCCATGCGCTCCTTGTCCGTCATGGAGAGCGTGGTGATGTTCACCACGTTCTTCAGTTCCGTCAGCACATCATTGGATTCCTCCAACAGCTTGGTGTAGCCGAAGGCGATGGCTCCCAGTTCCTCCACCGTGAAGTTGTCGTCACGCATCATCTTCTGGAAGCTGGTCACATAGGTGTCGGTAATGTCGCCCACCATCAGGATGGTCTGCTGCACCTTCCGGGCGTCCTTGACCAGATTGTTCACGGATTTGAGTGCATCGTAATACTTCTTGCCCTGCTCGTAAATCTTTACCGTCTCTTGAAAATTTTTTATCATATTCTGGGCGGTCGTGGAAGTGTGTACCACGTTCTTGGAGGTATTCACGATGCTCTGCGCGATGTTGGACGGGTCTATCACCGCCCACTGTGCGCTTGCCCTGCCCGCGAGGAACAGGCACAGGCAGATAATAAGTGTTATTCTTGTTCTCATGTTACTTTGGATTTTAGTGGTTATCGTTATTGTTCGCTTATCGGATGGTCTGGTTTCGGGTTCACGCGCACATAGTCCCCGTTCGGCGAGAAGGTCAGGATGTCCGTCGCCTCGTTGTAGGACACGTCGATACGGAATCCGGTGTTTATGAACAGGTTGCCGTTCTCCTCCTGCAAGAGATAGGTTTCCGGTTTCAGCTTACGGCGCAGACCGCTCCGCTTGAATACCGTCACCTTATAGGCTTCGCCCTCCTTGTAGATAAGCACGTCGGGCTTGCCCTCTACGCTTTCCCAGTTCCCGCAAAGCAGGTCACGGCGGTTGTCCGCTACATCGCAGGATTGCAGCACCATGACCGCCAGCCCGATTAAACACTTGCTGACTTGCAGCATTTTCGTTCTTGATATACTCATACGCATTTTCTTTTTTAGTTGATGAATCTGTTTTTACTTATTGCCTATTCCTTGTTTCTCCGTCTTTCGGCAAGCTGCCGGATGGCGGCTTCGATGTCACCGCCCAGCTGTTCCGCCAGACGGTACACCTCTACTTTTTCCGTTTCTTCGGTGGTGTACGCCAGATACTCTTCAGCACTAACTTCGGTGGCATAGACCGCCGACTGCGTGCCGCCCAGTCCGATCCAGACTTCCTTGTAGAGCCTTGACGGGTTGTTCGCCATGTTGATGGAGAGTATCTGCGACTTCTCCTTCTCCGTCAGCCCCAACAGGGACTGTATGGCATCAAACTTGTTCATGTACTTCCGCTGGTCGAGGAGTATCTTGCAGTCGGAATTGTTGATGATGCTCTCCTTGACCACGGGCGAGGAGATGATGTCGTCCACCTCCTGCGTCACCACGATTGCCTCCCCGTAATACTTGCGCACGGTCTTGTACATATAGCGCAGGTACTCAGCCATGTTCGCCGAAGATAGAGCCTTCCAAGCCTCTTCCACTATCAGCTGTTTCCTTACGCCTTTCAGACGGTGCATCTTGTTGATGAAGGCTTCCATGATGATGATGGTCACGACCGGGAAAAGTTCGCGATTTTCTTTTATACTGTCAATCTCGAAGACGATGAACCGCTTGCCGAGCAGGTCTATGTTCTCCGTGGAGTTGAGCAGGAAGTCGTAGCGTCCGCCCCGGTAATACTGCCGCATGGTGGTGAGCATATTGTCGATGTTGAAATCGGACTTCTCCACCTTTATCTCACGTTCCGCCAGTTCGCGGCGGTAGTCGTCACGCATATACTCGTAGAAGGTGTTGAACGAGGGGACGATGCTCCGGTCGGCCCTGATACGCTCGATATAGGCGTTCACCGCACTGCCCAGTTCGCCGCTTTCCGTCTTCGTCACTTTGTCGTCCTCCGACTTCCAGAGCGTCAGCAGCAATGTCTTGATGCTGTCCTTCTTCTCCACGTCGAACACGTAATCATCGGTGTAGAACGGGTTGAATGAAATCGGTTTCTCCTCCGTGTAGGTGAAGTACACGCCGTCCGCCCCGTTTGTCTTGCGCCGGATCATCTCGCACAAGCCCTGATAGGAGTTTCCCGTGTCCACCAATACCACGTGCGTACCCTGTTCGTAGTATTGCCTCACGAGGTGGTTCATGAAAAACGACTTGCCACTGCCCGAAGGACCCAACACGAACTTGTTGCGGTTGGTGGTGATGCCCCGCTTCATCGGCAGGTCGCTGATGTCGAGGTGCAACGGTTTTCCCGTGAGCCTGTCCACCATCTTGATGCCGAAGGGCGAGAGCGAATTGCGGTAGTTGGTTTCCTCCGTGAAGAGGCACACCGCCTGCTCGATGAAGGTGTGGAAACTCTCTTCCGCCGGGAAGTCCGCCGCGTTGCCGGGCATTGCCGCCCAGTAGAGTGTCGGGCAGTCGACGGTGTTGTGGCGGGGTACGCACTCCATGCTGGCGAGCTGGCTGCCTACATCGTTCTTGATATGCTTCAGCTCCTCCGCGTCATCGCTCCATGCCATGACGTTGAAATGCGCCCGTACCGAGGTCAGCCCGTAGGAATGGGCTTCGTTCAGGTACTGGTCTATCCACTCGCGGTTGATGCTGTTGCTCCTTGAATAGCGGGATAGCGACTGCATATTCCTCGCAGACTTCTCGAATTTTTGAAGGTTCTCTTCACTGTTGTCGATAATCACATACTGGTTGTAGATGTGGTTGCAGGAGAGCAGCAGCCCCACGGGGGAGGCGAAGGATAGGCGGCAGTCGCTTCGATCCGTAGAGAGTTTCTCGTAGCGGATGTCAGTCGCCACCTTTCCGGGCATATCCTCAGCATCGGAGAGGGTGTGCAGGCACAGGCGGTTGTCGCCGATGCGCATTTCTTTTGCCGAGAGGTCGATGTCCTGTAAGGTCGTGTCGCCTTCGGGCATGAGCGAGAAGTAACGCTCTATCAGTCCGGCGGACTTCTCCGTCCCGACAAGCTCGTCGGAGGAGAGGCGGCGCAGCCTGACAAAGCCGCTGTCGTTCATGATGCGCTCGAACTGTTCGGCAGCTTCCATGAACTTCCCGGCGGTTTCCTTGTCCAGCTCCTTCGGGATGATATGCCCACGGCACAGCGTGCTGAAGTTGCTCTGCATCCGGTTACGCTCCTTCGTCGTCTTGGTCAGGTAGAGATAGCAGGAATGTTTCAGGTACGGACGCTCGTTGAAGTGGCGTTCAAAGGAGCGGCTCAGAAAACTCATGTCGTCCTTCTGTAATTCCGGCTTGTAGCGTTCCTTGATGAACCAGTCCTGCTTATGTACGACGCAGAAGTCCGGCAGCACCTTGATTGCCTTGCACCAGCAGCCGTGTATCGCCTCATACTCCGCGCCCGTCACGGTGTAAAGCTCCGGCAGTTCCACCTCAAAAGCCACCGTGATGTCGGCGTCTTTGGAAATGATGCAGCCATGCTCCACCGCCAGCAGGGGGAACTTGTTTTCCAGTGTTGTCATTTTGGATGTATTTCTCATGTCGTTTCTTCCTTTCGTTGCCGTTTGAATAATCGGGTGATCCGCCGCCGGTTGATAAGGTATCGGGGATGGCTCCTTACCGCTCCCAACTTCATCAGCCCGTGTTCGCCGTACCGGGCGTTCAGCGCGAAGGTCTGCCATACGAGGACGGAAGACGATGCCGCGCCGAAGCCGATACATATCCACTGGTCGATGCCGACCATGTAGAGGATGACGAACAGGACGAAGAGAGCCAGCAGACCTCCGCAGAATATGAAGAGGTACTGAGCCTTCAAACCCTTGAACTCGACCGGACGACCGATACCCTTGTTTATCGGGTATTCAGCCATACATTGTTTATTAAAGGAAGAATGAGCGCAGGATAGTGGCGGCGACAATCAAGAAGATACAAGCCCCGAACCACGAGGCGGCGGTCTTCGAGGTGTCCGGGTCTCCGGACGAGAATTTTCCGTACACTTTCACGCCACCGATAAGCCCGACTACCGCGCCGATGGCGTAGATTAATTTCGTGCCGGGGTCGAAATACGAACTCACCATAGAGGTGGCTTCGTTGATGCCAGCCAGACCGTTTCCCTGTGCGAAAGCGGAGGCGGTTGCGGCAATCATAAGTGCCGCAGCGATGATTAACTTTTGTCTGATGTTCTTGTTCATAAACTGTTCTTTTTTGTGCCGTCCAAAGGGTGGATAGTCCTTTTTCGGGCGGTTGATACTTGATTACTTTACTTTGGTTTTAGTGGTTGCCCGTTTGTTTCTACGGACTTGGGGCTGTCCGTTGCGGGTTCGCTGTACCTTGTACCGCCGTGCGCGTGGGTGTCGTCATTTTACGTTTTCATTTCCATTCTTTTTTAGTTGTTATACATAGTTTCGGAAGTCGAACTCCTCGATGTTGTCGGGAATCACGAACACCTTTTCCTTTTGTTGTGTCACGGTCATGTTCACCGTGTCCACGAAAACTGCCATCGCCTTTGCAAGCCTCTCGCTCATTGCTTCATCGGTCAGGCGTTCCGTTATTCTTGTGAAAAGCTCTGTCCCGTCCAGTTCCGTCATGACCTTTCCGGCGTGTCGCATTTCCTCATCGGATGGTGATTCCTTCCGTATGGTGTGTACTGCCATGTCAATATCCTCGAAGCTACTTCCCGAAGCCTGCTTTTTGTCTGGTTCTTCATCCTCCGGTTCATCTTCTCCGTACTCCAGTTCCGAGGGCGGGATGCTCGTGAAGGTTTCATCGAGTTTGTCCTCCGGTACTTGTGTCGGGCGTGAGACGGTTTCCGTGTTTCCGTCGTCAAAAGTAGCCTCTTCCTCCGACAGCTCAATGCCTTTTTCCGAAGTGGCGGCTTCTTGCGTCGGTATGGCAGCGGTTGTCCGGGTCGATGCCATCTTGAAACGGCTCTTGCCAATGATGTCCGAGGTGTCTGCGTGAGGTATTTCCTTATCCTTTCCTTGCTCTGCCACCGTACTGTCCAATGACCGCCACAGCCCGGCAATATGTCTGAAGAAACGGATGAGCTTCGTGTCCATGATGCGGTCATAGAACAGCAGAAACAGAAACCACACGTTGCAAGCAACCGATACGATTAAAAACGCCTTTGTCATAATCTTACTTTTTGGGCGTTTTCAATCTGTTCCATGTACTGCTGCCCGTATTGTCGGAAATGGTCGCGGAGGATGTTATCCACAAACTTGCCGATGCTCAAACCGTTTCCCATCCGACTGGTAACGATAGCGACTTTCTCATGAATTTCTCGGCTGATGTATATACATTGCCGCGTTTTGATTTCCGATGCTTGCAGGAAAGTCGAGAGCGGTTTGTCTCTGCCTTTATCCTTGCGGAAGTCAACGTCGGTATTTTCCTGCCCGTAGTCGGTTACACACTTTGCTGCACGGACAGCGGTTCTTTCACTCTTTCCTGTTTGCAGATACTCAGCCTGACGGTTCTTATTTGTTCTTTTCATACTTCTTTGTTGTTTTTGAGTGTTTATAAATTATAGGATTCCATGTGCCGTTTGAACGATTCGGCTATCTCGTCTTGGAACAGCGTGAAATGGTGTGTCAGCACGTTGTCAAGAAATGCCGCGATAGTCACTTCGTTGCCTCCGATTACATGAAGCATCTTCTGTATGCGGTCGTGGTACTCCTTGCGGATATAGACCTGCTTGCCGAGCCTTGCCGTGATATTGGAACCGCATATGAATACTGTGTCATAATCCAATTTTTCCGGCTTGCTGTTCCTGCGCCTGCGTTCCGGCTCCTCTTTGGAGTGCGAGGCGGGTGGAGAAACGGCTTCTTGTATCGCTTCTTTCGGAGGTGGGACAGGAGCGTTCCCGTCCGTGCTTCTCGCTTCCGGCGGAATGCTTGTATCGTCCAGTCGAAATGAGTTGATTACGGCTTCGCTGTCGATGTCCTCGATTCTTGTTTTCTTTGCCATGCCGTTCAGTTTTTGATGATGCCGAGAATCTCATCGACGAGTTTGTCGAGGTTGCTGCCGCGTACCAGTATTTTGTCCGCCGGAAACGCCGTGGAGCGGAATACCGCCTTGCGTTCTGCCGCCGTCTCCTTGCGGAAACGCTTGCTGTCCGGCAGATGTGTTTCCAGAATGGGCAGGGCGAACTCGGCACAGACCTTGTCGTATGCCTTGTAAAGCTCCGTCTTTTCGCGCCCGTCCACCATGTTCCACACGAGGTAAATCCCTTTGATGCCGGACTTACCCGTGCTTATCATCTGTTCGTTGATAACGGTGGCGAACTTGATGGAACTCTCCATCACCACACGGTCGGCGATGATGGGCGTGAAGATGTAGTCCATTTTGGAAATGGTCTGCACCACATCGGCATTGTTGATGGTTCCCGGCAGGTCGAAGAACACGAAATCAAGGTCGGGCTGCGCTGCCACCAGATTTTCGGCGGTCTTTACCGCATCTTCCGCACGGCTGCATCTGATGGTGTACGGGTTCTTCTTCAGCCGTTTGAGCTGCTCATACGCCATCACCTTGTAATGCCCGTCCTCCATGACGGCTTTCATGTCGCGCTTGCGCATATCATGGATACTGTACTGCGGAAAATCGCAGTCCACCACGGCTACGTTGTAGCCTTTCACATAGTGCAGGTAGCTTGCTACAAGCACCGTCAGGGTTGTCTTACCCGCTCCACCTTTCTGCGTGGAGATTGCCACATAAGTTGCTTCTTTCATTTGTCTGATAATTTATTTGGTTATACATCTGTCCGGTGGCGGTAGCGTATTGCCATTAGTACGTACGCACGCGCTCCCATTCATTTATTTATTCACTCCTTAATCCGGCTGTGCCTGCGGGTATTCATCGGTTTGTCCAACCGTCCATGCTTTTATCCGTCCGCACGGACGTGTGCTTGGAAAACTATCTGAATACATACACCTGTTTTCAACCGTTTGGATTGATGCCCGGATTGCTGTCCGAACATCTGGCGGAAGGAGTGTATTTTCAGTCCCACATCCGAATCACACTGCAAATAAACAAGGATATTTTGGAACTTGTATCACTTCTCCGGCAAGTGGCAGCACGTTGCGCCGGTTGGCACTGATTGTCCGGGTCAAGCCTCTGTCGGACATCGCCTTAAGGGCGTAACTTTGCACCCGAACGGCAGGGTACGCCGCAGGTGGCGCAGCCCGGAGTTTGAAAGGAATCATCCCCAATCCGTCCCCGACGGATTTTTATGTTCACCTGAACATAGCAAGATGTCTTTTCAGCCGCTCAAAACGTTTTGAGCAGCCACGAAAAGCACTTGCCCTTGCAGGGGGCGGGCTTCCTCTCCGAAGTCGGGAAGCCTTTCAAACCTGCGGTGTCTGTACCCCAAGCGGCGGCTTATGCCGTCCATCCGCTAAATCCAAAGTTTATATGAAAGAGAAAAGAAACAAGACCGGGAGAAATCCCAAACTTGATCCGGCGGTGTTCCGTTACACCGTCCGTTTCAACGAGGAGGAACACAACCGTTTCCTCGCCATGTTCGAGAAGTCGGGCGTTTACGCCAAGTCGGTTTTCATCAAGGCGCACTTCTTCGGGCAGCCGTTCAGGGTGCTGAAAGTGGACAGGACGCTGGTGGATTATTACACCAGACTGTCCGATTTCCATGTGCAGTTCCGCGCGGTAGGCACGAACTACAACCAAGTCGTGAAGGAACTCAGGCTGCATTTTTCCGAGAAAAAGGCGATGGCGTTGCTCTACAAGCTGGAGCAGCAGACCGTCGAACTCGTGAAACTGAGCCGTCAGATTGTGGAATTGTCGAGAGAAATGGAGGCGAAATGGTCGCAAAAATCAGTGTAGGAAAGTCGCTGTACGGCGCGCTTGCCTACAACGGGGAAAAGATCAACGAGGCGAAAGGGCGGCTGCTCACCACCAACCGCATCTACAATGACGGCACGGGGACGGTGGACATACGCAAGGCGATGGAGGGCTTTCTCGCCTGTATGCCGGAGCATACGAGGGTGGAGAAACCGGTACTCCATATCTCGCTCAACCCGCATCCCGACGACGTGCTGACCGATACGGAATTGCAGGACATCGCACGCGAGTATCTGGAGAAACTCGGCTACGGGAACCAGCCGTACCTTGTTGTCAAGCACGAGGACATAGACCGCCACCACCTGCACATCGTGACAATCAATGTGGACGAGAAAGGCAGGCGGCTCAATCAGGATTTCCTTTTCCGCCGCAGTGACCGCATCCGCAGGGAACTGGAACGGAAGTACGGGCTGCACCCGGCGGAGCGTAAGAACCTACGGCTGGAAAATCCGCTGCGCAAGGTGGACGCTTCGGCGGGCGACGTGAAAAGGCAGGTCGGGAATACCCTCAAAGCGTTGAACGGACAGTACCGTTTCCAGACGATGGGCGAATACCGCGCCCTCCTTTCCTTATATAATATGACGGTGGAGGAAGCGCAGGGCAACGTGCGCGGACGGGAGTATCACGGGCTGGTCTATTCCGTCACCGATGATGCCGGAAACAAGACGGGCAACCCGTTCAAATCCTCGCTTTTTGGGAAGTCCGCAGGCTATGATGCCGTGCAGAAGAAATTTGCCCGTTCCAAGCAGGAGATTAAGGACCGGAAACTCGCTGACATGACGAAACGCATCGTCCTTTCCGTGCTTGAAGGCACGTATGACAAGGAGAAGTTCGTTTCGCGGCTCAAGGAGAAGGGTATCGACACCGTGCTGCGCTACACGGAGGAAGGACGCATCTACGGAGCCACGTTCATCGACCACCGCACGGGCTGCGTGCTGAACGGCTCGCGCATGGGCAAGGAACTTTCCGCCAACGCCTTGCAGGAACACTTCACGCTGCCTTACGCCGGACAGCCGCCTATTCCGCTTTCCGTTCCGGTGGAAACAGGAGAGGATATGCGCGGACAGACCGCATCCGACCACGAGTACACGGCGGGCGGTATCGGTCTGCTCACTCCCGAAGGTCCGGCTGTGGATGCCGAGGAGGAAGCCTTTATCCGGGCGATGCTGCGCAAGAGGAAAAAGAAGAAGCGCAAGGGCAAGGGCTTGGGAATGTAACCGGAAGTATCAACAATCAAAATTTTTCAATCTATGTCACAACAAGAAGACGATTTGAGGGCATTGGCGAAAATCATGGATTTTCTGCGTGCCGTGAGTATTATTTTAGTGGTCATGAACGTGTACTGGTTCTGCTATGAAGCCATACGGCTCTGGAGCGTGGACATCGGCGTGGTGGACAGAATCCTGATGAATTTCAACCACACGGCGGGGCTGTTCCGTTCCATCCTCTACACGAAACTGTTCGCCGTCCTCCTCCTTGCCCTGTCCTGTCTGGGGACGAAGGGTGTCAAGGGAGAGAAAATCACTTGGGGAAGGATCTGGACGGCACTTGCCACAGGGTTCGTGCTGTTCTTCCTCAACTGGTGGATACTGGCATTGCCGCTGCCGGTTGAAGCGGTGACGGGGCTTTACGCGCTGACCGTAGGCACAGGCTATGTATGCCTGCTGATGGGCGGTCTGTGGATGAGCCGCCTGTTGAAACACAACCTCATGGATGACGTGTTCAACAACGAGAACGAGAGCTTCATGCAGGAAACACGGCTTATCGAAAGCGAGTATTCGGTAAACCTGCCCACACGCTTTTATTACAGGAAACGTTGGAACAACGGCTGGATCAATGTCGTGAATCCGTTCCGTGCCTCCATCGTTTTGGGTACGCCGGGCAGCGGAAAGTCATACGCGGTGGTAAACAGTTTCATCAAACAACAGATTGAGAAGGGCTTCTCGATGTATGTCTATGATTTCAAATTCAGTGACTTGTCCACGATAGCCTATAATCATCTGCTCAACCACCCGGAGGGATACAAGGTGAAGCCGAAGTTCTACGTGATAAACTTCGACGACCCGCGACGCAGCCACCGTTGCAACCCCATTCACCCGGATTTCATGGAGGATATTACGGACGCTTACGAGAGCGCGTACACCATCATGCTCAACTTAAACAAGAGTTGGGTGCAGAAACAGGGCGACTTTTTTGTGGAATCGCCCATCATCCTTTTCGCGGCTATCATCTGGTATCTCAAAATTTTTCAGAACGGCAAGTATTGCACGTTCCCCCATGCCATCGAGTTCCTGAACCGCCGTTACGAGGATATTTTTCCGATACTGACCTCTTACCCGGAACTGGAGAACTATCTTTCTCCTTTTATGGATGCATGGCTCGGAGGGGCTGCCGAGCAGTTGATGGGGCAGATTGCATCGGCGAAAATTCCGCTGTCGAGGATGATTTCCCCGCAGCTCTATTGGGTGATGTCGGACAGCGAGTTCACGCTGGACATCAACAATCCCGAAGAGCCGAAAATCCTCTGTGTGGGCAACAATCCGGACCGTCAGAACATTTACGGGGCGGCTCTCGGTCTGTATAATTCCCGTATCGTGAAGCTCATCAACAAGAAAGGGATGTTGAAGTCGTCGGTCATCATCGACGAGCTTCCGACGATATACTTCAAGGGGTTGGACAACCTTATCGCCACCGCGCGAAGCAACAAGGTTGCCGTGTGTCTGGGTTTTCAGGATTTCAGCCAGTTGGTGCGCGACTATGGCGATAAAGAAGCCAAAGTCGTGATGAATACAGTCGGCAATATCTTCTCCGGTCAGGTGGTGGGCGAAACCGCCAAGACGCTATCCGAACGGTTCGGAAAGGTGTTGCAGAAACGGCAGTCCATTTCCATCAACCGGCAGGATGTTTCCACCTCCATCAACACGCAGATGGACGCGCTTATCCCGCCGAGCAAGATTTCCGGGCTTACGCAGGGCATGTTTGTCGGTTCGGTATCAGACAATTTCAACGAGCGTATAGAGCAGAAGATTTTCCACTGTGAGATTGTCGTGGATGCCGAGAAGGTCAAGCGCGAGGAGAAAGCCTACAAGCCGATACCTGTCATTACCGACTTCACGGATGAGGACGGCAACGACTGTATGAAGGAAACAGTGCAGGCGAATTACAGGCGTATCAAGGAGGAGGTGAAACAGATTGTTCAGGAGGAGTTGGAACGCATCGCTAATGACGAAAATCTGAAACATCTGTTGCAGCAGAAATAGCCGGCAGGCGGCAACGAAAACGGGCGGGACAAGTTTGATACCTTGTTCCGCCCGTTATCTTTACCTGAAGTTTTCCGGATTTTCCTCTTTCAGCAATTTGTTTATGGTCGTTATCGTATGCGTCTGAAAGTAGGTCTTCAGTTCTGCGTCATCTTTCAGGAGTATGCCGCATTCCTCATCATAAGTTCCGATGATATATTTTTTAAGTTCGGAGAAACTTTCCGCAAACGGTATCTGCCTGTTTTCCTGCCAGTATTCGGTTACGGATTCAGTGATAAACGCCTTTAACACGGCTTTTCCCTCTTTGTCCAGTTTCTTGAAGCGTGTCGTTTCACGGCTCACGGGTAACGGCTCCGGCAGAATATCCTCCGGATTCTTGCCGCTGCGCATGGCGGACATGCAACTCTTGCAGATATGTTGTGCGTGACCTTTGCCGCTGAACTTCTCGTTCGCCTTGTAGTCACCGCAGATACGGCAATAGTGTCCCTGCTGTTTCTTCTTCTTTTTCGCCATGCCTATTACTGTTTCAACAATTCCAAGCCTTTCTCTGTAAGGCGGTATTTCTGTCGTGGGTGTTTAGGCTTTTCCGGGTAAATCGGCTCCACCAAATCCAGCCTTATTGCAGGATATAGGTAGAGTTCCAAGAAATTGCTTTTGTCTTTCAATCCGATTATACCCATAATCTCTTTTGTCGAGAGCGTCTGTTTCTCGATTGCGGACAACACTTTTCCCACTTGTGGGGTGGTTGCGGGGTAACTGTCGGGCGACTGTGGGGTGACTGTCGGGTTGTACCCCACAGCTTTCCGGACATAGCGGAAAATAACCCATACGCTGTTTCCGTCCGTATGGAATTCCGGATCAGGAATGCCTACACGCTGGCACTCGCTTATAATAAGCCCGATGCCCCTTCCCCAGCTTTCCAAGACCTCGCTTTTATACAATACATTCGCTATGATCAGGTTTTGCGGTTCTGAATTATGACCGCTTAACAGCTTTTCCATTGTCATGTCAGGTGGAAATGTTCCGCTGTTCTCTATTTCCACACGGTCGTCATAGATGGCTATCCCAACCGAGCTTCCGGGACGGTGGTACGAGCGGTGGCACAAGGCGTTTGTGCAGCACTCCCTCAAAGCCTTGTAAGGTATTTCCAGTTCCTCCTCACGGTATAGCCCCTCTATCTTTCCGGAAAGGGAGAGATGCTTGAAAAAAAACGCCATTGCCGCATCCAGCAGTGCGTAGATATTCCCGGTGACACGTTGATTGTCTATAAACTCGTCTTTCGTCGTGCCTTTGAAACGCGCCAGACGGAGCAGGCATTGGGGATAATAATAAAAATCACGACCGAGCAGCACTGCTGAAGCATTGTTAAGTTTCCCGTCATGCAACAGACTGAATTTTTCGAGAATGGTCGGCAGGTCTTCCCTTATGGTTGCTTCAGGTAAACGACCGCTTCTGATTCCCCCGCGTACAGCACTAATGACGGCATGTTCGTCAAGGTCAGATATTTTAAGGTCAGGATTTGTTATTGCTTCCCAAGCGTATTTCCCGCCCCGCTGTATCAGATATTGGTTATACATCTCCTGCGGCATGGTGGATGTCGCGCTTTCCACTCGCTGGTAAGCCCGTCCTTTGTAAGAGAACGGACGCATATATCTTTGTTATGCACAAGCATGCAACCGCCCCGGGTCAACAAACAATTATGTGGGATGATACTTTTCTGGAACTTTATCCAACATTTCCATAAAACAACATTTCCACTGATTTGCAGACAGACTTACAATTTGACAATTAAGATTTATTCCGTACTTTTCACTAATTCCTCTGACTTGATTTTTTCTGAATAGTGTCTTCAAGACTGTTCTGACTGGCAAATCGGGTTTATGTAACAAGCAAGTGATAAATTTCAGATATTTTCCTTTCAATTCATAACCTATATGCATTTTTCTTCTTTCAATCCTTAAAAGTGCTGACTTGACTTTTGGTGGTGGCAAAAAACTTTCTTGAGATATTTCATACATAAGTTTTAAATCAAAAAAAGTATGATAAAATACAATATATGGGTTGAATACTTTTTCTGAAAATAACTTTTCGGCAGGTTCAAGTTGCATTATCAACGAACCACCCATAAAATGCTCAACACAATCAAACATCAAGGATTTTAAAATATCAGAAGTTATTCTGAAAGGTATGTTAGACACAACTTTAAAATTTCTTTTTGGTATAGTGTAACCCCTAAAATCACAATCAATAATCTTGACATTGTAATTGTTGGCAAACTTATTTTTTAAAATGCACAATAGAGATTTATCATTTTCTATTGCAATCACGTTTATACATTGACGAACTAAATGAACAGTTATAAAGCCTTTTCCTGCCCCAATGTCGAGAACAGTATCGGTTTCATTTATTTTAGCAATTTTAATTGCATCAGCAATCAGCACTTTATCAATAGTAAAATGTTGCCCCGTGAATCTAACGGGCAGTTTATTTTTTATCATTACTTATTTCTTGAAAATGAATACTTGGGTTCAAATCACAAGGAAGTGATAAGACAGTATTCAATCCACAGAAATAAAGTTTTGATACAAATCTTTATAACATAGATAAATAACCTATGACTGTATTGCTATAAAAGATAACAACACACCATTCGATAATATTAATGGATGGACTGTCTATCACTTAGATAGTAGCCTAAGGTCTGAAGTAGAATGCAAATGAAACAGAATACATAAGTATTAATTATTAAATTTGTGCAAAGATAATAAAAAAAATGCCTGTGCATAACATGCGGTCATAAAACATTTGGGGTGAAGTGGTTATTCGAGCATACTGCCACGCATCAACTTTCGGTGTCGGTTGATAGGAACACAGCCCGCTCTCCCAAACGTTTCATACCGCAAAACCGTTCTTCCGCAGACAGTGCGATGACGCTTTTGCCGGTGTCTGGTATTTCAGTATAAGAAACTTCAACTGTGGCAAAAGGCTCGATACGCCAGACTGCGTCCGCTATATCCCGCTTGGTTTTGTCGCTCACGTCCTGTCCGATGATTTTTCCCTTGTCGGTGACACCGAACAATACCGTGCCGCCTTCTCCGTTAAGGAAAGCACAAAGCGTTTCCATGCCGCGCTCCAACTGTCCGGTGGTTTCCTTGAACTCCACCCGTCCGCATTCTTTTTCGGCTATCAGCCGTTTTACTATGTCGAGGTTGTCTATGCTCATATACAATTCTGTAATGTGGGTACAAAGATAGTGCTTTTCGCTGGTTTTCGGGCGAATAGATAACGAAATGTATCTGCACGGCAGGTACAAAACCTAATTGGGTAGGAGGTAAATGTTATTCATAAAAGGCATTTACCTCCTACTTTCACATTTACCGACCTCCCACACCACCGTACGTGCCGTTCGGCATACGGCGGTTTCGTGCTTTTACACCTCACGGCGTGTGACAAGTTGTTTTCAGCCATCCCTTCGAGATACGTCACTTCTATTCTATTGTCGGATTCCGTCCTATCGTGTGAATAGAGAGTTCCTTTTCGGACATCTGACTACAAAAGACTCTCAAGGTAGCAGTCATTTACTATTGTACTGCACGATTCAGTCCTTCCCTTTAGGCAACCCGTGCCTTGGGTACTATGACCTCTGCTGACTTCTCACGACAAGCTTTACTCCGTCATGGTACATCGAATACATCATCTTCACCATGCGTCCGCAAGACCTCCTCGGATAAGGGCATTGTCTTTCCATCTTATACCTACTTCATTTACACCAACCGTTCCGAATAGCTATGGGACTTTGATTTGTTTGGCAATCTTATCCACGGTCATATGCCTTATATGAAGTTTCTGTTCGTTAGGTCAGATGTTTGTCTTGGGCTTCCTTCAGATTCCACCTTGCGATGGACACCCTTGCCTTTGACTATGCAATTCCCGCTATTAGGGCTTGCTCGGGACTTTCACCCGTTAGACAATGCTCATGCCGAGCGTACCAAAAAATCAGAGAGTGGCATAACGTCACCCCCTGATTCATCATTGGTACAGGATTATTTTCTCAAACGTTCCATTTCCTCGTCGCGGAGCATCCTCTCGTTCAGTTTCTCCTGCATCCTGTCAAGGAAATAGGTGCGGCTTTCGTTCTTCCGGCGTTTGATGTCGATATAGAAGCGGTAGCAGTCCTTTGATTCGACCCCGAAAATCTTGTAGAGGAGCGGGGCGAGCTGTTTAAGCGGCATGTTGCCGTTGTTGATGCAGCCCATCTCGTTGATGCCGTAGATAAGTTCCACGAGGTCGATGGCGTTGCCCGTCCATTGCAGGGGTGGAGCGGGACTTTCGGTTGTGTTGTCGGAGGATGTACGGATGGGGATTAGTGGTGGCACTTGGGGAGCGGCAAGGAACTTCTGCATCTTCCTAACGAAAGAGAGTGCCTTGCTGATGTAGGCTGCAACCTCCCTCTTTTCTTCGGGAAGATTGCGCACGGGATGGTGCTGCAACTCGATTTCAATGTAAGCCAGCGCGATGATGGTGCGGTTGGTGTCCACATTGCCGTTGCATAGTTCGATCACTTGCGTGGCGAAAGCCGTGTATGCCGTTTCCATATTGCAGTCCCCGGCTTCGTTTATACGACGGAAGAACTCGGTTTCCGTCAATAAGAAATAATTCATGTCCTGTCAATTTTGAAATTTTACACTCTGTTTTTCGGTATGCGCACATGAATATGATTGGCAAAAAGCGTGTCCATAAAATAAAAAATCCGGCACGCTCTCTGCAAGGTGCTGGATTTCAGAGTGATAATTTCGCGATTTATTTATCTGAAAGGAATTGTATTCAGCTTAAAGTGTTCATTTGCTGAACATTCGTCCATTTTATGGACATCAAACGCACGCTTTATAGATATGGCGGACCACTCCGTTGCGGTACACCTTCTGTGAGGTCAGCGTCCATTGTTCCTGCGGCAAGGCGGATTGGAAGAAACGCTTTCCCGTTCCGGCAATGAAAGGAATCGTGTAAAGTATGATTTCATCCACCACACGCATACGCAGCAGCCCGTTGATGTAGTCCGCTTTTTCAGGAGTGACTTCCGCCAGATAGCAGATGTCTGTTGTGGATTTCCGCCATTCGTCAAGCATGGAGATGGAATAATCCGGTGTGATATGATAAAGGGCGTTTTCCCTTATCTCATTGATACCGCAATCTTCAAGGCGCAGTTCCTTATACGCTTTGCAACATAACTCGGAGCTTTGACAACCGTCCATCGTGAGGACGGCAAGAATCTGTACTTTACCCATTATCGTTTCCTTTCGTTGGGCAAGGGCAAAAAAGTAGCGTGCAAATCACACTACTTTCAAGCGACGGCTCTGGTAAAGCCTTTTACGGAGAGTACGTGAATGCACGCTATGCGTAGGCATAGCATAAGCATCACGCAATCGTCTCCGTAGTGTCAATTTACCAGATTTTCGCTCGAAACGCCTTGCGGTCTTATGTTATATATAGGCGGCAAAAGGCTCTGCCAATCGCCGTTACCTTCTAATATGTCATGCAAAGATAGCCATTTTCAGCGAATTGCGGGCTATGATTGCTCAAATTTATACTTCAATCCATATTCTTCCAGCTTGTTATAGAGTGTTGTTCTGCCTATTCCAAGCAGTTCGGCGGCGACCTTCCGGTTCCCGTCAGCCTGCTTCAAAGCGCGTATAATCCGCTCTTTATCTTCCTCGTCGTTGCGTAGGGAGAAGCCGGTAACAGAGGTTGTTTCGGTTATCCCAAGCTCCAGATACTCTTTTGTGACAAGTCCCGTCTGAGCCTGCAACACCGCACCCATGATTTTCTGCCGAAGCTCGCGCACGTTGCCCGGCCATGAATTGGTCAGCAACGCTTTCCGTGCTTCGGAGCTGAATCCGCTAACCTTGCACTCCAATTCATTGTTGGCAATCTCGCGGAAGAACTCCGCCAGCGGCATGATGTCCTCCTGACAGTCACGCAATGGCGGTACGGTTATCTCGAAGTCGTGCAGACGGTACAGTAAGTCCTGACGGAAACGCTTTTCATTGACCGCCTTTTCCAGATTCTCGTTGGTGGCTGCGATGATACGGACGTTGAAACTTCTATCCGTTTTATCACCAACGGGACGGTATCGCCGCTCTTGTATGGCACGCAGAAGCATCTGCTGGGTTTCCAGTGCAAGGTTGCCCACCTCGTCCAAAAACAGCGTGCCGCCTTCGGCTTCATGGAAATATCCTTTCTTGGCACTGTCCGCACCGGTGAATGCGCCTTTGACGTGTCCGAAAAATGCCGATGGAGCAAGCTCTTTGTTTAACGATCCGCAGTCCACAGGCACAAACGGTTTGCCAGAACGCTTGCTTTTGTCATGCAGATGGTGGGCGATATGCTCCTTGCCCGTGCCGTTCTCACCGAATATCAGTACGCTCATGTCAGTTGGTGCTACCAGCCTTATCCGGTGCATGATTTTCCGGAAGGCTGAACCGTCACGAGCAAACACGGGCATACGGCTCCGTCCGACATTGCGTTCTTTCAATATGGTGCGGAGTAATGGGACAAGTTTGTCCTCCACAAGCTGTTTGGGTATATAATCCAGCGAGCCGAGTTTCATACTTTCCACAGCCGTATGCACTTCGGCATAGTCGGTCATAATGATGAACGGCTGCGTCATGCCTTCCTTGCGCATCCAACGAAGCAGGTCGATACCGTTGCCGTCAGGTAAGCGAAGGTCTGAAACCACTATGTCACCGTCAGCGGCTTGTTGCAGATGTTTCTTCGCTGTCAAGAGGTGGAAAGCCTGCACTGTACGGAATTTCTCACGTGCCAGCAGGTTGCAGACAAATTCGCAATACACGATATTATCTTCCACCACGATGATTTTTGTTTTAACCATTGTTGTATTTTCTCCTTTCTTCTTTTGCCTGTTGGATTATCTCCGAACCCTTATCCAATACGGCAGTCACGGCTTTGTTCAATGCTTCATAGTCGGGAGCGGCACTTCCATGAAGCTGTTTATAAAGTTCCCTTAACGGCTGGTCGGCACGGAGTATCTCCCACGAGCTGCGCAGGTGGTGTGTAAGGGCGTCCAGCTCCTGAAGGTCTTTCCGTTGTTTCGCCTCCCGAACCGCCTGCATTTCCTTCTCGGTTTCCGTAATCAGTTTCTCCAGCATGACGGATTCATTGCCGTAGGATAGCAGGGATGTGAAATCCGGCTTTTCATTTTGTGCCGCATTCATGGCACATTTATTTGAAATCTCCATCAGTTCAGATATGGAGAACGGCTTGAACAGGCATTCTGTGAATCCATGTTCTATAAGTTCCTCTTTGCCGCAACTGCCCGAAGCTGTTATCACGACTACCGGGATATCCCTTGAATTGCCAACGTTGGAAGTGCGCAACAGTTCCAGCAACTCGAAACCGTTTATATCCGGCATATTCAGATCCGTCAGCAGCAGACTATATTCGTTCCGACGTATCATTTCCATCAGCTCCGCAGCATCGGTGCAGGTATAGCAGTGTATTCCCTCCTGTGCATACATTTCTTTCAGCATCAGAAGCAGCACTTCGTCATTGTCGATGGCAATAACATTATGGAATGTACGGATATGATGAATCTGTGTTCTATTTATCTGTTCCGGCAGTTCCTCAGCTGTCTGCATGGGTATTTCCACTGTGAAACGGCTACCTTTACCTTTTTCGCTCTCCAGCCGTACTGTACCGCCGAGCATTGCCACGATACGCTGCACGATGGACAATCCCAGTCCGAAGCCGTCTTTTGTGGCGGCGTTTGACAGACGTTCAAACGCACCGAATATACGTTGTTGCTCCTCTTCGGTCATGCCCGTTCCTGTATCTTTGACGATTAGCTTCAGCAAACCGTTATCATACCCCATTGTCAGAGAAACGCCACCGTTCTCAGTGAACTTGATGGCATTTGACAGCAGGTTATTTCCAATTTGTAGAATACGTTCCTTATCGGTCAAGACAACAGCATCCGTGTGATTCGTCACAGTAAGAGCAAGTCCCTTGTTTATGGCAATTGGCATAAACTCTGATTCGAGCGTATGCGCTATTGATGAAATCCTACACGTGTAGAAATTAGGCTGTTCCTTGCCGTTGTCCAGCCGGAAGAAACTCAGAAGAGTATTAAGCATTTCACGCATACGGTCGGAGGATTGCTGAATATTTCGGATATACATCCCGGTTTTATCCGTATCGAAGTTTTTTGGTATCAGTCCGGCATAGCCCGTTATTGTAGTCAGCGGTGTGCGTAATTCATGGGTAATGGTATGTACGGCTTTCTTGCGAGAGGCTATCAGTGCCTCGTTTCGCTTTGCCATTTGTTGCAGTCGCTCGATTAAATCTGCGGTTTCCTGTTTATATCGCTTGATGCGGTTGGCATTTCGGTGTATGATGATATATGATATGACCAGTAGCAGTATAACGAACCCTGTCAAGCCCCCAATCTGAATGAACGACCGTTCCCGCATGGCTGTTATCTCGGCTTCCCGCTTTTGTAGGTCAGTTTGTACTTTCCCGTCTATTTGAACAACCAGTCCTTGCAGTTGCCTGTTAAGTTCCGCATTTCGTGCGGCAAGGCTATCGGCATGAACCGATAAGCGACGGCTTTGCGCCTGTTGTTCGGTTCTCATATTCCGGTTAAAGGAACGGTACATCGTGGTAGTCACAGTTGGTTTCGCTTCTTCCTTTTTGCCGAAGATGCCCAAGAATCCTTTTCGTTTAGGTTTCTTGGGTTGTTCTTGCACACTTTTCTGCGCGATTACGGGTACTTGACGGGTTATCTTATCGTTGATGGCTTGTTGCTGTTCAAGTATCTGCACGATTTGGCACATCTGCCGTTCCTTATCTTCGAGAAGATGGCGTACGCTGTCTATACGCTCTGCCGGATAGGTAGCTTTGAAACGGCAGAGCATACTGTCCATTGCCATACGCTGTGCATGGTAATGTTCGATATCTTTATCGTTCCATTCCAGTATTGTTTCACCAAATAGAGAGAATTTTATCATTTGAATATTGATATTGTTTATCTCTTTTCGGAACTCGTCTATTTTTTTATTGTCAAGTTCTAATGCTTCTATCTCCTGCCATTCATAGAAGCTATTATATGCTATACATCCGATAAGAACGGAGATAAGTATATACCCCAACCGTATTGTCTTATAGAAATTCCTGGATCGTTCCATTATTTTGATGATACTGATTTTTCAAACATGAATAAAAGTTTATCCTTTTCTTCCATACGGGTATTATCAGAATAACCACCTTTTGTTATTTGATACCCACACGGCTTAACCATAAAAGTGCCTAAGCCTTTAGTGTATGAACTTACTTCTGAGGCATAGTCTTTACTTGTATTTAATGGAACTTTCCCTTCAATAAGACACCACTCATTATTACAACTGATACCTTTAATCTCAGACATCATTTTTTGCAAATCTGTAATAGCTTTGGAACTTGCCGCTTGGGGTATCTGCAACTCAAAATAGAGCATCGGTTCGAGAATGTCCACACCTGACTGTTGCAAGGCCAGCCTGAAGACATAAGGGGTCAGCTGTCTGAAATCAGCAGGTGTACTTACCGGGCTATAATACTCGGCTTGAGTAAAAGTTACTTTCAGATCAGTCACTTCCCATCCATGTAAACCAGATTGGCAAGACATACGAATCCCTTCAAAAACGGCATTTTGAAAAGAATGGTTCAGATAACCATAGGAGATGTCACTTTCGATTTGCAACCCTGTCCCTAACGGCAAGGGTTCAAGCGTCAGCCCTATTGTGGCCCAGTAAGGGTTGGGTGGCACTTCGATCTGAATAATCTTATTGACCTTTTTTACAGGTCGTTCTTTGTAGATAGTCTTGATCTCATCAAAATGGACCTTTACGGAAAATCGTTCTTCCAGCAATGTCTGTATGATTTCCTTTTGTGTCAAACCATATAACGAGATTTCCAATTCATCACTATATGAGTTTATGGAAAAGGACAAAGACGGGTCTTCAATCCACAATGTATTCAGAGCGGATATCACCTTGCTTCTCTCTTCGGACCTGTCTGGCCGGACGGAGGATTTGAGAGCGGGATGCTGATGAGATAACCCTTGAATCAAACAAGGTTTAGTACCTAAATAATCTCCGATTCGAAAATCTTCCATATCTTCTACAATCGCGATATCATTGGCCCCCACTTCATCAACATTTATCTCTCTGCCCTGATAAATAGTCTTTAGATTTTTAATCTTGATGAATTTTTCCGAATCGTTGATTCTTACAATGTCTCGAAGTCTCAGACTTCCGTCAATTATTTTTAGAAAACTTCTTTTATGTCCTTTGGGGTCATGCTCTATCTTATAGAGATAAGCTGAAAGTCTGTTTGAGACTGATTCTGGAGGAAGTATAAAAGAAGAGATGGCGTCCAACAACTCATTGATACCGATATTGAACATTGCTGATCCATGTAGTACCGGATAGACTTTGGCTTTTGCCACAAGATCGATTATCGTATTCCAATAATCAGCCGGTGAAATTTCGCTATCCGCCAAATATCGTTCTAATATATTGTCGTCATGGTTGCATACAAATTCTTTGTATTCTTCCTTTATATATGTTTGGGAGCAAATCGGATAAACCAATCCATCGACAACAGTTTGCATAAACAGGACATCTTGAGACAGATTTGTTTTTATATCCAGATACAAACGCTCTAAATTCACACCGTCACGGTCAATTTTATTGATAAATATAATTGTCGGGATTTGCAGTTTTTGTAAAGTATTGAACAGCAACTTTGTTTGCGCTTGTATGCCTTCCTTTGCGGATAAGATGAGGACTGCTCCATCAAGCATTTTGAATGTCCGCTCCACTTCCGCAATAAAATCCATGTGTCCCGGAGTGTCAATGATATTGCATTTCACTCCATTCCAGATAATAGATGTCGTAGAAGCCCGAACAGTAATTCCTCTACGTTTCTCTATATCCATAGAGTCTGTTATGGTGTCACCATTATCCACACGGCCGCACTTTTCCGTTGCTCCACTGGCAAACAGCAGATTCTCGGTTACGGAAGTTTTTCCTGCATCAATGTGAGCAAGAATTCCTAAATTTATAATATTCATTTGGATTAAGCAATAATATACTACAATAGATGCATTGTCGAAACGCACCTTTTAATACCTCCTCGTAGCATGTGAGAACTACAGGATTACTAACTCGTATTAATATGTATATTATTACTGCCGCATAACGATTACAAAATTACACAAAAAAATATATCTAACAAAAGTGGGAGGATTTTTTAACTTTTTACCATAGACATTTTATTAGGGAAGCGTAGGTTCAACTGGTAAGTACAAATAAGTAGAAATGTTTGAACAACAACGTTTTAGGAAGTTGAAAAAAATCAAGTTTCTCTCTCGGTATAACGTTTATTTTGGCCAATATCTTCTTTAGTTTGGCATTTGAGTATTTCCCATTCGTGTTCTATTTAGCTCCTTATTATGAGTATGTAGCAAGTTGCTTATCAAATTCAGCCTCTTTGAGGGTCAAATATGGTTTTGCAAATGGTGACTGACAAGACATAAACAAGGTCAGCAGGATTTTTTACATAAATGGACATGAATGTATATAACCTAAAATAAGAATAAATTTTAATAAGGGCTGCCCAAAAAGAAAAAAAATGCAGTTGCCATCCTACAGATACTTGCAGAAAGGATAAAATTTACTTTTAGACCTTTTGGGATAGCCCTTATTAATACTTCAGATAAAATTCCTAAGGTTATATTTTCAATCCTTTGGACCGGGTTTCCTCCTTGGCATACAGCCCCGGATGCCCAGTTATGGTGTGATTGGCGATAATACTTTCCGATGGATTGCGTATTTGCGGTGATGTATCTTCGGGATATTGCCTGATACCGTTTCGCACACCTTTCGCTTCCGGTTTGACCTGTTGCCCTTCATGCTCCTTTTCGGTGATTTCGGGTGTAGGCGGCGCAAGTTCCAGCTGTATCTTGCGGTCAAGGGCGGCAAGTTCGGACTTCAACTGTTTCAGTTCTTCCTCCTTCTTCCACACCTTGCCTGCTATCTCCTGCAACTGCGGTATCTCACGTTCCAAGACCTCATTCTTCGCTTTATACTGGTCGATGATGGAGGGGATTCTCTCAATCGCGTTGAGGAAGTTGCGGGCGGCGGCCAACGGGTCAGCCAGCGCCAGATGCCCGTTGTTGTAGGTGTACTTGTAGTTCCCCTCGACCACGAAGCGGTTGTCGGTAAACTCCAATCCCTCTTTGAGTATCCTTTCGCTGACCACCTTTATCGGGAAACCGTAAAACTCTCCAACCTGCGTGTACAACCCTCCGGTCGTGGCATTCTTGGCTATCTCCTGCAAACGCTTTCCGATGACTTTCTCATCGGCGGAATCCACTCCGTCCACCTTTATTATATTAAGGTGATTGCCCTCCTTGTCGGTCTGCACCACAGAGAGGAAGCGGTTCCAGTCCTCCGTCATGGCATCTATGAAAGCTGTGTTGTTGCCCAGCTCGCGGGTCTTCGATTCCAGCTTGAACTCCGAATCACGCTTGCCCTTGTTGAACGACTTGCGTTCCCCTTCGAGCGAGGCGATACGTTTTTCCAGTTTCGCCTTGTCCAAAAGGTCGGTATTGCCGGATAGTAACGCCATGTACTCCGAAAAGTTCATGCCCGATTTCTCGTCCATAGCACCCTCGTCGATGGTACGCGCGCCCATCGCCCCGCTTTTGAGCTGCGAGATGAACGTCTGCTTGCAGTGCAGCAGGTTGAACTTGTAGCTGTCCAGTGACTTTTCCACCGCATAGATGATGACATCCACGTTGTTCCCGGCAAAATGCTTGGCAATCTCGTTGCCTGCTCTAACTCCCCGTCCGTCACGCTGTTGCAGGTCGGACGGTCGCCAAGGCGTATCCAAATGATGGATGGCGACACACCTTTTTTGTGCGTTCACACCCGTTCCGAGCATGGAGGTGGAGCCGAACAGCACACGCACCGTCCCGGCGTTCATGGCATCTATCACCGCCTTCCGAGCCTTGTCGGTCTTGCACTCCTGAATGAAGCGCACCTCGCTTGGCGGTATGCCGTAGTCCTCCGTCAGTTTGCGCTTGATTTCCGAATAGACGTTCCACCCATCGCCCGGCTGGTAAGTCCCCAAGTCAGAGAAAACGAACTGCGTGCCTTTCTGCGCGTCGTATTTTTGATAATACTCCGCGATTATTTTGGCACAGTGGCTCGCCTTGTTGTCGGGGTGGTCTTCGTAATGCGGGTCTATCATGCGCATGTCGAGTGCCATCTTCCGGGCATAGTCCGTGGCGATAAGCATCTTCGCCTTTTCCTCCGTTTCCGAAAGCGGCAGTCTGCCCAACAGGGTGGCGTCGCCCGTCTTGGCGAATTGCATCAGCTTCTGTATGAAGTCCTCCTGCTCCGGCGTGGGCGGTATGTGGTGCAGTATCTCGTTTTTGTTGGGACGGTCCACGCCCACATCCTCCGCCGTGCGGTAGTCCGTGATTTCATTATAGAAGGCGGCAAGCTCCGGCACTTTGATGAAGTAGCGGAAACGCTCCTTCTGCACCACGTTGTTCGTCACGTTGAACTCAAAATCCGTTGTCTTCTTGGCAAATATCGCCGACCACGCATCAAAACATCGAATGTCCTGCCGTTCCAGCTCCTTCGGGCGCAGGTACTTGAACAGCAGGTACAGCTCAGTCAGCGAGTTGCTGATAGTCGTGCCGGAGAGGAAGGTCGCCCCCAAGTCCTTGCCCGTGCGCTCCTGTATGGTGCGGATAGCAAAGAGCATGTTCAGTGCCTTCTGGCTTCCCTCGCTGTTCCCCAATCCCGCCACACGGTCGTGGCGCGTGTTGAAAGTCAGATTCTTGAACTGGTGCGATTCATCAATGAAAATGTGGTCGATGCCCATCTGCTTGAAGTCCACCACGTCGTCCGTGCGTGACTTTATGGCGTGTTCCACCTTCTCCAATTTCGCTTCAAGGTTATGCTTGCGCTTCTCCAGACCTTTCAGCATCGCCCGCGATACGTTCTTTCCCTGCTGGCGCAGCACTTCGAGGTTTTCCTCCACCGTGTCAAGCTCCGCTTGCAGGATGCGCTGCTGCAACTCCGGCGACTGCGGTATCTTGCCGAACTGGTCGTGCGACATAATGACACAATCGTAGTCGTTGTTCTTGATGTTGTTGAAGAAACGCACGCGGTTGGCGGTCGAAAAGTCTTTCTCCGAAGCGTACAGAATCCTCGCGTTGGGATATGCCGCTTGATAGGTGGCGGCAATCTCCGCAACATTGGCTTTCAGCCCGATAATCATCGGCTTGTGCGCCAAGTTCAGACGCTTCATTTCATGCGCGGCGATGCACATTATCAGCGTCTTGCCGGTTCCAACCTCGTGGTCACAAATTCCGCCGCCGTTCTGTTTCAGCATCCAGACGCAATCCATCTGCGAGGGATAGACGCTCCTGATGCCCCGGCTTGCCAGCCCTTTCAGATTGAGGTCGGGAAAAGTCTGATGCGAGCCGTCATACTTCGGGCGCACGAAACAGTTGAACTTGCGGTTATACATCGTCGTCAGCCGCTCCTTGAACTGTGGCGACTGCTCTTCGAGCCATTCGGAGAAGCCGTTTCGTATCTCGTCAATCTTGGCGTTGGCGAGCTGTATTCCCTCGCTGTCGCGCACCTTGATGTCGTTGCCATGCTCGTCCCTGCCGATGGACTTCATCATGTCGGGACAGGTGTTGTGCAGGGCGTGTTTCAGAAGGTGCATGCCGTCATAGTTCCGGTAATAGCCCTTCACTAAAAACTCGTCCGTGATTTTCATGGTGCGGTAGCCGCACGCCACCGAAAACTCGTCCATGCTTGCGGAGTAGGCGATTTTCACGTCCGTGTCGAAAAGGTGGCTCATATAAGCAGCGTACACGCCCGTCGGAATCCAGCGTTCCCCGAAGTTGAAGTCAAGGTCCTCAAAGGAGATGCGTTGCGGCTCGGCTTCTTTCAGAGCCTCCAACGCCTGCTTCACTTCCGGCATACGTCCGTTTTCAGGGTTGTCGCCCATCCATGCCTTGATGCGCTCCGCCTTCTCTATCACGTTCCCGGCGATGAACCTGTCCTTTATCTCGTAACCGGTTACGAGCGGGTTGTAGAAGATGCGTCCTTTGAGGGCGTCAAGCAATCCCTCCTCCGTGCTGTCGGTTATCTCCCGCATATAATCAAGATTGACCGTGCCGAACTTGTTGAGCGATGCGGATAACGCCTCTTCGGGAGAGCTGACGTTGGCATGGCTCTCCACCGAGAAAGAAACGGGACGCTCGAAAATATCCGCCTTGACGAACCTGCCGTCCTCCGCCCGTTCCAGCGAAAGGATGTCGCGTCCTCCTGCATCCATCATCACCAGTTTCACGTTCTGCTTGGCGTTGAGGTTGCCGTAGCGCATGACAAACTCATCGTAGCAGGTGTTCAACGCTCCGCGTTGCGCAGACCCTTCATCGTGGTACTCCGCCTCGTAGCGGTAAAGCCGCTCGTATGAATCACGGAGTGACACATACAACATCGCTTTCTCCTTCTGGTAGCCGGTCAGGTCAAGCGGTTGGAATGTCGCGCCGTAAAGCGTGAGGTCTTTCAAATAGCCGAGATTGCGTGACGCATCCAGTACCATAGAGCCGTCACGGTAGTGCGGCTCCAGCAGACCGTTGAACGGACGGGGAGAAAGGTAGAGAGGTTCCTCCTTCGGTTTTTCCGCTTCCATTTCGGGGAAAAGGGAGGTTGCAGCCGTTTCCGTTGCGGGAGCGGCAGGATTGGCGGCAATTTCCGGCTGTGTTTTGGGTCGCCGTGTTTCCTGCTCCGGTGCGGCTTTCACGCCCGTGACATGCTGCCGTTTCTCCTGATGCTGTGCCGCCAGCCTGCGAAGCTCCTTGCGTCGCTCCGGCGTGAGGTCCATCATCATTTCATAGAAGCCGTTGATGGGCGGGTTGGTATCCCAATCCAAAGTGGCGTAAATATCATCCGGATCGGCTTTGGCTGCGACACTCACCGACTTTGTTTCATGGCTGTCCCTGTTCTCCGTCAGCAGTGCGGCAGACGGCGGCGGTGCGGTCGTAACCTTCGGCGTAACCTGCGCCTGCGGTTTGGGGGACATACGCCTTGCCGTGCTTTCCTTTCTCGCTGTCTTTTTCTTCTTGGCGGGTGCTTCCTGCTTGCGGACTTCCTCGGTCATGCCCCAAAGGTCGAGCAGGGAGAGCTGCACGCCTGCTGAATAATCGGGGCGGCGCGGCTCTATCTCCGGCTTTTCTTCCTCCGGCTGCGGTGTTACCGCTTCGGGCTTCACTGCCATTTCTGTAAGAGGCTGTATTTCAGGAGTGACAACCGGTGTGAAAATGGGTTCCGTCACTGTGTTTTTTACCTGTGCCGGATGCAGGTTGTGCATTTCATATAGTTCTATGTCTAACTGGGGTAACTCAATATTCAGATGTTCCCGCAAGTCATCCGCCATTTGTCCGATGCCGCCCCGGTGTATAAGTTGATAGGCAGGTTTGCCATAAGGGTCTGTGCCTCTGATTAAATCTGTATTGGAAAGAGAACTGATGCTCCATACATACCCGTTTACAGAAGTGCCGATAGGGGTCTGTTCGGTCTGCATGAAAAGTTTCTCGTTATAATACAGCTCCCCATTCTTGCCGCTGTTCTTTTGAAGGATAATAAGGTCGCTGCCCACTTCCGTACCCGCGTTGTCCGTGAAAAGGTTGTTCGGCAGGCGTGCGACACCCACCAGATTGGCATTACGCATCATATACTCGCGTATGGGTGCGTTGGACGGTGCGTCCAGCACCCCCTGCGAGGTGATGAACGCCACGATGCCGCCCTCACGCACCGCGTCAAGGCTTTTCAGGAAGAAATAGTTGTGTATTGCCTTCGGTGCGGAACGCCTTGCGGGGTCTTGGCTTCCCGTAAACTCCGGGTCGAACACAGCCACGTCACCGAACGGGATGTTCGATATTGCCAGATCGAAATAGTCCGTGAAGGGCTTCTCTATCTTCTCGAATCCCTGCACCCTTACCTTTTGGTCGGGATGCAGGTGTCCCAATATCTTGCCCGTCATCAGGTCTTTCTCGAAAGCCATGATGTCCGCGTCCGGCTTGTTTTCCAGCACGGCATCCACGAATGCGCCCACACCCGCCGACGGCTCCAGCACACGGTCGGGACGTATGCCGTGTTCATGCAGTACATCCGCGATAGTGCCGGTTATCTCCGGCGGGGTGTAGAAAGCGGTCAGCACGGACTGCTTCATGGCATCCACGTACCGCTTGTACTCCGTTTCGTCCTTGCTGTGTTCACGCACCAGCCTGTACAGCTCCACCGTCGGGGCGAACAGTTCGAGGTCAGATTTCGCCCAATGCACGGCATCCGTCAGTTCCTTTGCCGGGTTCAGTATGCACTTCAACCCGCCGAAACCGCAATACTTCCGAAGTATGGCTTGTTCCTCGGCGGTTGCCGTCCTCCGTTCCCTCTCAAGGATGAATGCCGTCCGTATCGCCTCGATGTTGTCCCGCAGCCGTTGTTTGCGGTTAAACGCCATACTCGTCGATATAAAGGACGACGGCTCCCGTCAGCTCCGTATAGAGCAGGTCGTATTCGGGCGACAGGGCGAAGTTGTCGTCCGAAAGGTCATAGACGGAGAATACATTACCGACAGGCGGCAGCAGTTTTCGGATGAAGGCTTCGCGTTTCTTTTCCGGCACTTCACCGGCAAACTCGTTTTCCACGACTTCGCGGAGGATGGCGTACTTGGAATAGCGAAGCCCCCGCAGGAGCGTGTCCATCGCCAACTCCTGCGCCCCTTCGGGCGGATAGCCTTCGAGCCGCGAACGCTCATACGTTTCGGCGGCACGGTCGGCACGCTCCCGGATGAAGGCATCGTCGGAAGCCTGTTCAAACTTGTTTGTGCGGAGGTAGTCCAGCAGGTACAGACCGTAATAGGAAAAGTCGGTCTGACCCTCGTTTTTCTTCTTGTTGTTCATTACTTTGGAATTTAGTGGATTGGTAATGACGGGGATAATCGTCTGGAAAGGAGAAAGAAAAGGCACTCGGTATCCCTCCGAGTGCCACCACTAAATCCAAAGTATGAGTGTAATCCGATATCGAAGAACAATTCATTACTCTGAACCAGTGGCAAAGTTAATACTATTTCTTCCGTCCTGAAAATTTCCTGCTCGTTTTCCTTTCGGGGAACACGAAAGTCGTGTTATAGTCCCCGTCAAAGGCGACTATGGCGTCGAAGCTCTTGCCCTGCTTGCTCTTGAAGCCTTTGAGCAGCTTCGTATGCCCGTCGGTGAGCAGTTCTTTGATCTCGTCGTCGGAAAGGGTGCGGTTCGCTTTTAGGCGGAACACGGGCAGCCCACACTCCGCGTTGTCGCAGCGTACCACCTTGCCGTAGAACTGCATGTTGCCCGTCCCACACTTGGGACACTTGCAGCCGGAATCCCTGCGGGAGAACAGTTTGTCGCACGAGAGCAGTTCGGAGGTGATTTCGCGTGTGTACGCCTCTATCTCCCTGCGGAAGGTGTCGGCTGGCAGCTCCCCGCGCTCGATGCGTGCCAGATTCTTCTCCCATTCGCCCGTCATGGCTACGTCGGCGATGCGCATCGTCTTCACGACCGAGTAGAGGGCAAGCCCTTTTTCAGTCGGCACAAGCGACTTCTTGCAGCGTTCCATGTATCCGCGCTTGAAGAGCGTTTCGATAATCGCCGCACGGGTGGCGGGCGTGCCGATGCCGCAGTCCTTCAACGCCTGACGGAGTGCGTCGTCCTCTATGTCCTTGCCCGCCGTTTCCATAGCGGACAACAATGTCGCTTCGGTATGCAGCGGCTTGGGTTTGGTCTTGCCTTCCGTGATGGAGCAGCCTTTCAGCGTCAGCGTGTCGCCTTCCTCCCAACCGGGGATGGCGGTTTCCTCCTTGTCCTCCTCGCCATAGACGGCACGCCATCCGGCTTGCCTGATGACGCTACCTTTCACCGTGAACTCCACTCCGGCACACTCTGCCGTGACGGTGGCGGTATCCTTGACGCATTTCTCGGAAAACGCCTCGATCATGCGTCCGGCAACCATCTGATAGACGGTGCTGTCCTCTTTGGAGAGGAACAGCGGCTTCTCGCCCGTGACGAGCAGGGCGTGGTGGTCTGTCACCTTGCTACCGTCCACGCTTCTGCGTGTCGGTACGGCTTTCGGCTGCACCTTGCCTTTCCATTCGGGCAAAGCCCCGATGAAGGCGAGCAGCTTGGGGATTTCGGCGAACACGTCTTCGGGAATGTAGCGGCTTCCGGTTCTCGGATAGGTGATGAGCTTCTTCTCGTAGAGCTTCTGCGCGATTTCAAGCGTCTGTTCCGCCGTGAAGCCGTGCTTGGCGTTGGCTTCCTTCTGGAGCGTGGTCAAGTCGTACAGGAGCGGTGTTTCCTCCGTCTTCTCCTTGCGTTCGGCTTTCGTGACAGTGGCTGTGCCTGCCGACTTCACCTTATTATACAGTTCCGTCGCGGGCTCTTTCTCTTTCCATTTTTCGGAAGATGAAAACTTCACCGTTCCTTCATCGCAGCCGTCCGTCGCGATATGGAGCTGCCAGAAGGCTTCGGGGCTAAAGCGGCGGTTCTCCCAATAGCGTGCGCACACCATCGCCAATGTAGGTGTCTGCACCCGTCCGACGGAATATGTGCCGTGTCCGGCGGCGATGGAAAGTGCCTGCGTGCCGTTGATGCCCACAAGCCAGTCTGATTCGCTCCTTGCTTTGGCGGCAAGATAGAGGTTGTCGTATTTGCCGCCCGCTTCGAGGTTGCGCAGTCCCTCGCGGATAGCCTTATCTGTAAGCGAGCTTATCCAGAGGCGGACGAACGGGGTGGTGCATCCGGTATAATGGTAGAGGTAGCGGAAGATAAGCTCACCCTCGCGTCCTGCATCGGTCGCCACGATAATCTGTTCGCTTTCCTTGAATAGTCGGGCTACGGTCTTGATCTGCGTCACCACGCCGCTGTCGGGCTTGTAGCCCTTCTCCGTCTTTACCTGACGGGGGACGAGCGTGAAGGTGTCGGGGATGACGGGCAGGTTGTCACGGACGAAGCCGCGTATGCCGTAGCCGTCGGGCATGGCAAGCTGCACGAGGTGTCCGAACGCCCATGTCACGGCGTAGCCGCCTCCCTCGAAATATCCTTCCTCTCTCTTTGTCGCGCCCACGATGCGGGCGATCTCACGTGCCACAGACGGCTTTTCTGCAATGATTGTCTTCATATTTTTCTGTCGTTTTGAATTTTACAAATGTTACTTCGGATTTAGTGGCGGACACTGGATTACATCTTCATGCCCTTGCCCGTTTTCTTCTGCGGCTTCTCCTGCTGCTGTTGCTGTGCGGTGTCCTTCGGGGCGGTCTGTCCCTTTCGCAACGGCTCCTTCAGGTTCTTGGTAGCCTCGTTGGTCTTGCCCTCGCTGTTCACCGCCACCTGCGTGCGGCTCTCGTTGGAAGACGCGACCTTCTGCGCGTTGTCTGGATTGGTGTCGTAGCGGTACGGGCGTCCCTTTTCCGGGTTGAACTTGATGTACATCGTGGCGTGGAAGCCCTGCTTGTCGGTCACGTTCTCCAGTTTCACGGCTTTGCCCGCCACGTAGTCGGCTTTCTGCTGTTCGGTGAAGTCCACGCCGCTCCATTTGCTGATGGGGCGGATGCTGCCGTCGGCGTTCGTCCACGTGTTGCGGCGTTGCTCCTTGTTCGTGCCCCCGGCATTCTCCGTACCCTGCGCCTGTCCTTGTGCGGGGTTGTTCTTCGTTTCCTGCGTTTGGGCGGTACGGGGCGACCTGCCGGTTCCCGGCACGAACTCCACGCCGCGCTGTTCCACATTCACTTGCAGGGTGGTGACGAACTTCCTGCCGTCCTTGCGCTCGATGAGCTTGTCGCGCACGGGTAGCCCGGCACGCAGCATGCCCTGCTCCTGCTTGGTGATTTCCGTCTTGCCGATGCGCTCCGGTATGCGCACCTTGCTGGCCGGGACATCCGTGATTTCGTTCGTCTTGCGGTCGATGCTGACGAACGAGGGGATGATCTCGCCCGTTTCCCTGTCCACGAGGTCCACGACCCTGCCGAGGTTGCCCGTTTCGCGCAGGTTCTTACGGTCTTCGTCGGAGAACTTGTGTTCCTTGTACTCGTCGAGCTTCTGCTCCTTGCGGATGAAGTGCGGCACAAGGCTGACATTGCCCTCGCCGTCCTTCTTGAAGGAGAGGCGGGCGTCCAGCTCGAAAGCCTCTCCGCCGAAATTGGGCGACACCCTCACCAAGTCGGACTTGCCGTAGTTGAGCATCCTGTCAAGGTCGCCCGACTTTTCAAGGTCGTCGCGCTTCACGCCCCATTTCTCCTCCAACTCCTGCCAGTTGATCTTGCTCTCGTCGATGGGCCGGTAGCCCCGGTTGCCCTGCGTCTGCTGCGGGCTTTCCTGATTCTGTTCGTTTTTCTGTTCCAGTTCTTCCTGTTTTTTAGGTTCGTCATCTTGTTTCTGTTCCGGTTGTTCCTGCTTTTCGGCGGACTGCTCCTCCTGTACTTTCTTTTCGTAGCCGGAGGTGTCCACCTTGTGGGGCGCAAGCAGTTCCTTGTTGCCGTCGGGGTCTTTCAGCAAGTCCTTGATAACCTCCAGCAGTTTGTCGGCTTGATCCGCCGCGACACGGTAGAAACCGAAGCGGCTGGGTTCCTTGCACTGCCGGAAGAAGTTCTTGAAGAAGTTGTCCAGCACGTCGCCGTGCCGGTCGAATTGCAGGAAACTCTGCGAGTTCTCCGCTTTCGCGGGGATGCGCTTGGGGAAGCCGTCGGCGTTCAGCCCGGCTACCACGCTGATTTCGCCCGTCTTCTCGTCACGGACAACCAGCACGTCCTTTTCGTCTTTTTTCTTTGCCATCTGAAAAATGTTTTAATGGTTATTTTTGAAAGAAATTATGGATACGAGCCTTGTAGAAGGCTATGTCTTCCTTGCGGAAATCCTTTACATGTTCGGAGAGGAACGTCAGCACGTCCGCCTCGCTGTAATAGGTCTTTTTGCCGAGCGTCTTGTAGGGCAATGCGCCGATGCTGCGGTAGCGTTGCAGGGTGCGCTTGCTGATCTGGAGCAGCATGCACAGGTCTTGGTTGTCGAAAAGCCTGATCCCTTCCATCGGGTTCGGGGCTTTGCCGGACGGCTGCATGGATAGCAGCATCTCGTCCTGACGGTCGAGCCGTTCCATCACCTTCTGCATCCAGTTCTCGAAATTGTTGCGGGTAAGCAGTTCCATGTCCTACGTCCTCCTTCCTTTGGGTCTGCCGCCCGTGCGCAGCGTGTGGTTGCGTTTCATCTGTTCCGGTGTCGCGGCATCTCCCGTGACGGTGCTGTCTTCGAGCAGGCGGTCGATTTCCGACTGCCGATAGCGGCACTTGCCGCGCAGCACGACATAGGCGATGCGCTGTTCGCTGCGCATGCGCTGGAGGGTGCGGCAACTCACGTTCAGCAGGTGCGCCGCCTCGCGGGTGGTGAGCAGCCTGTCGGGAGCTTCTTCCTTTCTCCCGCCGGAAACGGCACGCACGTGTGCCGCTATCTCGGCTATCTGTTCCGTCAATGCGGTGAAGGCGGAACTTTCCATCGTTATCACTTTCATATTCAGTCCTTTCTTTTGGTTTCTGCGGCAAAATTCGGCAATAAACCAAAGGGGCTTTAACAGCTCACTACGTGGCTCACGTAAGATTTTTACGGATAATGGCTCCGTAAACCGGACAGACGGCGCAACAAGCTGCCTTTTAGCGGGAAACGGCACGTGTGCAAGGCGGCTTCGTTACCTTTGCGGCAAACTCTGAAATGTTTTGCTTATGGAAATAGTATCTATCGAGAAAAAGACCTTCGAGATGATGGTGGCGTCCTTCAACGCCCTCGCGGAGAAGGTAGCCGCCCTGAGGCGCAGGAGCGACGGCGGGCGGATGGAAAGGTGGCTCACGGGCGAGGAGGTCTGTGGGCAGTTGAGGATCAGCCCGCGCACGTTGCAGACCTTGCGTGACAGGCGGCTTATCGGCTACTCGCAGATTAACCGCAGGTTCTATTACAAGCCGGAGGAGGTCAAAAGGCTCATTCCGCTTGTCGGCACGCTCTATCCCGGCGGAAAATGATTTGATTTTTTATTATTCACAACCCACTGAATCCGAAATGATGATGAACGAGAACAATGAAGTGTTTACGATGGAGGACGAGCCGCTTGCCTCCGTCGTGCAGAACATGCGCAAAGGCTCGAAATGGCTTTCCGCCTTTCTGGAAAGTTACCGTCCGCCGCTGGATGGGGAGCGTTACCTGACGGACAGGGAGGTGGCGGAACTGCTCCGTGTCAGCCGCCGCACCTTGCAGGAGTACCGCAACAACAGGGTGCTGCCCTTTATCCTTTTGGGAGGAAAGGTGCTTTACCCCGAATCGGGGTTGCGTGAGCTGCTGGAGGCGAACTACAGCAAGCCGATGGAATAAGGCGGCTGCATGAAAAAAGGGAACGGGCAACTCCATACGGGCTGTCCGTTTCCTTTATAATTATATGTATGTGTGTTTAGCAATACCCGGCTTTTCCGTTCTGTATGAACATCACGTATGCCTGCCGCTTTTCCTTCGTGAGTGCCTTGCCTACCAGCCACGTGCGGAACACGTGCGCATGGTAGGTGTTCAGCCGGAAGGCGACGGGGATGATGATTTCAAGCGAGTAAACATCCGCGTGCAGCCCGTTTTCAAGCCGCATGTAGCGGCACACCTCGTAGTCGTTCAGCACGTCCGGCTTGCGGACGGCTCTGATGGCGGCGTTCACTGCCGGGACGCCCGTGTGGAACAGCCCGGCGATTTCTGTGGCGGTCATCCATACCCCGTTACCGGTTACGCTGACCCTGTTGTCCTCTATGATGATGGTTCCTCGTGTCATGGCTTCTCTGTTTTTAGATGGTGCAACCTGCAAATTCCTCGATGCCGTTCAACCTTGCGGCAAGGTTCTCCATGTCTTGGTTGAGCTTCTCTTTGGTGATTTTTGCGTATATCTGCGTCGTTTTTATGCTCTTGTGTCCCAGCATGGAACTCACCGTTTCAATGGGTACGCCGTTGGAGAGGAACACCGTCGTAGCTGCCGTGTGGCGGCTCTGATGCCACGTGATATGCTTGGTGATGCCGCAACGCTTGGCAACGGAACGGATTCCGGCAAGGCACGTGTTGTAGTGGGGAACGGGGAAAATCCTGCCGTTCCCGCACAGTCCCCGGTATTTGTCGATGATGCGCTTTGCGATGTCGAGCAGGCGGATATTGGACACCACGCCCGTCTTCTGGCGGTTGATGTTTATCCACTCGTGTTCGTCGAAGTAGGTATGGATGTTCTCTTCCGTCAGGTTGCGCATGTCGGCGAACGACAAGCCCGTGAAGGCGCAGAACAGGTAGAGGTCGCGGTAAAGCTCCTGCTTGGCGTTTTTCAGCCTGCCCTCCATCAGCAGCCGGATTTCCTCTTTCGTCAGGAAACTGCGTGTGGTTTCCTCCTTCTTGATTTCGTACTCCCGGAACGGGTCGCGTGTGAGCCACTCGTTGTTGATGGCGATGAACACCATCGTCCGCAAGGGGCAGACATACAGCCACACGGTATTGGTGCAGCAGTGCTTGTCCGTGCGCAGGAACATCTCAAAGTCGGAGATGAAGGCGGGCGTAAGCTCTTTCAGTGCAATATCCTTCACGCGGTAGCGGATGGTGAGGAACTCTTGCAGGTGCTTGTAAACGGTCCTGTACTTCAAGAGCGTGCCTTTGGCTTTCATGCCGGCCTCCACCTGTTTCTCGTAGTCCTCGTTGTGCTGGCGGAACACCTGCATCAGCGTGTGGTAGCGGTGTTCCAGTCCGAGAAAGGCGTTCTTGACCTTCTCCGCCGTGACAAAGTTGTCACGCTCCATGATTTCCTGATAGTGTTTGTTGATACGCACACGCATCTTGTCGAGCATGCGGTTCGTTTCGAGTGCCGCCGAGCTTCTGCCCGTGACACGTCCCCCTTTGGTGTCCCACAGCTTGGGATCGACGGTCAGCTTGCAGCTGAACTGCGTCTGGCTGCCGTCCACCGTGATGCGTCCCATGACGGGTACTGTCCCGTCCTTTTTCACTACCTGACGCTTGAGGTAGTAGATTACTGAAAATGTACTCTTCATCGTCCTTAATTTTTTTAGGTTCAAAATTAGTTGGTGAAGAGTCCGGTGTCGGTACGCAAAACGGGGAGGAACGGCGCAATCTTTTTCCGTAACCGGATTTGTTGCGTGGGTTGTCAGTAACTCACTAATCCTTAACGTCTTGTTTCGCCATCCGTGTCCGTTTGTCGCCCTTTTGGGTATGGTTACGGACAAGTAACGTAGCGGCGTCCTGATTTGGCTTCAGCGGTGATTGCGATGGCTTCACGAATAATCGGAAGTACAACTGAAACCCCTGTAACTCAATTCTATCACTATATCTTTCCGCATTTCACTTTTTTGTAGTAACTTTGTAATGTCATTTTTTAGATATTTCAAATTTAAACTACCGGAAAAGGAGAAGCATTGCTTCTCCTTTTCTTTTTACCCTCCACGGCATTCCATTTGAAATGCCACATGCCGGCTCCCCAAACTCCACACCTTACCATCCTAAATGCCACACCTTAGCAAGTGAAATGGCTGGCATTTACCCTCCAAAGCCCTGGGGTTTCCGTGAAAAGCCCTAAGGTTTGGGACAGTGAAGTGGAGGGAACGGATGATTAGTCCAGAACAAACAGACAATGCATTCGAAGCAAACGAATGATGCATACAGAACAAACAGATGATGCGCAACAGAAACAAAAACGGGAAGCCTAAGCCTCCCGTCCGTTAATCTTTCGTAAATCTGCTCTTGACAAGATTTACACTAAAACGCCATCACTCCATCCGAACCGTAAACTTCTCGCGGTAAATAACCAGTACCCCCTCGGGCAACAAACCGGAAGAGCAGAAAGGCGTCACATTTTCTGCAAGTACACATTTAACCACACTGCTACCTTCATTCCCCGTGACAGTCCGTGTAAAGAGCCTCTGCTCTCCATTACAGGTAAACTGCCACAATGCGTATGTATCTCCGTCCTCATCTTCCACCGGAACCGTGTCATAACGTCCCACAAGAGGCTTGTCCTCTTTCCCCGTCCGGTAGATTTCCAATACACCTTTCTCCAAAAAATTGGAGCATTCCTTATCCGGCACCAATACATAATATCCGGTATTCTCCAACCAGGGACGGTTGGAAAGCTCCTCAGACACCTCGCCCAGCAGTTCCGTAGGCGCACCGTCGCTGATTCCATACTCAAAGCCCATCTTTGTCATTGTATATTGCCGGCGGCTTCTCACCGTAATGCGCAGCTGGGTGCTCTCACCGGAACCATCCATCACCTTCACAATCGTCTCCCCCTCTGCCAACGGATGAATCTTGATACGCTGATAACCGTTGACATCATCGGTAAAAGTCACGGAAGCCACCGACTCATGTTCATTGATTACACGATAGGAACCGTCGCCGCCGTCGATACCCAGCACCGTTTCCCCTTCTGTTTCCGAAAGATAGAATGAAAGGAAAGACACCAGATTGTCACATGTCCCAATCTGATAAATAGGCTCCACGCCTTCGAAAAGTACCATGCTCCGGTAATCGTCCTCGCAACCGGAAGTGGCGAACAGCAGCGCTATCAAGGCAAAGAGAGAGTATAGCTTCTTCATAATATTGTTCAGTTATCGTTGTTCTACCTACAAAAATACACAAAATACCGGAATACTGCATCGTTATCCCTCTCTTTTTCAAACTATTTGTTCTTTCGGATAGTTCACCAGGTAGAGCGTTCCCGTGGCACGGGTAAAGGCCGTGTAGAGCCAACGGAAGTAATCGGGCGTCAAATACTCGTCCGTCATATAGCCCTGGTCGAGGAATACATTCTTCCATTGCCCGCCCTGCGCCTTGTGGCAAGTCACGGCATAGGCATACTTCACTTGCAAGGCGTTGTAGTACGGGTCTGCCTTCATCTTCTTCATCCGCTCGCGCTTCACGGTGATGTCGGCATAATCTTCGAGGACGGAGTAGAAAAGCCGGTCGTTCTCTGCCTTGGGCAGCGCAGGCGAGTCGGTATGCAGCGTATCGAGCAGCATGTTCACTTCCAGTTCAAAGTCGTTATAGTCGGGAAAGACCAGCGTCACGTCTGCAAAGCGGAAGCCATACAGCTCTCGCGTACGGCGCACGCGGCGCACCACGGCAGTCTCACCGTTGGCAATGAAATCCATCTCTTTCTCCTTTTCCGTCCAGAAGTAGTTATTTTTCGCCACCATCAACAAATCACCGGTGTTTAATTCATCCTCACGCCAGAGAATCTGCGCACGGATGCCTTTGTTGTAGATGTTCGCCCTCTTGTTGGAGCGGCACACCACGATAGTTTCATCCAGCCCGTCATGGTCGTAGCAAGAGCTCAGCGTTTCTATCAGCTCATTTCCGGGCAGAACTTTAATGTCGGCAAACCCCGAAACCTTTATCTTCGGCAGGCTGTAGCAATCGTCTTCCGCTATCAACTGCCTCAGGCGGGTGGCATTCCACAAAATGCCCGACTGTTGCTCCTGACGCACCACCTGCGTCAAGTCCACCTCCACCACTTCCAGCCCGTAGCCTTTCAAGGCATCGGCAAAGAGGGCAGGACTCTGCTCCTCCCCCACTGGCGGCAGCTGTGCCGTATCGCCCATCAGCAGCAAACGGCATCCCTGGCCGGAATAGACAAACTGCACCAGGTCGTCCAGCAACCTGCCCGTGCCAAACATGGAACCGGACAGTCCCTCATTGGAAATCATCGAGGCCTCATCCACTATATAGAGAGTGTGAGTTGTCAAATTATCGTTCACAGAAAAATTGCTCAGCTCGTTGGAGAAAGATTGCTGTCTATAGATTTTTTTATGAATTGTAAACGCCGGATGCCCCGCATACGATGAAAAAACTTTTGCCGCCCGCCCGGTCGGTGCCAGCAATACCGACTTCTGTTGCAGCTTATCCAACGTCCGCACCAAGGCACCGACCAACGATGTTTTACCCGTCCCCGCATAACCACGAAGCATAAAAACCACCTCGCTACGAGGTGATAGAAGGAACTCCGATAAAGATTTTACAGCAATTTCTTGCTCAGGAGTTGGTTGGTAAGGAAAATTTTCCTTAATTTGCCTTTCTAAATAGTTATTTATCATTTTTGTAACAGAAAAAAGTAAAGGGAACTATCGTTTTTAAATTAATTTCTTTTATTTTTGCGGTGCGAATATAACAACTAAAAAACATATTTATCATGAAAACAGTATTTAATGTCATTTTAGGCTTATGTGCTTTGGTGCTAATTTATATTTGTTACACCAGCATTATGGGTCCTATCAACTTTGAAAAAGCAAAGAAGCACAGAGACGCAGCCGTCATTGCACGTCTGATTGACATCCGTAAAGCACAATTGGAATATCGTACTTTACATGACCAGCAATATACTGCAAGCTTCGACTCTCTGATTGACTTTGTTAAAAACCAGAAACTTCCGTTCATCTTCAAGCAAGGAGAACTGAACGATAAGCAGCTGGAAGACGGTCTGACTGAAAAGAAAGCCATCAACATCATCAATAAGGCAAAGAAGACAGGTAACTATGCTGACGTCAAGAAATGGGGATTGGAAAACTTCAAGCGTGACACTATGTGGGTAGCCGTATTGGATACTATCTTCCCGAAAGGCTTCAACCCCGATTCTATGAGATATGTTCCCTTCGGAAACGGTGCACAGTTCGAAATGGCCATCAAGAACGATACAGCTAAATCCGGTGCTCCTTTCTGTCTGCTCGAAGTGAAGACTCCGTACGAAGTTTATTTGAACGGTCTGGATGCACAAGAAATTGCCAACATCAAGGACGTACAAACCAAACTTGGCAAGTACTGCGGTCTGATGATTGGTAGCTTGGAAACAGCTAACAACAACGCCGGTAACTGGGAATAATCTCACCCCGACAAACGTATGATAGAAACGACTGATTTTAATAAATCGGAACAGTATACATTATCCATCCGTCTCAGTACGGATGGATTTTCTTTTTCTGTGTTCAACCCTTTGGGCGACGGCGAGTTCTCTTACTACGACCGTGCAGTGGACGAGTCCTTCTCCCTCACAGCCAATCTGAAACAGACCTTCCGCGAACTGGCATGGCTGGAACGCCCCTTCCGCCGTGTCAATGTGCTCATGGCAGACAAACGCTTCACGTTCATTCCCCTGGAGTTCTTCGAGGACGAACAAACGGAAATCATTTTCTATCACAACCATCCTAAACGGGAAAACGAAACCGTACAATACAACATACTGCATAAGAACAGCACTGTCGTACTGTTCGGCATGGATAAGAGTGCCTGCTCCTTCCTTCGCGAACAGTATCCCGATGTCAAGTTCTATTCCCAAGCCAGCCCCTTCATTGAGTTCTTCTCCTCAAAGAGCCGCTTGGGCAACAACCGGAAGATGTATGCACACTTGCGAAAAGATGCCGTAGACGTATACGGCTACGAGCGCGGACGCCTCCTTCTTGCCAATTCCTTTGAATGCAGAAGCACACCCGACCGTGTCTACTACCTATTATATATATGGAAACAACTCGGCTTCGAGCAGGAACGCGATGAGCTGCACCTGACCGGTGACCTAAACGACAAAGAACTGTTACTGCCCGAACTGCGAAAATTCATCCGGCAGGTATTCATCATGAATCCCGCCACTAATCTTGACCTGCAAGCCATAACCCTATGCGAGTAATCAGCGGAATATACAAAAGAAGACGTTTCGACGTGCCCCACTCCTTCAAGGCACGCCCCACCACAGACTTTGCCAAAGAGAATCTGTTCAATGTGCTCTCCAACTACATGGACTTTGAGGACGGCATCCGTGCCCTCGACCTATTTGCCGGTACGGGCAGCATCAGCATCGAGCTTGTGTCCAGAGGCTGCGACCAAGTAATCAGCGTGGAAAAAGACCGCGACCACTATGCCTTCATCTGCAAAATTATGCAGGAATTAAAGACGGACAAGTGCCTACCCATACGCGGTGACGTATTCAAATACCTCAAAAGCGGACGCGAGCAGTTCGACTTTATCTTTGCTGACCCTCCCTACGAGCTTGCCGGGCTGGAAACCTTGCCCGATCTCATCTTCGAGAACAACTTGCTGAAAGAAGACGGACTCTTCGTCTTGGAACACGGGAAGAAAAACAGTTTCGAGGAACATCCGCACTTTGTGGAGAGAAGGGTATACGGGAGCGTGAACTTCACGATATTTAAATGATGAATGAAGAATGGTACGATATGAATACACTTCAAGAAATTCTTCATTCATCATTCTTCATTATAACAGCGGCGCCATCAGCCGCACCACACTCTCTGCAGCCTTACGATACCAGGGGCGCTTCACCCAGTTCTTCAGGAATACTTGTACGCAGTCGCGCTGGTCTTGAAGGAAGATTTCGCGCATCTGAAGCGCTGTTTCTGTGTCATAGATGAAGGCATTCACCTCAAAGTTATGTTCAAAACTGCGGAAATCCACATTCGTAGAGCCTACCGTGGACAACTCATCATCCGAAACCATCAGTTTGGAGTGCAAGAAGCCTTTCTTATAGAAATAGACCTTGACTCCCGAATAGAGCACATCTGCCAGATAAGAGCAGGAACCCAGATGCGTCAAGCGGTTATCAGCACGCATGGGCAACATCAGACGCACATCGACACCTGACAAGGCGGCTGTCTGCATGGCAACAAGTACGGCTTCGGTGGGCAGGAAGTAGGGAGTCTGGATATAGAAATATTTCTTTGCGCTGGAAATGGATATGACGAGTCCCTGCATAATGTCTTTCCATGGGCCTACGGGCTCACTCGTTACAATCTGCGCCAAGGAAGTACCGCAGTTTTCTATTTTCGGGAAATAGCGGGTAGACGTAATCAGTGTACGGTCCACAAAGTACCAATCGAGTAGGAAGGCGGTCTGCAATCCGTGAACAGCCTTGCCCTCCAGCAGCAGATGTGTGTCCCGCCAGATGCCCCATGAGAATCCGCGCATATAGCGTTCGGCAAGATTCATCCCCCCCACAAAGCCGATATGCCCGTCAATGACAACTATTTTCCGATGATTACGATAGTTCACCTTACTGGTGAAAAGCGGAAAACGTACCTTCAGAAAACTGCGTACCTCAATACCGGCCTCGCGCATCTCTTCAAAAAAACGGTTGGGAACATGCCAGCAACCCACATCATCATAAATCACACGTACCTCTACCCCGGCACGCGCCTTTTCCATCAGGACATCACGCACCAAGCGCCCAATAGCATCGTCCTCAAAGATATAGAATTCCATGTGGATATGCTTCGTTGCTTTCCCCAGTTCGCGCAGCAGGGATTGCAGCATGGAGAGCCCCAGGGTATAGGCTTCCACCCGGTTTCCATCGAAGGGGAAAGCCTGGTTGGTATTACGGAACAAGGATATGAGACGACTGTAATTGATGGGAAGCGCACATGAGTCCTGCGCCAGATATTCCGCCATAGGTTTCTTCAACAAGCGGCTGTAACTCTTCTTCCCTATCATGCGCACACGGCGCTGACTACGCCCGAAGAAGAAGTAAAACACCAGTCCCACGATGGGAAGGAACATCAGTATCAGTATCCATGCCATGGTTTTCACCGGATTGCGGTTGTCGAGGATAATGATGACAATCGTTCCGATGATGGCACCGAAATAAACAATGTCGAAGGCTATCGTAGCAATCTGGCTGGCAATGAAGTTCCAATCAAGCATGTTCACAGACAATTAAGTGTGAAACAAATGTAGGAAAAACACAGAAACTTTCACCGGAGATTACAGAGATTAACATAAAAGTCCCTCTTCCCCCAACTTGTCTGAAAACTTATACTTGCTATCGCTTTGACGCGGATGACGCGGATGACGCAGATGACGCAGATTTTTAATATTCTTATCTGCGTCATCCGCGTCTGAAAAATAATCAAAAAGAAACCTGCCACAGAATTGAGAGTGTATCAGAATGACAAGCTGATTAGGGGGTTGATCCCCCGCTTTAGAACGGCCTGCGTCCTCCGAAACCGCCAGGACCATGACCCGGACCGAAGCCCGGACCGCCGAAGCCGCGTCTGCCCTGCATCTTATCGCGGGCGGCCTTGCTGCCGAAAATATTCAGACGATAGATGAAGTGAAGCATGCAATAGCTGTTCACGCCGTTATATTCGTACACCGAGCGGCCGCTTGCAGTCAGCGAACGGCTGATGTTACTCTGCTTCTTCAGAATGTCGTACATTTCGAAGCTGACGGTGGCATTCCCTTTTAGGAAAGTCTGCGACAACTGTGCATTCCAGATAAGCTCGTTACGGTTCATACTGCTGTCCGTATATCCTCGACGGCTCTGGTTGGCAATGTTGGTAGAGAGCGTCATGTTCCACGGCATGGAAATCTGCGTATTGGCACCGTAGGAGAAGGTATAGGGCTCCTGATTATTGTCAGGCGTCAGTTTATCCTTCTCTATTGAATAGGAGATGCTTCCGTTCAAGCCGAATTCAAACCAGTCATTACGATAGGCGGCATTCAGACGTTCGCCCAGCGTCAAGTTGGTGGTTGTATTCTTCCGTTCCACGGCATCTGCTCCCTTACCGGACGTCAGATAAGCCACATTGTTCTGATAGTTGGCATTGGAGAAGGAGTTGATGGTATACTTCTTATTGGGCAGTGCCGTATTGAAGCCAAACATGCCGAACGCATTCCAATTACCGTTGATATTCTTCGGAGTTGTAGTCCATCCACCAGTCTCCGAATTGTACACACGGCTATTGCTGATGCTATTCTGCGTTGCCGAGAAGTTGACGTGCGACATAATACCACGCTGCTTTTCGGCATTATACGTATTATAGAAGAATCGCATGTTGTGCGTAAAGGAAGGCTTCAAGCCCGGATTACCGATACGTACATTCTGCGGATTGGAGTTGTCCACAATCGGCAACAGATTCTCCATACTCGGTTGGCTGCTACGCCCGCGGTATGTCATACGCAGCTGGCTCACCTTGGAGAAACGGATGCGCAAGTCCAGGTTCGGAGCGAAGTTGAACACATTGCGAGTGGTATCAATCATATAGTTGCCGCGTTTATAGGACAACACAGAATGCTGTGGCTGGAACGACATACCTGCGCTCAGCTGGTACTTCTCGCGGATAAAGCGCAAGGACACGGATGCATCGTGGTTGTAGTAGCGGTATTCCGCATATTTGCCCAGACTGTCCACCGCATGCTCTTCATACCCCACAGGAAGCTGGGTTGACAATCCCCAATCCGGAAAGCCCTGCAAATCGTACGTTGTCTTGTCGCTCTCGCTATACTTGTACTGGAACTGATAGCTGAATTGCAGGAAAGTGGCACGGGCTATCGGTTCGCTGTAAGTCAGCTGTGCACTGTAATTGTAGTTCTTGGTCGGGGTAGCGATGTATTGGTTACGAATCAGTACGGAATCTCCCGTCTGCAGGTAGTTCAGCAGCTTGAAGTAGTGTGTTTCCGACTCCGTATACTGGTTGTTGTCATTATTGGTATAACCGAACCTGCCACGGAACGTGACATTGCGCCCTTTGTCATTCAGCTTTCTGTTCAACTGCAAGGTTGCATCCGTAGACACACTCTTGTTGTCACTCAGCGAACCGCTGTTGATGGCGTTTATACGGATACTTCTCAACGGGTCATCATCAGGATTGAGAATCTTCTCCAGATTGAGCCAGTTATTGGGGTCGGTCACCAGACTGTAAGGGTCGGAATCGAACGTACCGCTCTCCGAACCAGAAAGATTGTCCGTTTTACCGTATGAAAAGTTAGGACGGAAGATGATGTTCGTCATCGAGTCCGGCTTCCACTCCAGGCGGAAATCGGCATTGAAATTCTTGGCTTTGTTACGTTGCCTGCTGTTCGAGTTGGAGTAGGAATTGCCGTTGGGCAGGAAGTCCTCGGTAGAACCGATGCTTGCGATATCTCCATCCTGATAGTTGTAGCGTGCACTACCGCCCAGTTCCAGCTTGTTCGTCTGGGTGGCGAAGTTCACACCCAACATCTTCGTCGCTGTAAGTCCGTTGTTTCTGCGCCAGCGCGGACCGCCGCCACCGCCGGAGAAGCCCTGGTCGTTCACGTTATTGGCAGAGCCGACAAGCGAGACTTGTGTCTTGTCCACGAAGCGGTTCAGCATGAAGCGGCCCATGTAGCGGTCTTCCGTACCTCCGGCCACGTCGGCATTACCAAACCAACCTTGGTTCATGCCCTTCTTTACAGTCAGGTCGAGCACGGTTTCCTCCTCACCGTCGTCAATACCGGTGATGCGGGCAAGGTCGGACTTCTTATCATAGGTTTTTAGTTTATCAACCATGTCCACCGGCAGGTTCTTTAAACCGGTCTTTACGTCTCCGCCAAAGAACTCCTTGCCGTCAACCATAATCTTTTTCAAGTCCTTGCCGTTTATTTTCACATTACCTTCATCGTCAATCTCAGCACCCGGTAGTTTCTTCACCAGCTCTTCGAGCATGGCTCCATCGGGGGTGCGATAGGCAGAGGAGTTATAGACCAGCGTGTCTTCCACCACCTGCACCTGCGGCACTTCGGCCGTGACCACAGCCTCGGCCAGCATCACGGCGTCTGTCTCCAGCGTCAGGGTGCCCACGTTCTTGGTAGCCGTCGTGGCATAGAGATGCATGGGCAGATATTGGTTCTTGAATCCGATGTAGGAAACTTTCAGCACGTACTTGCCCGCGCTGACTTTGGGAAGGGTGAAATAGCCTTGTGCCGTGGTGGCCGTGCCCGCCGCCTGCGCGCTGTCGGGCAAGGTGAGCAACTGCACGGTGGCTTGTATCGCAGGCTCCTTGGTGTCCTCCACGACACGGCCCGATACCGTAATGTTTTTGGTCTGTGAGAATGCAGACAGCGTTGTTGTCAACAGCAACGCCATCCCCGTGATAATCTTCTTCATGTGTCTATTCTTTTAAATGAACAATGCCTTTTTATTCACTGTTTCATTTGACAGACTTCCGGGCAAAAGGTTTAATGCCCCACATGACGATTTGCTCCGTTTATCGACCATTCCGCTTAAATAATCTATCAACTGTCGCTTTCTTTATACCAAATTCCAAGCAAAGCACATTCAATATAAGAAATATGAGAAAAGAAGAAGAATCGACCGAAAGGAGGTCACCCTGCGCCACCCGGTAGAGCATACCGCCGAAGATAAAAAGAACGGTCAGAAAGATGGCATTGCGCGTGGCCTTGTTGCGCACCTGCTCTATCTCCTTATTCTCGTTCTTTGTCAAGGCAAAGATTATCATCAGTGCCCCCATCATCATCAGGAGTTTGGAGCATTCCTTATAGAACAGCAAGTTGGCATCTGTCACTTTTCCCCACAATAGGAATATGAAAGGGAGGAACAACGCCAAAGCTATGATGAAATAACCCAGCGGACGGCAATAAACGGGAAGTAATGCTCTCATTTCTATCAATCAATTACAAATTACTAATTACAAATAGCGGGAGGCAGATGACGGAAACACCTTGCCACCCATAGAATTTCACGGGACAAAGATAACGTTTTATTGCCAAAAGAGCTATCTTTGTGCCACAATATAATGAAGAAGGCTCCCTTTCCTTCATAATCCGTAACATCAGTAATTGGTAATTCGTAATTTGTAATTAACAAGATGAGTAAACAAGAAGTAATCCTTTGCGAAGGACTGGCAAACAGCCTGACGCATGCCATAGAGAAGTGTCCCCATGACAAGCTTTTCATCCTTACCGACGAGCATACCCACCGCCTCTGCCGCCCGCATCTGGACGGTATCCCCGCCCTGGAAGAAGCGGAAGAGATTATTATCGGGGCAGAAGACGTGCACAAGAATCTGGAAACGCTGGCTGCCGTATGGCAAGCCCTGAGTGAGAAAGGGGCCAGCCGCCACTCCCTGCTCATCAACCTGGGCGGTGGCATGGTGACCGACCTTGGCGGTTTTGCCGCTTCCACCTTCAAGCGGGGCATCGCCTACATCAACGTTCCCACTACGCTACTCGCCATGGTCGACGCTTCCGTGGGAGGCAAGACGGGCATCAACTTCAACGGTCTGAAGAATGAAATCGGTGTTTTTGCTCCTGCCGCCTGCGTGCTGCTGGAAACCGAATTCCTGCGCAGCCTCGATGCCCATAACTTCTTCTCCGGCTATGCGGAGATGTTGAAGCACGGCCTCATCAGTACCCCGGAACATCTGGCAGAACTGCTGTCATTCGATACGGAAAAGATAGATTATGCCTTACTGAAGTCCATGGTAGGACGTTCCGTGCAGGTAAAGGAACACATCGTAGAAGAAGACCCGCAGGAACATGGCATCCGCAAAGCCCTGAACCTGGGGCACACCGTAGGACACGCCTTCGAAAGCCTCGCCCTTGCCGAAAGGCGTCCGGTGCTGCACGGCTATGCAGTGGCATGGGGGCTGGTCTGCGAACTCTACCTTTCTTATATAAAGACCGGATTCCCGAAGGACAAGATGCGCCAGACCATCCAATTCGTCAAAGAGAATTATGGCAGCTTCACCTTCAACTGCAAACAGTACCACCAGCTGTACGAACTGATGAAGCATGACAAGAAGAATACCGCCGGAGTCATCAACTTCACCCTATTGAAAGAAGTGGGTGACATCTGTCTCAACCAGACGGCAGACAAGGAGACTATCTTCGAAATGTTCGACTTTTATAGGGAGTGCATGGGGGTATAACGCTCCCGCTCCCTCTTCGGCAGGCTCTCCACAACCAGCCGATAGGAGCGTGCCACCAGTTCTCGGATAATGCTGTCCGGTACATCCTGATTAAAATACACACTGTTCCAATACTTCTTGTTCATGTGCCACCCCGGCTTCACCCCCTCGTACCTTGCCCGCAGCTCCGTTGATTCCTCCGGGCGGCACTTGATGCAGCAGAAGTCGAACACTTCGATATTGACAAAGCAGAACCACTTGTCGCCCACATAAAAGCAAAGCACATCGCGGCTGTATCTGTCGGCCACATTAGGAAAAGGCATCTTCTCGCTCACTCCCGGCAAGGAGAGACAGTATTCTCTGAATTCTTCCACATTCATCGCTCACTCCTCCCCCGAAAAGTCCTCCGTATCATTTTCCATCCCAACTGGGTCTTCATCCGGAATTCCCGTCTTTCCCTCGGCCCGCTCCTTTCGCAGCGTTTCCGGTCGCAACATATCGTGAGGGAAATATCGGCTAAGCGGATAACGGTAGAAATCCATCCCGCTGTTCAGCCTCGCCACCAGCGACTTATCCGGACGAAAATAGACACGGGATAAGCGTACCTTGCCCGGCATCACATCGTCGGGATGCTCAAACCCGTCACTCGTCACCGCCACATGGAAGGAACCCAGCCCCTTAATGGTCACCGACTCTCCCTCCATCAGCGCTTCCTCTATAAACTTCGGCAAATCTATCAATACACTCTGCACGTCTCCCGAACTCATCCCTTTTCTGGATGCCATACGCTGCGCCAGCAGCTCTGCCGTCACACCTCCACGCCGCTGTAACACACGCTGCACAGCATAATAGAGTTGCTTCACCCCTTCTGCCGTGCGGAAAACCTTCTTTCGAACCAAATAGACTATACTCATACTCTTTTCACAATGAACATAATGTTTCTTACTGCAACCAGACCGCTGACACCCCACCCGAAGGTTACTTTCCCTAAACAGAAAGCCAGTTTCCATACGGCCGGACAGCTATTCCCCAACATGCACGAGATGCACATCTCATGCAGTTCGAGACATACATCTCAACACACGCGAGATGTGCATCTCATACAGCAAAGGTAATCATATTCCACCTGATATACAAATATCTTTCATGTATCGGGGAATAATATTCCGCACCAGCTTACTCCGGCTCTTATCATTAATTAACAATGCTGCATGCAGGGTTTTCGCAAATATGCTATTTCTATAAAAGCAAGACCTATTCCAAATGTTTAATTTAAAAGAGTACACTATGAAAATGAAGTCAATCTTTAACAAGAAAATTTTAATCGCTATTGCAACCATCAGCTCCTTAAGCCTCCAATCGTGCCTGGACGACGATGATAATTATGCCATGAGATTCCCCAATGCCCTGGTAACGGTAAAGACCGATGCAGACCAGACAGTCTTTCTGCAATTGGATGACAAGACCACTCTGCTGCCTACCAACATGACGAAATCTCCCTACGGCGAGAAGGAAGTCCGCGCTTTAGTAAACTACAAGGAAGTGGACGAGCCCAGCGATATCTACACCCAAGCTGTACATATAAACTGGATAGACAGTATCCTTACCAAACCCATCGCCCCGGATTTGGGTGAAGAGAACGATACCGTATACGGCACCGACCCGGTGGAAATAGTGAACGATTGGGTAACCATCGCAGAAGACGGTTATCTGACCCTTCGCTTTAGAACTCAGCAAGGAGACTATCAAACAAAGCACTTTGTCAATCTGCTGCTGAGCGAGAATCCGGAAAACCCGTATGAAGTAGAATTCCGCCACAATGCCAAGGGCGACATTTACGGCAGGTATGCGGACGGACTGGTTGCTTTCAAGTTGGATGCCCTGCCTGATACAGAAGGCAAGACCGTTAAATTGAAACTGAAGTGGAAATCATTTAGCGGCGAAAAATCTGCGGAATTCGATTATTGTACCCGGAAATCCGTAACGCCCGAAAGTCCGGCTATCACTTCCGTAAGAAACAGCCTAAACCTGCAATAACTTCATTCAAAGTATGCCTGCCCGCTCAAAGCCATTGCCTTGCGAAGCAGGCATACAAGTAAAAAGAGAGCAGGACACGTTGACCGAAAGCCTTGAAACTGCAAAATATAGGTTCATTCAATAAAAAAAGCACTATAAATATTTGCTATTTTAAAATAAAGCCGTACATTTGCACCCGCAATTCGGGATGTAGCTCAGCCCGGTAGAGTACGCGTCTGGGGGAAACAAAGAGCTAATTTTCAAGAACTTAATATTACTTTCAGATATAGAAGGAGTTAGAACAATCTGTTCATCTCCTTTTTCTTTTTTATATACAACTTTTCTAAAACAATCATTACAAATTAATGAAAATCGATACAAATCAACTCCGAAACAAACCATAATATCATTTATTTTAGTACACTAAAGTTCGGACATTCTTTAACCGCGGACAACAAAAATGCTCTCCAATTCCCTATCAATTCCCCATAAGCAATCCCTATTTTACCAACACTTATAAATAGTATCTATTCTTACAATAGCATTCAAAACAAAAAAAATGCCATTCAATATTTTCATTAAACGGCATTCTATTATATACATGAATTATAATTAGACTAATCTAACCCTCCTCCTTACCTTCACCCTCCCTTTTATTGTCAGCAAATTTCTTTGCATTTTTAATTGCATTGTCAACCATTTCATCAGTTGCTTTTTCCCTCTCTTCTTCAGTAGGAGTATGAATAATACTCATTGTACTGCAGTCATTCCACCGAGAACTAACTAATTGTTTTTCTTCTTTACTATTCATTTCTTTTTCCAGTTTACCATGTGTAACATTCCCACTTTTAACAGAAGAATTCAACAGCTCCCAACGATTTTTATATCCTTCAATATCCTTTTTAAAGATATTATAACGTTCTCCACCAGCTTTCAATTCATATTCTTTCCTGTTTTCTACCACATATGAACTAGGAACTATATAAAAATCAGGCAGTGTAGGAGTACCTTCAATTTCAAATTTTTTATTATATATCACAAATATAACATAGTGGTTATCTTTTGCCTCCACATTACCTACGGGAATAGAATCATATTCACGAACAGATTTCACATCAATCGAGACAGCAGTTTTATCATCCCTCATTATCCAAATATCAACACTTTTCTTATTTCCCATTGTTATATAAGCCTCATAATTCAACCGATACAACATGGACAATACCAAATACTCACTAGCAATTCCAGTATTAAAGCCGTTCTTTTTAGTCGCCATAATCCTAATATTTGTTCATATTAATACTCAATGCACTATACTAACACACTGTATATAGCACATTTATACCTTATGAAGAACAAATATATTTAATCATTTTTGACTATCCAAATATTTATTACATAATCTTTTATAAAATAGTGAAAGCATAACACCACAATAAATACCAACATAAACAAAGTGCACAGAACAACATGTTCATCCTACTCCAGCATTTATATAAACTTTACTTCCCCACGTCTTTTCTGTACCAATAGGGGATGATTTCTTAGCTTTCTCTATAATTTCGTCCATAAATTGTTGTTCAATATTTAGAATTGTTGTATCTTTAGGAACAGAAAGAGAGTCGGGAGAGAAAGTTGATAACGTCACGCCCTTCTCTAAAGAATGTTGCAAGGGACTACTGCCATTCACCTCTTTCTCAAAGGCGGTTTCGGAAGAAATCGCCTTCCTTATACCTTTTTCTCTCATTGTTCGTGTAGGGTCATAAGAAGTTACAATCCACCTTTTCTCTTTAAGATTATCTTCATCATCTACTACAATTGTCTGTGTAATAACTAAAACATGTTTTCCAAGAGACAAAATTCTTTTTCTAAAACCATTTTCATCGACAAAATCTTTTACCAATTCACCTTCTCTGAGGAGTTTATCAATAATAAAAGACAATTCTTTCTCATCTTTAAAATCTTTCTCTTTACCATCTTCTGTTATACCTACATGTTTCCCTATAATATGATTTAAACCAAAATTTTTCTTACCATAGACAATATCTATGTCACCGATATCTTTTCTCTCCCAAGCGTTTCTAACTTGACCACCTTTTTTATCAATCAGAAAATCGACAGCTTCTTTAGGTTTACCTGCATATTCAGAATAATTTTCACCAAACTTATTTTCGTGAAGAATTATTTGACTATTTTTATAATTCTTTTCAACAGGAACCCAATTACCATCTGCTTTCTTCTTTCGAGCAATCCCATCACTCCATACTCTTATTTCACCTACAGAAGCTCTCTGAGCTTTCGTTATTTCATTAAAAGAATTTATATCAATCATATCTAATTCTATAGGCAATAGAGGGACTTTTTAATTTCCCTCCATTGTTAAAACGAATTCTTAATGTAACTGCAAACGATATTTCGTCTGTTTGAGTGTTGCCATAAAATCTTCAACCCAAGACTTTTCACCTGCATAACTGAAATTATTATTGATTATATAAAAGCATTTTTACGCGTTTTATTTCATTGCTCAATAACAGACCTACTGAGGAACCCGACTTCAATATATACCATGCAGAAAAACGAATATAAACCATATTCTAACTGGGCATTCCAGTCACTCCTCTATCCACCCACCTATTCAATCTTTCCAAACGCTCAGGAGCAACATCATATCTACTTCTTAACTTGACATATGCATGCTCTATTTTAGAGGTCAGCTCATCTATCATGGAAGCTGCATTAAGTGAATCAATCCCCACATTTTTAGCCTTCGCCAACACCTCCTTTATATCATACTTGTTCTTGCTACTAATATCCCGTCTAATAAAAGCTTCCTCCAGTATATCATACATATTGAACTTAGTCATGCAATAAGCGACACATGCAAGTTCAAAAGCCTTTTTACTATTGAACATACAACAAGAAAGCTCTATATCATATGTCTTTTGTATATCCATATAACAATCATACCATTTTTTCAGTACCAACAAACAAAAGGACGTAGTATATAAATCCTCTCCACGGATTGTCCTACCGAAAATAGACTTGACCTTCTTGAATCTGAATTCATACCTTAGCACATTCAAATCCTCAAAGTCCTCAAGCCCCTGCTTTATATCATCCGTCCTTTTACAACTTTTCATTTCAGCTATCTTATCATAAAACACCATCTGACAATCATGCTTGCTAAAATACAAAGTCTCTTTCTTTATATGAGCACTATAGAAACCATCCGAATACAACAACCTACGCATATACAACCAAGGCATATGCTTCACACGGAAATTGAAAGCAACATCCAAACGCTGTACCACAGCCTTTTCAATAGGGACACCAAGAGCCACACTCAATGCCTTAACTCCACTTCTAATTTCCCATATCCCTAAAGGCTTTGCATAATTATTACCCAATACCCACTTAGTCAGACTACCTTCTACCACCAAAGTAGTTCCCCTAACTTCTACCCGCATGTTTCTCAGATAGCCGACAACCCTATTCTCTGAACATACACTCACAACAATTCTGCAAGGAATCTCTTCCATGAAACTAATTTCATTATTCAAGTCCTTTTCGGACAACACTATTTTTATTGAGTCGTACATAATAGTCTATTATTATTTTAATTATATTATTCATATTATTATAAAGCATCCTGCGCATCGAGGTATTCATCAACCGTTCCTATGCGGTGTTTCAATATCCAATTCTCTATCTCAGAACGCCTAAATCGCAGAACACTCCTCCTGCTTAAAGTAGATTTATAGAAAGGAATCTCCTTATTCGAAGTTTTTTTATAAATAGTATGCTTCGAGAGTCCCGTAATTCTACACACTTCATCTATTCCAATAATCTCAGAAGCAGATTTTTTATCTGCATTCATTACATCATTTATCAGCTTTATCAAATCTGCTGTAGATACGTAATAAAGTTTATTTTTTTTATTATTTTCCATATAACTTTTTTTAATGTATCAGCAAAATTACAAAGCAAGTTTCAAATAAAAAAACAGCAAATGCGCAACTATACGCACAAAAAAATAAGGAGCTAACAACACTTATTATCAGCTCCTTATATCAAAAAAATGCTTGCGCAAAAATATATAGAATTTAACTTATTATATATCAGACAGCAATTTTCTCAACTCCTCACTTACCTTTTTGGATGGTCTATTATGGATACCAATATTCAATGCTCCTCCATTCTCATAACAAAAACACGAATTCACAATCTTGGCGTCAAAGGCTCCTACCAAAACATCCACCAAGGCTCTTACGAAAGCCTTACTTCCCTCTATCTTCCGAATACGTAGTTTCTTACTAAGACCATCGATAGAGCTGGTTTTAAATATCCTTATAAAGTCACGTGAACCAATATTATTATCCGCCCAATATTTAGTATCGCGCAGATAATCATATACTTTTTTCAGAGCAGTTTCATCATATTTGCTATTCATTGTAACCAACACCTTTTTAGGAATAGGCGTACTACATAACTCCGACTTCCAAATCTCTAATTCAGAGAGATAACATTGCAAATTGAAACTTTCGATTTCATTTAAATCCATCAACAAGGCAGGCAAATTATTCCAATCCTTATCCACATTGTACCAAAAAGTCGTATCACTGGAAAAACCTTTCCGATACCTATTTATTTCTTGTTGAAGATAAGCTAACGACTGTTTGACCCCTTTTATCAACTCAAAATAATTGCCCGTCTTCAAATATACAATATTATCTTCCTCCGTAATTATTCCATGCCTTTTATAATGGTTATCCAACATTGATTGAACAATTTGAATTTCTCTTTCTACAAGTTTCTCACTTCCAAGTTCCTTACGCATATAGCTGCACATTTTATTATTATCCACTCTATACTTCAATACACTAAGTTGGTCTTTAAAATCTCTCTTACTCATAATTTCATTTTATTTTTATATAAATAATTTATTGTAATTCTCTCTATTGCAGCGTCACCGAAACTATCCAAATAAGTATTGGTAGTCTCCATGTCCTTATGTCCCATTACCTGACTTATCATTTCACGAGGAACACCGTTAGTCTGTAGGGTCATAGCCATAGAATGTCTACTCACATAGCTTGTTAATTTCTCTGTAAATCCAAGCTCCTCGCCGATTTCTTTTAAACGCTCATTATAGCGTGCCAGTCTACGACGCAAATGGTCATAAAGCTTCTCACCATCATAGTCTTTCGACACTAGAGGAAGAAGATAATCACCTACAAGAACACTGTTGGACTTGAACCACAGAAGCAGATTATTCAGTTCATCAGTCACGGGTATTCGAATGAATTTGGCATTCTTACTGTGTTCCGTCTTATGCCTTTTATATATAATATGTACAGAAGTACCCTCCACTCTTATATTTCCTTTCCTCAGATTAGCCATATCGATGAAACTCATCCCATAACAGAAATAAGAAAACAGAAACAAGCGCCTTGCAATTTCCTTGGGCTTGTTCTCAAACTGCCGGTTCATCAATCTCAGCAGATATTCTTGAGGCAAATACCGCTTACGGGTCTCTTCTTCCAATGCGGAAATACAAAAACCACTTTTACCGAAAGGATAAGAAGTCGAAGAACATTCCTTAGCAACGATAGCACGATTCAATATTGCCCTTAACGTCTTCATATCGTGCTTACGGGTGTTGCCGCACCACCCTTTCTTTTCCATAAAAGAATTATAGGCAGAAACATACTTGATGTCTATCTCTTGAAAATAACGTGTGGACAGCTTCTTGTCGAACAATTTCATGTTACAGATGACCTTTTCCCACACTTTTGCATTACCGATATGTCCCGTTTCTTTCATATCTTTAATACACAACAATGCGAAATCCAAGAACTTTCCCTTCTTATCCTTATATAGGAAAGCATCCTCGAATTGATTCAGCGTCCAATCAATCCTATCAAACTCAAAATGGCGCTCGACTTCTTGAGCGCGTGCCAGCAGTTGAACTATTCGCGCATTGAATTCCTTATAATTAGGACAGACACGCTTATCACATCTGAAACGTTCACCAATAACGTCCCATTCCTCCTTCTTGGAGTAAAGCCCCAGTGAAATATACTTGGCTTTCATGTTCTTTATGATTCTCAATGAAACCGGATAGGTTCCATCCTTCCTCCTATTAGAGGAATGCAAAAGCACTTTAAATGTTGCCATATTATAAATATTAAAGTGCAGCAAAAATATAGGGTTATTTCTCAAAAGAAGAAAAATAGGTTTATAAAAATATCGCCTATTTATACTGATTAACAGAAGAAAATATATACCTAATTTCTGCCACGTTTTCTCCCTAAAACTTTCCTAAAATATTAAAGTAGACTGTATATAAACAAATACAAACAACAATCAACATCACAGCAGCTGATAATCAACTACAAAACAACAAGTTACGCATATCAAAAGAAAAAAATTCATTATTAATACAAAAAAAGAGGAAGAAAATTTGCAGAATCCCCATAAATACGTACCTTTGCACCGCAATTCAAAGAAAGACGGGATGTAGCTCAGCCCGGTAGAGTACGCGTCTGGGGGGCGTGTGGTCGCAAGTTCGAATCTTGTCATCCCGACTGAGTAAAGTGCTGGTAATCCAATGATTATCGGCACTTTTTCTTTTTATACATTTCCTGATTTTAGCAGTAGAAATGGGACAAAATCAAGGTTAGTGTAAACCATAGTGTAAACCGCTGCACAACCTTTAAAGCAATGAGTATCAAGGTTTCAGTGATTTGTTTTAAGAGTAAAGTGTTATCAAACGGAGAGCACCCTCTCATGTTACGTATTACAGAGAGCAAAAAAAGAGTAATGAAAAGTTTGGGAATATCCGTAATGTAGCTAACACTTGAAAAGGGACCCGGGTAGCATTTGAAACGTGTACCACCCATGGGTATGTTTAACCGAACAAAATTGGTATATTCATAAAAACCAAT
>NZ_QTLV01000011.1:0-15558 GCF_003602795.1 Bacteroides sp. AF34-31BH
TTTTCTGCCCAGAATATTAGTAAATATTTAAAGTCGCAACACGTCAACATTCCTACGCAGACAATTCTGAACTATCTAAAGGCACTGTGCAATAGTTTCTTTATTTACAAAATTCAACGAGCTGAAATCCAAGGGATGAAAATCTTTGAGATTGGTGAGAAATATTATTTTGAAGATTTAGGATTACATAATTCCATACAGCATTTCGATTTTCGAAAAGACATCAACAAGTTAATGGAAAATGTAGTATGCATTGATTTGTTAAGATATGGATATGAAGTATATGTCGGAAAGAGTGGTAATAAAGAAATTGATTTCATTGCTTCCAAAGACGACCATAAAATCTATATTCAAGTAGCGTATATGCTTCCCGATGATGCAACTGTTAGGCGAGAATTTGGCAATCTTTTGGAAATAGCAGACAATTACCCTAAATATGTGGTAACAATGGATGAAATGCAAAACGGGGGAAATTACAAAGGAATTAAACAGATTTCACTGCGAAACTTTTTGTTGGCAGAGGATAAAGAAAAACTGTAAATTAACGATTCAATCTCTACGAATCAATATTTAAAGTAAAAAGCCGGCCCTTTGTGTGAACCGGCTTTTCTTATGTAATTTTTTTAATTTTCAAATTACTCTGTCTCCAAAGAGTTAAGGTATGCTTCCGCACTCAAGTAGAGATAAGACGGGTTGGTACAAGGATATGCACCACCGTCTTGATAGTCAGCCATACTTACGTACAACGAATTGGCTGGGAAGGTAATACTACCGGCCTTTTCATTATAAACTCCCAAAGGATAAGAATTTATATTAGTAGATAGGTTGCCATATACAGAACCACCGCTGAACATACCATATCCCCAATCCATACCATATTGAACCGGTTTCAAAGAAGCACCTTCTTTAGTCACATCAATTACGAAAGTATATTCACCTGGAACTACATCAGCCTCTTCATTAAAGGGATAACCGTTGAAACCGCCAACCTCATCTTGTGCAGTCGCAACTTTGGCAAACGGACTGTCAAAACGGAAACGTGTACTGGTAGCAGTTGTAGTTTTTTCAATTTCCACAGCCATCGGAACAGACGGATCTACGCCAAAGAAATTAGCAACTGTACCGTCCAAATAGTATCCGGTACCGATAGATTCCCACTTCAAGATAGCAAAATTTACTGATATTTCATGGTATCCGGAAGAATAGTTGCTGACATCATTACCACTCAAAGCCAGTTGTAGATTATAAGTGATACCCTCGGCAGCTGACGGTGTTTCAACTGTCAACTTGGCTGTTTTCTCTCCAGCAGCAAATGATACAGTGGAAGGGCATACAAATATATTCTCTTCATTATTTATCACAGTAACATCAACCGTACCGGCAGCATCTGTCAAGGAGCGTGTCAAAGTTAAATCAAAAGAGGTTATTCCCGGCTCAACTTCCACTGTTTGGGTGTAATTGCCCACAAAGCAGATGCCTTGATTACCGTCTTCCAGTTCACCCGGAGTATAACTTTCTGCATCAGGATCGCAAGAGGTAGCTATCAGTGCGATGACAAACAGACTAAGTATCTTATTTATATATTTCATATTCCATATTTTTAATAGTTAACATATACATTATTCTACATCAGGTATTGGTGTAGGTGCCGAAACCAGCGGATTGTTCTCCAATAATGGGTTATATTGTACTTCCTTATTAGGAATACTGTAAATCTGAACCGGATCACCTGCTGTAATATTAAATACGGCAGTAGTCGGGAAGCCGCAGCCTAAACGGTTGACTCCCTTGTTCAGACGCATAATATCAAAATATGCCATACCTTCTCCCCAGAATTCAAGACGACGTTGTTGCCAAACAGCTTCCTGCACAGCTTCCGGTGTAGTGGCTGTACACTGATAAGACGGGTCACGATATGCAGTAACAAACGAGTTAAGGGTAGATACACCGCCACTAACATTACCACTCATAGCTTGTGCCTCAGCCTTGATAAGATACATTTCCTCAACACGCATCAATATTATATCCGTAGCATTGTTGTCAGTTCCCCATTGGTCATTCAGCACCCCATACTTTACTTGTGTATAGGCAGGTGCCTTTTTCCCAGTAATGTATGTTTGGGCCGCAGCAGGCAAATTGGCAGATACACCTTCACCGTTCAGGAACCATCCCTTGCGGACATCACTGGCAGGAATCTCACTATAGAGTTTCGGACTGATTCTACGCCATCCACCTACAGAAGCATAACCATAATTCAAAGAGCCCATATGTGAAGGGAAATTACAAATACCGGTTGTACTTACACGGTCCTGTTCTGTAATCAAGATACCCCACATCCATGAATTGTCTTCGATATTAATGAATGAAGGCTTGCTTACATCAGCACGGGAGTATGGAGTGGCAGTAGTTTTGGCCAGTGCGGCTTCCGCATCCTTTAAAGCTTCCGCATAGTTGTGCATTGCCAGATAGACACGGGCACGGATACCGTAAGCGACATCCAAGCTGACATAGCGCTTGTCATCACGTTCTTTTGTAGTGGCTGTCAGCAGCTCAATAGCTTTATTCAGGTCTGCCAAGATAAAATCATAAGTTTCTTGCACAGTAGAACGGGCGCAGCCATTGGCTGCAACTTCTGTTGCATTCTGCTCTGTAATCAAAGGCATACCCATAGCGCTCTCATGTCCTTTGTAATTGAACTGATACAACTGTATCAACGTAAAATAGTCAAAAGCACGGACAGCTAATGCCTGCGCCAGATAATATTGTAACGTAGGATCTTCAGTTTCGTTATCTACAGTACCGATTACGTTATTGGCTGTAAAAATCTGATTGTACAATGTACCCCAGAATTCAATGGTAGCTGTACTTGTATTCAAGCAGTCACTGTAATCGGCTGAATTGGAATACCAGTTATAACCAGTAATATCTGCCACCATGTCCGTACCTCTTGATTCCGTGGCCAGCATAATGGTCGGATAACCTATATCACTATGCACATTGTCATCTTCTGTGTAGATTTTGGCATATTGGGTGAAATTTGCAGCCACAGCTGCTACGCTGGCTTCCAATCTGGAAGGATCAGATTCAACAACTTCTTCCTTTTGGTCAGATGTAATAGTCGAACTCAGCGGTTCTGTATCCAGATCTGTACATCCAGCTACCATCAAACCGAGCATAACATACGGTGTTATCTTATATAATTTCTTCATATTTTTTCTGTATTTTATTATTGAACTATTATCAGAATGTTACTTTCAAACCGCCGGAAATAGTACGTATAGGCGTATATCTATCTGTAGAAGCTGTTGTGTAGCTCATACGTGGATCAAGCCCTTTACGGGCAGAGAAAAGAGCCACATTGTCAGCCGCACCGTAAATACGCAAGCTTCCGATACCCAGACTTCTCAACCATCTCTTAGGTAAAGTATAGCCCAGGGTGATGTTATTGATAGAGAAATAATCAGAACTTGTCAACCAACGGTCTGATGAAGAGTTGGTGTATTTATCAATGGCATCTACACGCGGAATATTGGTATTTCTATTCTCTGGTGTCCATGCATTCAAGATATCCTTGTGCCAGTTATATCCCATGTAGTGGGAGTCACCGCCATGCATGAAAGCTTGATAGCCACTATCATAAATCGTACCACCCAACTGATAAGCACACTGGATGGAGAAATCAAAGCCACGGAACTCCAATGTTGTACCGACACCGCCATAGATAGTAGGCAACAGGTCACCGGAAGCTTGTCTATTGGAATTGTAGGCAGCAGACCAATCTTTATCCTTATACTCTACACCGTTTTCGTCCTTTGCCCAATACAGAGCTTCGCCGGAATCAGGATCTACCCCTGCATATTTTGTCAAATACATCTGGTACAAAGATTCACCTTCACGATAAATATAGGAACCATCAATCATCTCTCCTTTCAAATCCGGATGCAGCTCAAGAATCTTATTTTTCATCAATGTTCCATTCCAATTGATCACCCACTTTAAATCATTAGTTTCAATAGGAGTATAGTTCAATTCAATTTCCACACCGGAGTTGCGTACCGAACCGATATTCATAGGAAGTTGGGTATAACCGTTAGACATCGCTACCGGTTTATAATACAACATATCCTTAGTCTGGCGGTTGAAGTATTCGATTGTACCGTCAATACGTCCTCCCAAAAGAGCGAAATCCACACCTACATTGAATGAATTGGATGTTTCCCAAGTGATATCTTTGCTCCCCTTGTAGTAGAGCACACCATCAGAGAATACACCGTCAGACCCGCTAACCGTGAACTGATCCAGATACGGATAGTAGTTTGTATATCCCTTATAATAGAGGTTGTCATTACCCTGCTGACCGAAAGAAGCCTTCAGCTTCAGCATGTTGATCCAATCGTATTGACTGATAAAGTTTTCTTTTGCCATATCCCATGCTGCACTCACACTCCAGAAGTTACCCCAACGGTTATCCGGATGGAAGCGTGAAGAAGCATCACGACGATAAGAAACACTACCATAATATTTTTCATTGAAATCGTAGCTGGCACGTGTAATGATACCGATTGTGGCATATTCATTGTAACTGCCAGAACCATTCTTGCGGTCGATAACATTAGATGCAGTCCAGTTCTTGTCACTATACATGTTATATCCTAAAATATAGTGACTTTCCGTGTTGAAGTCCATACTTTCATAGCCGGCAAGAATATCCAAGTTATGGTTGCCGAATGTCTTTTTGTAATTCAACAGATATTGTTGGTCAAGCGAATAAACGCGTGAGGAGTATTGCATAACAGAACCGCCATAGGAAGCCGACTGACCATAATACTTGTTACCCACACTATGCTGGCGTGTGTTGTCAATATGCAAGCCCAAAGAAGCTGTCAATGACAAACCGTCAATGATATCAATCTTTGCATACCATTTCCCATTCAGAATATCCATCAGATATTTTTCAGTATCATAAAGGAAACCGCTCATAGGATTGGACATGCTCATAAAATTACGGGTGAAGTTTGTACTTGAACCATCACCATAGTCATATACATGATAGCCAGTATTGGCATTATATTGGAAACTGCCGTCTGCATTCCGTACATACATCGGATAGATTGGTGCGATAAAGTTACCAACAAAGAACGCATTACCGGAAGAAGTAGCAGCATCGGTATCCTGATCGCCCGGTGAACGGCTTGTTACATTTGAATAGCTAAGATTAACTCCGAGCTTCAACCACTTTTTAGCCTGATAATCCACGTTCATACGAGTGGAGATACGTTCGAAACCTGAATTTTCAATAATACCTTCATCATTCAAATAACTGGCAGACAGATAGTAGCTTAATTTGTCCGAACCACCAGAAACACTAAGATTATACTCTTGGCGCAAATTACTTTGGAACATCTCATCAGACCAGTTATCCGGTGTATAATAATAGTCACCGTCACTATATCCCAGAGTTGCATAAGGGTTCAACTTGCCGTTCCGGCCAATAAGATATTGTCCATCAGGTATGGTATAAACTTGGTAGCCCAGCTTTGGAAACAAGTCTGCATTGGCCAATTGATAAGCCCGTTCTGCTGTATATCCGCTATTATATAGGTATCCGTTATACAAAGCAGAATATGCAGTCTCCATATAGGTATTTGCATTCTGCAATACATCATAGTTTTTCACTAAGCGGGAGTTGACTCCCCAACGGGCGTCTAAAGAAATCTGCGTATCACCGCTCTTACCTTTCTTTGTAGTAACCAAAATAACACCGTTTGCACCACGTGCACCATACAAGGCAGCAGCTGCGGCATCTTTCAATACGGTCATTGATTCAATATCTTGTGAATTGACAGCGGAGATATCTCCTTCATAAGGAATACCATCCACTACATACAGAGGATTGTTGCTGGCATACATAGAACCGATACCGCGAATACGAACTGTCGCACTCGTACCCGGCTGGCCATTTGTACTTTGTGTCTGCACACCAGATACAGTACCGGAAAGTGCATTCGATAAGTTGGAGACCTGACGTTTCTCCAATGTCTCAGACTTGATCACAGAGGCTGAACCTGTAAAAGCAGACTTCTTTGCTGTACCGTAAGCTACCACCATTACCTCATCAAGCATCTCAGAATCGGAACGCATGAATACTTTTATATTCGGCTTAATATCAACCTCTTGAGTCTGCATACCAATGTACGAAATCACCAAAGTTTTCGCGGAACTACAATATGTGTATCTTGTTGGTAATAAAGGATGTACAATAATTCAAGAAAGTTTCAAAAGGAAGTGTTCCCCTTTGGGAGATACTCTATACATGTTCACTATACATGACAATCTACTTATATGATACTATTTGTAATAGTAATGTGCTGATTTATAATAGTCTGATTCTGTACTAATATGTTATAATCATAACGTTAGGATTTCTTTTTTTTAAGAATGAATGCTTATGTCAACATCTATCGTTTAGTTGTTTTTTGTCAATTATTTACTTGTATTGTTTGTTACATCCATGAAAACGTAAAGCATTATATAAAATATTATTGAAATTATAAAGGTTACATAGATACCATCTTACCCATTTATCCATTTTATGCATAGAACACTATGCAATTGTCCTTATTTTAAATGGAGATATCCGTTTGTTTATTCCAAATACAAAAGTAATTGAAGTAAAGAACTCTGTAACTGCGAAAAACTACTATTGGAAGTATGTCAAAAGTGTAAACCTGCCCTTTTCGGATGGAAAAACGATTGTTCAGTCAAGGTTTAGTTCTTTAATTCCCCAAAGATTTATGTAGTAAACAATGTTTTTGGTTTCTTGTTTGGGATTATATTTTTCTGATGAGGAATACCTATTATGAGAAAATATAGTCTACATGAAATTACGTCGCTTGGGTGGAGATATTTTTATCATAATCAGGAAATGCAGAATATGCTTTTGTGACCCACTCTAGCTCTCATATCGTGCGGGCAATCCAGGTTTGCTGCTTATTGAAGAAAGGATACTCCTATTGTTTCAGTTCTTCTCCATAAAGTTTACGCAGCATGATACGTGCAGGTACACTTTTAATTTCTCCATTGGGCAAGCCTTGTATAATGCATTCATTGCGCAATGCTTTTTCTTCAAGCATACGGCGTTCGGCTAATGCCAAACCGAAATGTAACTTTTCGCTCAGTTCTTTTCGTTCATTCTCTGACATAACTTTGTATTTTATTAAATCGTTCAATATGATGTATATGCATCTCCATCCCCCGTCCGCCTTCAGCAACAATAATACGGGGTGTCTCGCTATTATCTGCCAATAGCCAATAGTCCACACAGGGCATATAAATATTGAAAAAGTTATTGATACCTGCTTGATAACGCCGAATCACAACCTCTTTGGGAATGTCGTGCCCACCATTACGTACACGTTGGGCTACACGCTGAATAGCCAAGTCGGGCGAACTCAACCAGAAATATATTAAATTGACTTTATATCCTTGCTCTTGCGCACGATGGACAAGGCGGGTGTAAGTTCTTGTGGCAAGTGTGGTTTCTATAGAAAAGTTTTGTTGATTTCTCAGCAATTCATTAATCCTTTGTAACATCAACCGTCCGGCTTCAATAGCCATACTTTCGGGATTGAAAGGAGATAATCCACGAGCTATTTCATCCGCATTAACAAACTCCTTGCATTCCAGAACATCCGGTAGCACAGTGTAAGATGCCGTAGTCTTACCAGCACCATTACAACCACTAATGATGTAGAGCTGTTTTTTAGAATCCATATTCATGCATTTATCTAATTGCAAACATACGACATTTTTATAAGATTATGGATAATTGATAGTTATTGTTTTTTAAAAGTTGATTGTTCCGCAGGTATGAGAAGTACAGGACTCTTTTGAGAACTCCACATTTCTCACATATCATCTATCCTTATTTTCTTCTTGATGAAATATCTGTTTACCAAAGTACGTTTTACGAATTGAGGTGGAGCAAAGTACTTGCCTTTCCCACTTGCGCTATATAGATAGCCCTCCCCTCTAGTGATCATTGATGAATACCAAATGGCAGGCAAATATCCTGAGAATAGTGTGGAAACGCTTTTATTGTTCTCCTCTAATAACAGAGGGAATGCTTTATAGCATCCCCTCTCTCAAAAAACACTTTATTTATAGAATAATTCCGGTAGAATTATTTTCCTCCAAGATTCAACTCATCGTTGTAATCAGTTTCATTCAAAGGTACATCCCATGTCCATTTGTTGACACCGGAGGCAGGAATGGTTTTTGCAACGGAAATGTGAGCATTACCACCTTCGGCAAAACTGTGACGGACTATGTCGCGGTTCCATCTCTTGTAGTCGCTCCATGCAAAACCTTCACCCCAGAGTTCCAATTCGCGATAGTCCATAATTTCATTCCAAAGAGCTTCGCCACTCTTGTCGCAAGTGTATTCAGGATTACGTCCGGAAGTGGCATTCAGTTCTACCAGTGCGGCACGAGCAGCAGTCTCGTCATTCAAGAAATAATTAGCCTCTGCCTCTACCAATACCATTTCCGATGAACGGATGAAAGGCAGGTAGCTGACGCCCGGAGTGTCGAATACATAAAACTTCAGTTGTCCCCCCAGATACATATAACCAGCCTGATAAGGAGCTTCCAGGCCACTGACCGCCATTTTCTGGCAATAGGCAGCTGCTTCTTCCCAAAGAGCATCTGCTTTTTTCTCATCATCTCCCATTCCAAGAATGCCGTAGCCTAAATCCATGGCTGAACCGTCATTGAAGTTATAGCCGGGGAATTTGTCTTCGGTTAGGAACAGTGCCTTACGAGCATCGTCGTTGGGAATGCGATTAATCAGTTCACGACCGATAGAGCCTGCACCGGTCTGTTGAGTGCTCGCATAATATCCGTTACATGCATATTGAGTACCATAACTCCAATACCAATTATTCTCTTGTGAGCTACCAAAACTTCCGAAAATCCATTCACTAGTCGGATTACAGAACCCTGCATGATATTCCGCATTGCTCATAAGTGGGTAGTTCTGACGAGCCAGCTTGGCTTCTGTCAATGCTTTGGTATAATCTTGCTTGGTAAGAGCGGCACGGGCGTAGATGGCATGTGCCACATTGATGTTCGGCATCCATACTTGTGAGGCATTACGGTCCATACCGCTTTGCTCAAACAGCATGATGGCTTCATCCAAATCTTTATAAATCTGTGCGTATGTTTCAGCTAATGTGGCATAACCTTGTCCACCGGTAGATTCGTCCAAACGAAGTACTATCCCCTGCGAAGCACCATTGTTGGAATCTTGCCAGCGCCAGCAATAATAGTGTACCAGTTTTTCGAAAGCGTATGCACGAAAAGTCAGTGCAGATGCCTTGACAAAATCCCTTTCCGCTTCCGTACCTTCGGCATTGTCTATATTGGCAAGAATGGTGTTGGCATTACCTGCTATGGTATAATAGTAATACCATGCGTAAGCATCGTAAATGGAGTTGGCACGTGTGTGGAACTCTTGATTGAAGATAGGAGACCAACCGGATGCGTAGAGGTTGTAATTGTAATTTTCACTCGGGTAGCTTTCATACTGAATCATTATGTTGTTCTCACCAGCAAATCCACCTCCAAAATAGGAGTGTTGTGTTGTCATGATTTTGGCGATACCGTTCAATGCCTTCATGGCATTGGCCGTGGTACCTACGGCATCGGTTGCTCCGGTTGAGTCTGTAGGTGCTGTATCCAGATAGTCACCGGCGCAAGAAGACACCAGCATCATACCTGCCAATAGGCTTCCTGCGAACAATTTATTGATAATCTTTTTCATTTCTAATACAAATTATATGGTTATACCTTTAGAATTTCACAGTCAGTCCGAAGTTATAAACACGGGCTGTCACATACGTATCGTCCGAACCTCCGTTGAAGGAATACTGCGGATTCAATCCTTTGCGTGAAGTCAATGTAAAAAGGTTCTCTACACCGGCAGTCAGCGAAAGGCCTTCTATACCTACACTTTTCAGCCAACGCTTGGGCAAGCTGTAGGAGAGGTTCAGGTTCTTGAATACGAAGTAAGAAGAGCTTGTCAGCCAACGGTCGCTGGTGGCATTCAGGTCGGACGATTTGTAAAAGTCGGCGCGCGGAGTTCCGTTCGGATCAATGCGATTGGCAGAAGTTTCTGTCATTCCCGCAGGAACTTCTTTCCAAGAAGTCAGGATGTCCTTGTGGTAAGCGCTGCCGGCAGCACCGGATTCAGACACACCCATCAAGCTGGCATAACTGCCATCGTATGTTTTACCGCCTAAAGAATAAGTAAACAGCATGTTCAAATCCCAGTTTTTCCAAGAAAGAGCTGAGCTGATAGAACCGTAAACCGTAGGAAGTGCACTGCCGGCCCAGTCACGTTTGGCGTATGAAGTCGCGGTAGCATAGTCCGTACCGTTGATGGTAGTCAATGCACCGGCTTCTTGGGCGGCGGCTTTCTTGTCCGGATCCAGTGTATAGAGAGAAGTACCGGTCATCTGGTCCACACCTTCGAAGTGGTAAGTGTACCATTCGTAGATGGAGTGTCCTTCGGAGTAGTTTTGCATACCATGCAAGATGTCCTTTCCATCGGGCAGTTTCACGATTTTATTCTTCAGGAAAGTAGCGTCCGCGCCGATGTTCCATTTCCAGTCATTGTTGTTGATGACATCGGCATTCAAAGAGATTTCCCAGCCACGGTTGGATACGGTACCGATATTCTTGTATTGCGTCAGGTTCATCGGGGCAGTATCGGCAACCCAAGGATAAGAACCGGCAGAAAGCGGTAGGCGTACCTCAAACAGCAGGTCTTTGGAACGTTTGTCGAAATAGCCTATTTGGAAGTTCAGACGGTTGAACAGACGCCCCTCTACGGCAACATCCACCGTCTGTGTAGTTTCCCACTTGATGTCCGGTGCTGAAAGTGATTGTTTTACCAAAGCGGCTTCACCACCGTTCTTGTCAATGGTATAAAGAGCCATGTGACCATAAAGGCTTACGCCCATATTGTTACCGACTTCACCATAGGACGCGCGCAACTTCAAGGCATCCACCCAATCTACATCTTGCAAGAAAGCTTCTTGTTTCATGTTCCAGCTGGCACCAACAGAATAGAAGTTACCCCAGCGATTGTCCTTGTGGAAGCGTGAGGAACCGTCACGACGGAACGAACCTTCTACGAAATAACGGTTGTCATAATTATACTTTACGCGTGCCAGATAAGACTCCGTCTTGTCCTCATCATCACTTCCGGAAAAATAAGAGTTGTTAAGGAAATTGCCCATAGTAAGGTTTCCGTCTACAGCCATACCGGTGTTCATTCCGGAAGTGTACTTGCGCTCCCAACTATAGTTCTCGTGAGCCACCATAGCTTCCACGTTGTGTACCTGATTAAATTGATAGTTCCAGCTCAGAATTTCCTGCAAGGTTACAGTCTTGTATTGGTAGGCATAACTTGTCAAACGACCGCCATTCGTAGCACCGTCTCCAATTTCGGGATTGTCATATTTCTTATTGTTCGAAGTGCTGTTGTTCAGGTCACCTTTTACAGTTAATGAAAGTCCATACGGCAACGAGATGGTGGCAAAAGCTTGTCCGCCCAATACGTTGCGCACACTTTCCTGCTTATTATACAACATTTCGTAAGCGATGTTGCGGTTACTCAGATAAGATGAAGTGGTGTCATAAATTTTGTTACCATCGGCATCCAGTTGGTATGTACCGTCGGCATTGTGCATAAACAACGGATAGACCGGAGCCATATAACGAGTAATGTAGAACGGATTGGCGTAATAGTTGCCACTGGCATTACTGTTATAGTCACGCTTGGTCCACGAGCCAGTCAGGTTCACGCCACCCTTGAACCACTTGTTAGGTGTATAAGTAGTGTTGATACGCCCGGAGAAACGTTCGTAACCTGTGGCTTTTACATATCCTTTCTCATTCAAGTAGCCTATGGAAGAATACACGTTGTATTTCTCTCCCGAAGTGGCGGCGGAAAGATTGTATTCCTGACGGTGTCCCGTGCGTTCGATGGCATTCTGCCAGTCCAAGTCGTCATAGCCAGCCAGGCGAGTGGCAATCAGTTTTCCGTTATTGTCAAACAACTTATCACCAGCGGCATTGTAGATATTACGACCGATAGATTCACTAACCACGTGTCCCGTGGCATATGCGGCAGCATCGCTTGCCGACATGCCGGCATTGCTCATCATGGCATTCTTCTTGGCCATCCAGGTAGCTTCCATCCAGCGGTCTGCATCCAGACGGTCGTACTCGGGAATACCTCTGTTATACATACCTTGATTCATTTGCAGCGTAATACTCGGTTTATGAGTGTTTCGTCCGCTCTTGGTTGTAATGATGACAACACCGTTGGCAGCACGGTTACCGTATAATGCAGCCGAAGCAGCATCTTTCAAGATGGACATGCTTTCAATATCATTAGAGTTTAGTTCGGCCATGTTTCCATCGAAAGGGACTCCGTCCACTACATACAGAGGATCTGAAGCACCTGAAACCAATGTACCAAAACCACGGATACGGATGCTGGGGGCAGAACCGGGTTCACCATATGTATTGTTCACTTGTACACCCGGTGCGGCACCTTCAAGTGCACCGGTTACGCTGGTTGTGATGCGCTTCTCTATTTTCTTATTGTCAACCACCGAGATAGAACCGGTCAACGATTCTTTTTTAGCAGTACCGTATGCCACTACCACAACCTCATCCAAAGCTTCTGCATTGCTTCTCATTGTCACCTTTACACTCGGCTTAATCGCCACTTCCTGCGTCTGCATACCAATATACGAAATCACCAAAGTTTTCGCGGAACTACAACTCTTTTATTTTATTAATAATCAAGCAATTATACCATGTAATAGAAATCACTATAGCGAAATTTCCTTTCTCACAAGGTATGTGTATAGGGGTACAATGCATAAAACCTTACTGCTGTGATACTATTTGTTGAATTAATGACTTGGTTATCATATGTATATCATAAAGTTAATACGTTGCTTAAAGATTTTAAATGATTATTTCTCTTATATGAAGAATATCTTTTGTCAACATCTATCATCCTAACTGCTTTCGATGAAGCATTTACTCTACATTGTCATTTTATTAGCGAAAGTACTAAAGTCTATGTAAAAGAATATTTCAATAGCTTCAAAAAACAGTAAACTCAAAACTTTGTGATTAGCCAAATAATCAAGACAACTGTTGTTTCTTCATAAGAGTTTTCATCATTTCTGCTTCCACACTTCCACCCACTCCTTGTATTCCTTTATTCATCGGTATTACAAGTGCTGTGGAAGCAACTCAAAAGTGTGGAAGCAAAATTTGCTTCCACACCTCCAACCAGCCTTAAATATTGATAACACACCAATGTCAATCTTCTATTAGCACTACACTATACCTGATTGATTCTCAGTAGTTTCTTACTGCAAAATTTTGCAAACCTATTGCAGCGATACTGCAAAGCTGTTGCAGTGGTACTGCAAACTAATATGCAGCGCGGCTGCAAGCAATATGCAGTGATACTGCAAACAATATGCAGTGGTACTGCAAAACGTATGCAGTAAGTTTGCAGCGAGCAAACTGAAACTGAATAGTGAATGAACAGACTTTAAAGGAGAAGTATATGACTAACGATATGAAAGTGTAGTATTGGCTATGCTAAGTTCGTGTTTTTTTAGGCAAAGGCATGAGTGCATGGTTCTTTTCTAAATCATGCACTATAGTCATATCCATTACATTTGTATACACTTGTGTGGTTTTAACACTTTTATGCCCCAATAATTTTTGCACCGTTGTGATGTTTACTCCATTATAAATCAATAGTGTTGCATTAGTATGGCGAGCAGTGTGAAATGAAATTTTTTTTGATAAACCAGCTAGGCGGGAAATCACAATTAAATCCTTGTTCACATTAGAGTTATCCCTTAAATGAAAGAAGCTTTGTAAGTCATCCCGATATTTGTCCAGAATAACAAGCCCTTTTCCTTCGAATAAGAGATAAAGAGGTAATCTGACTTCTGTACTCGTCTTTATGGATTTATAAATTAGCCAGGTTTCTTGACGAATCTCCACGATGTTATCGGGTGATAAACTGATAAAATCAGAATATCTCATTCCTGCATAGCAACAAAACAAGAATGCATCTAAAGTCTTTTGCAATTTAGTATATCTGCCAGCCAAGCTTAATTTCTCCAACTTCTCCAACTCTTCAGGAGATAAGTGCGTATGCTTGTTTTCTATAGTTTTAATCTTGTACTTTCGAAAAGCGTATTTTTGTATCTCCATATAATCCTTGTTGATGGCGACATTTATATGTCGCTTCAGATGCTTCATATGTTTGGCTATCGTATTTGTGTGATAACCTCTTGATTGCAAGAAATATTCAAAGGAGGATATGAATTCGAATGTTAAATCAGAAAAGGTTACATCCTTTTTGAACTGTTGTAATAATGAAAGAGTGGAGAGATGATTTCGTTTTGTGCTTTCTTTTAGAGTAGAGTTTGCTATCTCTTGCCTAAAAAAAGGAATAAAAGCGGTTTTGTTTTCGCTTGTGCTCAAAACATCCTTTAGTAACTCTAATGAAATACGCCTTCCTTGCTGCCACAATTCCAACTCTTTTTTTTCTATCATAGCCATGAACTCATATATCAATCTATTCAGCGCATCTGCATTAGGATGATTCTTCACAATAAGCTTTTTATTGTCCCACTGTTCTGGCTTTAAATAAACTTTGGTTGAAAAATACTTTTTCTTTCTGTCCAAATAGGCTTCTACTTGTACCAATGCCATTCCTTTTTTATTCAGGCTTCTTTTTCTGTTGTACACTAGATTGTAAATAATCTTACTCATTTTACTTGATTTTAATTAATACCAATAACAAATAAGACGATATTCTGTGCTCGATGGGATTAGAATAAGAATTAATATCTCTAAAAAGTGTCTTTTTGTGTTTAGCTATTAATCGGTATTTAGCCTCCGGGAACTCTCAATTTGTTTCAAAATCAGGTCCGTTCTCTGTTTTAGCGGCTTATTTATTAACCATTTTGTTTTAAAATATGTGTATTTCTTGGAAAAATCATCCTAAAAGAGAGAATCATAGTGATAGTAAACATAAGCCAGTTTAGGTTTTTTAAGTGTGAAAAATCTGTTATTAAGCATAAAGTGACATGTTTAATTAACAAATTGATAGATTTACAAGGTTTTTTCAATAAAATAGTTGTTCGTTTCAGTTTTATTAATATATTTGCACTTTGTTAGAGTAAAGAAACAATTAATGTAAAGTTAAACTTTAAGAGAGAATTTATGAAAAGAAAATTAATGCTGTTATTGGCCTGTCTTTTTGTCGGAATAGGCCTAGTAACTGCCCAAACCCAGAAGGTTACAGGTGTTGTAATTTCTGAAGAAGACGGGCAGCCAGTTATTGGAGCCTCTGTATTGGTAAAAGGTACACAAATTGGTGCTATTACCGGTGTAGATGGTGATTTTACATTACCAAACGTACCAAGTTCCGCGAAAACT
>NZ_QTLV01000011.1:15568-21333 GCF_003602795.1 Bacteroides sp. AF34-31BH
ACAGTTGTTTTTCAATAATATATACTTATTCTAGTTCCGCGAAAACTCTGGTGATTTCGTACATTGGTATGAAGACTCAAGAAGTGGTAATCAGACCGAGCGTAAAAGTGGTAATGAAGCCTGATACAGAGATACTTGATGAAGTAACAGTAGTGGCTTATGGCACTAAACGCAAACAAGATTTAGTGGGTTCTATCAGTAGTGTAAAGAATGAGATTATCAGTAATTCACAAGCTACATCAGTGTCAAATGCACTCGAAGGAGCTGTGGCTGGTTTGCAGGTTGTAAGTTCTTCTGGTCAGCCGGGAAAGGATGCCAACATCGTATTGCGCGGTATCGGTTCTATTTCGGCCAGCAACAATGCGCTAATTGTAGTAGATGGTGTACCCTTCAATGGTAAGTTGTCGGACATCAACCCTACGGATATTGCTTCGGTAAACGTGTCGAAGGACGCCGTTTCCAACTCTTTGTATGGTTCCCGTGCAGCTGGTGGTGTGGTTATGATTACTACCAAGACCGGACGCAAAGACAAGGTGGCCATCAACTTTAACGGTACCTGGGGTGTGACACAGCGTGCATACAAGGACTATGACATGGCTACCGATCCGGGAGAGTTCTACCGTTTATCTTGGTATGGCCTTCGTAATACCTATTGGGCAGCCGGAAACTCCATTGAAGACTCTAATTTAGCAGCCAGTCAGGATTTGCTGGGCGAACTGGGTAATTACAATGCTTACATCATCCCGCAAGGAGAGTATCTGGTAACACCCGATGGGAAACTTAACCCCAATGCACGTCTGCGTTATAATGATTCGTTTGCCGATGCCTTGTTTGACAACGCTTTCCGTCAAGAGTACAATGTATCTGCATCAGGTGGTAACGACCGCACAGATTACTATGTATCTATGGGCTTTCTGGACAATGACTCTTACGTGTTAGGCTCTTCCTATGAGCGTTTTACGGCTCGCGCTAACGTAAACTCCCAGCTGAAATCTTGGCTGAAAGTAGGAACCAATGTAGGATATTCCAAAGCTACCCAGAACGGTGTGCAAGAGAATGCCGGAGCAGCCTCCAATCCTTTTGACGTGGCACGCTCTTGGGCTCCTATCTTCCCGGTTCATGCCTATGATGCAGAAGGTAACATGAAATATTATGAAGACGGAAGTCCTATGTATGATGCCGGAAACGGTGAAACAGACGGCACATCTAAACGTCCTACGGCTACTAACCAGAATGTGATAGCCAATATGAAAGAGGATATTCGTGAAACTGTATACAATAACCTGACCTCACGCTCATATCTGGAAATTTCATTCTTGAAGAATTTCAAGTTTACAGCAAACTACAGTTATGATTTCACGAACAGCAGCCAGACAGTATTCTACACTCCGCTCATCGGTGACGGACAGTCTTTCGGTGGTCGTGGTACAAAAGGGAGCTACAACACTACAACTACCAACTTCAACCAGATTCTGGCTTACAGCAATGTATTTGGCGATAACCACCACTTGTCGGCCAAGATAGGTCACGAGTACTATAAGTATGAATATCAGTATTTGGCAGGACAGAAAACCAACTTCTTTAATCCGAACAATCCGGAATTGGACAACGGTGGACAAATGCAATACATCAACAGCTACACGGCAAACCATAACATCGAGGGATATTTCGGTATGGCAGACTACGACTATAGCAACAAATATTATCTTTCTGCAGCCTTCCGTCGCGACGGTACTTCCCGTTTCTTAGACCGCTGGGGTAATTTCTGGTCGGTAGGTGCCGCTTGGCGTATTTCCAACGAAGCATTCATGGAGGGAACGGGGTCTTGGTTAAACGATTTGAAATTGCGTGCATCTTATGGTACTCAGGGTAATGAAAGTATTCTTTCAGATTATAACTATGCCTATGTGTACACACCTTACCAAGACCAGTACACTGTTACTTGGAATGGTTCAGAGTTGGGCTATTCACCGGAATTCTACGGTAATCCGGACTTGACTTGGGAAAAGCAGAAGACTTTTGACGTGGGTGTAGATTTCCGTCTGTTCGACAGAGTATACGGTTCATTCGAATATTTCTATCGTCGTACGGACGATATGCTCTTCAAGCGTCCTGTGGCTTACTCTACAGCCGGACGTCCGTATAACTGGGAAAACCTGGGTGCGATGAAAAACACCGGTATAGAGTTTGAAGTGAATGTGGATATCTTCAATCAGCCCGACCTGAAGTGGACGGTATCGCTCGTGGGTTCTCATTACAAGAACCGCATTGTGACGCTGCCCGAAGAAAACCGTGAAAATGGTATCACTTCCGGTCCGTTCAACCTGCGCGAAGGCAAGAGCCGCTTTGAATATTATACTTATATGTATGCCGGCATGGACGAAAAAGGAAATGCCATGTGGTACATGGACGAGACAAATGAACAAGGGGAAGTGATAGGCCGTACCACGACCACTACTTATGCAGATGCAACCCGTTGCTTCATCGGCAAATCTGCATTGCCCGATTTCAACGGTGGTTTGAGCACTACTTTCTCTTACAAGGGCATTGACCTTTCTATAGCAACGGCTTTCCAGATTGGTGGCTATGCTTATGACTACTCTTATCTGTCTGGTATGAGTTCTTCATTCTACGTAGGTCATAACAAGGATATGTGGAAGACGTTTAACCCGGAGACAGGCACAGGTTCACTTCCTATTTGGAATGCTAACAATGCTTCCAATTCTTTCACCCAACAGTCAGACCTCAACCTGATAAAGGCCAGCTACTTCAGCATCCGTAACATCACTTTGGGTTACACATTGCCAAAAAATCTGATGCAGAAATTCGGTGTCGAGAAACTGCGTATTTATGCTACGGCAGATAATCTTGCCTTGTGGTCCAAGCGTCAGGGATTCGACCCTCGCGTAGCAATGTCTGGTTCTGATAAAGAATATGGAGGCTATTCTCCGATGCGTGTGATTTCCGGAGGTATCAACCTTACATTCTAAACTAAAAAATAAAATTGTATATGAAGATAATGAAATATATGATGCAGGTGCTTCTTGCTGGGGGCCTGCTTACATCTTGCATTGAAGATGCTGATGTTACCGCTTATTTGACTGAAGACCAACTGGGCAATGTGGCTCAGGAAGATCCTGATAAGGCTTTTTCAGCTGCTGTGGCAGGTATGTATACTGATATGCAACAGTATGTTGACGTCAATATGAGTCACAACTATTTCGGTCAAAAGAGTTTTGATTACTTAACATCGCTGATGGGCAACGATATGATTATGACCGGACGTTTCGCCATGAGTATGTATCATTATTTGCTGGATTACTGGCAACAGAACTATACTCCGACCAACAACCGTTGGAAAGAGTACTATCGCGTCATAGCCAATGCCAACAATATCCTCAAGCTGATTGACCCCAGCAGTGAAGATCCCGCCAATTTGAAATATCGTGCCATTGCCCTTGGTTTCCGTGGCTATGCCTACTTACAACTGACTTACTTATATCAGCATTCCTACTATACCGGTGCGGATGGAACGAAATGGGGCCGTGGAGAGAAATATGACTTCTCCCAGTCTCCGTGTGTACCGCTTATTACAGAGGATACGGAAGGTGACCAGCCACGTGCTACTGTAGCCCAAATCTATGAACAAATCAAGAGTGACCTTACTACTGCTTTCGATTTGTTCAAGAATTTGGATATGACGCGTACTTCCTCACCCACTGATATGGATGGCTGCGTGGTAGCTATGCATTTGGCTCGTGCAAATATGGTTATCCATGAATGGGATGAGGCGATAAAGTATGCGCAAGTGGTGATTGATAATTTCCCCATATTGCAGAGTGAAGACCAGATACTCCAGGGATTCAGTAATATCAGCTTACCGGATGTAGTATTCGGATGTGATATTACAGCAGACAATAGTACGACTTATATGTCTTTCTTCTCGCAGATGGATACTTATGGTGATGGGTATGCCGGCATCGGTGTATGGCGCGCTGCCTTTAAGCCATTAGTAGACCGTATCGCGGATACTGATATCCGTCTGCAATGGTTCTGCTGCGACCGTTCTACAGGTGTAACAGATGCTTCCGGTAATCGTATAACATTGATTCGTGACACTCAGTCTCCAGTTGCCGTGGAATACCAAGCTGTAAAATTTATCGGTACAGGTCGTGATAACATCAAGGCCGGTGTGTTCAGCGGATGGGAACTGGGAGATTATATTTACCTGCGTTCAGAAGAAGCTTACATGATAAAAATGGAAGCTTTGGCTCACAAGAGTTCTGCAGAAGCAGTGACTGAACTGAATAGCTTTATGAAGACTCGCCAGCCCGATTATAATTACACTTTCACGAATAAGGCTGACCTGATAGAGGAAATCATTTATCAGAAACGTGTAGAGTTCTGGGGTGAAGGTTTGGAATATATTGATAATCGTCGTTTGAATATTCCTGTAGATCGTACAGATGAAACTTGGGGCGCAGAAAATAATAATCACTTCTCTGCCGGTAAGTTCCGTTATAACCAAGAAGACAGGCCGTTCCTTTACCAATTACCTCTCTCTGAAATAGAGAATAATTCTCAGCTTTCTCCGAGCGACCAGAATTAATACCTCAAAGGACATGTTATACGGAAAAATAACACAGAAGCGATATCTGTGCAGACTAATCAAGCTGCATTACCCCAACAATAATAATGCGACAACTATGATGATTCATCCGGTTGAACATACCGGAATTTCATAATAAAGTGTTTTTGAGAAGCCACTCATTGTGAAATGGGTGGCTTTTCTTCTCTTAATCCTACAAAAGACTTCAGGGGAAGTGTTATTTCAAGATTACATATCTTCCAAAAAAAGCCCTTTATAAGAAACAGAGCAGTTTTCCCATTCTTTGTTGATTGTGAGAAAATATTCTCCTTTTTTCTTCAATATTCCCCAATCTATCCGTTCATTATTGTGTTCAATTTTTACCAATTCGTAAAATGAAAAAATACAATGCCGGTCTTCCATCCGTTGGCTTCAATAAAAGTGAGGTCTTATCGATACGCCTAAAACCGTCATTTACGATTCTTCTTGAGACTGTTCTGCTATATTCTTTAAAACTGCCAATTCTTTTTTCGACTATAGAATTTCATAATACACCTTATCATTTTACATCAAGTCCACTATTATCGTAATGCACATTACGATAATACCAATTAGAGACGATAATTTGTATAAAATGAATTTCTCCTTGAACTTTTACACAAGAAACTATAAAGTAATTTATTAAGCTCCTTTAGAAATGATCTCATAAGTTCATTAGTTTTTTATACAGCAAACACAGATTTCCTATATTTGAAATAGGAATAAACTAATATTTATCTCTATCTGAAATGGGAATGGTTATTCTGTAATTTGAAATAGTATTTACATGAAATGCAATATTCTTATGGATGAAATAAGTAATACAAGTAAATATTCAACGAAAAATAAACAAATAATAGATATTGACATAATTACCCATTCTTTTAAAAAGAGGAATACTAATTTTACAACCGTAGTACATTAATTGATACTCAAACAGCTATTAATCAAAATATTACATTTATTAATGGTATCACATAAGTAAGGTTTTGTTTATTGTAGACCCATATAGGACAGCTTTGAAAAGAGTATTCCTTGTTTTAGCCAATTCTTTGACTTATTGTATATTCTTTATTATCAATATATTATACACATTGTAGTTCCGCGAAAACTTTGGTGATTTCGTTTGTTGGTATGC
>NZ_QTLV01000011.1:21343-180807 GCF_003602795.1 Bacteroides sp. AF34-31BH
AGTTCCGCGAAAACTTTGGTGATTTCGTTTGTTGGTATGCAAACCCAAGAAGTAACGATTAAACCTCATGTAAAGGTAATTTTGAAATCCGATTCTGAGCTGCTTGAAGAGGTTGTGGTTACCGGTTACGGTACATTTAAAAAAGCATCATTTACTGGAGCTGCTTCTACTGTAAACACTTCCACCTTGGAAGATGTACCTGTTCTTTCTGTTGCCGACAAACTTTCTGGTAATGTCGCTGGTGTTACTTTTGGCTCAAGTTCAAGTAATCCGGGTTCTGTAAGCAGTATCCGTGTACGTGGTATGGGTTCCATCAATGCCGGAAACAATCCGCTTTATGTTATTGACGGAACACCGGTCACAAGTGGAGACTTATCCGAGTTCACTTATAGTGATGCAGGAACTGATATTTTGTCTTCACTCAATACCAATGACATCGAGTCTATCACAGTTATCAAAGATGCGGCGGCTGCCTCTCTTTACGGCTCGCGTGCTGCTAACGGTGTTGTGGTCATTACGACGAAAAGCGGAAAACAAGGCAAAACAAATGTAAGTTTCCGTTCCGACTGGGGTTTCTCAAACATGGCAATAGATTATCGTCCTATGCTCGACGGTGACTCGCGCCGCGAACTCTTATGGACCGGTCTCAAGAATTACGGGTTATACACCGGAAACATGTCTGATGCAGATGCCGCAACTTTTGCAGACCAGAACATCGAGGACTTTGCTTCAAAACCCTCGACCGGATGGACGGATTGGAAAGACCTGCTTTTCCGTAACGGTTCTCATCAGAACTACCAGTTGAGCGTATCTGGCGGTAACGACCGTACCAAGTTCTACACCTCAGCTGCTTATACCAATCAGGAAGGTATCATTTATAAACAAGGTCTGGAACGTTTCACTGGTAATGCAAACCTCACTCATAAGTTTGGAGACTTTGAAGTTCAGGTTACAAGCCAATTCTCAAAAGTAAGACAAAACAAAACTAATGAAGCTACCTCCTATGATGGACCTGTGGCCAATTACGCATTCTTCCAAAGCCCCTCATCAACCCCTTATAATGAAGACGGCACATTAAACAATGGTTGCGGCGTATTTGGAGTCAATCCCTTGTATGAAAGAGAACACAGCTCTGACGTTTATACCCTGATGAAGGCATTCAATACAATCAAGTTGACCTATAATATTTGGGACAAGTTGAATTTAAGTGAAAAGATTGCTTATGATTACGCACAAGGTACCAATGATGTCCTTTGGGACAGACACTCAAACAATGGTGCCCCCGGTGGTGTCATGCAGCGTATCGTCAATCGTAATGACCAGCTGAATACACAAACCCAGCTCTCTTACATCAACTCTTTCGGTCTGCACAATATTGATGCCCTGCTTGGTTTTGAAACACAAGATACGGAATATGCTTTCAACTACATGGCAGGCCAAGACTATCCGGGTGATTTGTACGAATTGACAAATGCCGGTTCAACAAGTGCCGAAACCAACAGACAGAGCTATCGCATGACTTCGTTCCTCGGACGTGCCAATTATAACTACGCAGACAGATATTATCTCGGTCTCAGCTATCGTACCGACGGAAGTTCACGTCTGGCAAGAGAAAACCGTTGGGGAAGTTTCTGGTCGGTTTCCGGAGCATGGAGATTCATAGACGAAAGTTTCCTAAATCCCGTCAAGAGTGTATTGACAGATGGAAAGCTCCGTGTGTCATACGGTGTAAACGGAACGCAACCATCAGACTATTACGCTTATATGAATCTTTATAAATATGGAATCATATACAATGGACAGTCAGGAATGTCAATCGTCGGAATTGCAAACCCAGACCTGAAATGGGAAAAGAACAAAACATGGAATATCGGTCTCGACCTTTCATTCATTGACCGTATCTCTGTAACATTCGACTACTATCAGCGTAAAACCAGCGACCTTATATACGACCTCCCCGTATCACAAGTTGGCGGATATTATGATGGCAATTATGGATATACCACTCCGCAAAACATCGGTTCACTGAAGAACTCCGGTTTTGAGTTGACCATTACATCAACCAATTTCAGAAACAAGGATTTCACGTGGACCACTTCTCTGAACATGGCACACAACAGCAACAAACTGACCAAATTGGATGGCCAGCAGAATGAAATCGTATCAGGACCGCTGATTCACCGTGTAGGCGAACCTTACTATTCATACTATGTTTATGAATACGCCGGAGTCGACACCGAGACCGGTAAAGAAATGTTCTATCTGAATGACGGAACAGAGAATGCCCGCAAGACAACTACAAATATCTCTGAAGCCAACAAAACTATTGTAGGCAAGCATCAGGCTAGTATAGAAGGCGGTCTTACCAACAACCTCAAATGGAAGTTTATCGACTTGGGCTTCACTTTCACTTATTCATTGGGTGGTGATGCTTTTGACTACTCCACTTGGCAGCACTCCAATGGCGGTTCATATCTATACGGTGGTGCCGTACCGACATACTATGACATCTCAAAGATGTGGACCGGCCCGGGCGACACGAATGCCACATTGCCTAAATTTGAATATGGAAGCGCAGCTTCACTGTCTTCACGCTGGCTGATGCCTACTGATTATCTACGTCTGAAGAACCTCACATTAGGTGTAAGCATTCCGCAAAACTATATCAGCAAGCTTGGACTCAGCAAGGCCAGAATCTACTTCTCTGGTTCCAACCTGCTTACATGGAAGTCTAAAGACTTATTTGTAGATCCGGAAATGCGTGTAGACGGACTATGCACATTTGAGACTCCGGCTTTGAGAACATATACATTCGGAATAGAATTGAATTTCTAACTAATAAAGATACGAAAATGAAAATATTAAAGACATTATACACAGCAACGCTTTGCGCAGCTATGGCAGTCAGCACTTCATCATGCCTCAACAGTTGGCTGGATCAGTCACCCGCAGACGGAATAGACGCTGAAACCGCAATCAAGAACAGCGATGATTTGGCCAATGTGCGGACGGGACTTTATGCTGCCGTTAAAGGTAACAGTAGCCTGATTAATTATTATGGACGCCTCATGTTCGTATACGGTGACATGAGAGGGGAAGATATCCAATATGAATATAACGGTGGAAGTGGAAGAGCAAACTTCTACTATTATATGGAATATACAACTGCCGACAATTTCACCACCTCAACAGCCGTATGGCAGATGCCTTATGTAGTCATAGCACGCGCCAACCGTCTGATTCAGGCAGCAGAAAGTGGCAACCTGACCGACGCGGCAGAGGCAAAAGCCACTATTGACCAATATGATGCAGAAGCAAAAGTTCTGCGCGCCATGGCACTGTTTGACCTTACACGTATCTACGGTAAACCTTATACGGTAGATCAAGGCAGCTCACTCGGTGTGCCCATCGCTACCTCCCCGCTGGAATCGACAGAAAAGCCAAGCCGCAGCACGGTAGCCCAATGTTATGAGGCTATTGAAAAGGATTTGACAGATGCAATCAACTCAAATGCACTGCCCAAAACCAATGAAGTGGGTTATGTCAACCTTTGGGCTGCCAAAGCCTTGCAGGTACGTGTATATATGACAAAAGGCGAATGGAGCAAGGCTTTATCCGTAGCAGAAGACATCATATCAAACTCGTCTTACAAACTTTGGGAACCGTCAGAATATGTTGCTGCATGGAGCAAAAGTGATGCCAATCATTCAAAAGAAATCATGTTCGAGATTTCCATCAACAACAATACTGACTGGACAGACCGTGAAGGCATTGCCTACTTATATGCCGACAAGGCTGGCGCTTCTCCCGGATATGGAGATGTAATTGTCACAAAAGACTTCTCTGACATGCTTACATCCGACCCGGCAGACATCCGTAACGACATATTATTGGCTGCGGCAGCAGGAGGATTTGACAAACGCAAAGTTTACATCAACAAAATGCCTGCTGTAAACGGAGATGTACGTTACTCCAATGTCCCATTGCTACGCTTGTCAGAAGTTTACTTGTCAGCAGCAGAAGCAGCTTTCCAAGCCGGAGACAAGAACAAGGCTGCCAACTTGCTGAATGATATCATCTCCAACCGTACAACGGATGAAAGTAAACAAGTAACCAGCGGAAACATCACATTAGACCGCATCTACATTGAACGCCGCAAGGAACTTGTAGGTGAGGGACAGCGCTATTTCGATGTTATGCGCCGAGGTGAAACTGTTACACGCTACACAGACGTTAATGCCAGAGGATGGCACGACGTATTGAGCGAAGAAGCGCGTACATTCAATCGAGATTCCAAGAAAGCGCTCCCATTGATTCCCGTAGGTGAAATCAATGCCAATCCGAACATAGAACAAAATCCAGGCTATTAATCAATAGTAGCCTAAAGAAACTTGGGAATTTTCCCAATGTGTTTTTATAAATAAAGTGTTTAGAGGAGGTGTGCCAGTGATGGTATGCCTCCTTCTTTCAATATATCCACCAATATCGGTTTCACTCCGCTGACAAAACACTCAACGGCAATAACCATCAGAATAAGCCCCATCAGACGCATCATCACATTGTTTCCCGTCTCACCCAAGATTTTGACCAGCCGTGTGGAAGCACGCAATATGAAAAAGGTAATCAGATAAATAAAGGCAATCATTCCTATAAGAACTCCTTTCATCTGAATGGTATGGGCATCCTGCATCAGCACAATGGCATTGGCTATGGCACCTGGACCACAAAGCATCGGAATTCCAAGAGGAGTAATGGAAATATCATCGGCATAAGTCTTGATTTCCTCGTCTTTCAGCTTCATTGGGGTATAACGGGCTTGCAGCATATCGAAGCCAATCTTAAAGATAATAACTCCACCGGCAATACGGAAACCATTGGTAGAGATACCGAAGAACTTAAAGAGGAACTGTCCCGCAAACGTAAAAACCATAATCGTAATAAAGGCAACCAAAGTGGCGCGCGATACTACCGACTGCCGTTCACGGTCTGTCATTCCATGCGTCATGGTCAAAAACACCGGCATGGTGCCGAGAGGGTTTGTCAACGTAAAGAAGGAGGTAAAACAAAGTAAAGCGAAAGGTAAGATTGTGTCCATAGCTGTATAATATACGTTTCTGCAGACAAAAGTACAACTAAAAATTTCAATGTCACAAAATCTGCATCAATTCTTTCAGATTACTGATATGATAAGTCGGTTGGAAAGGCAGTTCTTCCTTCCCTGTTACATTATAAAACACTTGGTGCATGCCCACTCCTTTGGCTCCTGCCACATCATTCTCCCAACTATCGCCTATCATCAAAGAATCACGCACTTCGGATTGTGTGGCAGAAAGTGCAAAATGAAAGATTTCGGGCCAGGGCTTCAAGACACCGATGTCATCAGAGAGAACAATCTTCTTAAAAAAGCGGTCGATATCCGCCGAACGCATCTTATGACATTGCAGCTCTTGGAAACCATTGGAAAGGATATAGAGGTTGTATTTCTCTGCCAAATATTCCAGTACCTCATACGCATGCGGCATCAGCCTGCTTTTTGTGGGAATGACCGAAAAGAAATCATCAGAAAAAGCCTCGGCCAAAGCTGCATCCCCCGCCCCTACTGCCTCCAGAGGATATAGGAAACGCTGGCGGTTCAACTCTTCCTTACTGACCTGCCCCCTACCGTATTCTTCCCATAGCTCTACATTGCGATACTGATAAAGTGTATAGAAATGCTGGAAAGACCGAAAGAAACGGTCATAATCATACTTCTGATACATCTCTTCGAATGTATCGCGTGCATTAAGGGAAAATGCCCAAAGCGTATCGTCCAGGTCAAAAAATAGGTTCTTATATTGGGATGCCATAATTTAAAGGAAAGGGATATATAAAAATAGACGCAGATTATCAATTCCAATAACCTGCGTCCGTTCTGTATCAGTCTATAACAGTATTATTTTACCTGGATTACCAAATACTTGGACACACTCCAGAAGTCTTTCGGATTTGTAATCTTCAAAGTCAACTGTCCTTTATCATCCTTCTCCAACGCATAAGAGCCAGCAGGATGAGTAGTCAAGATATCAGCATCTTTAGAGTATAGTTTAATCTCTTTTGTCGTACGGATATCCACTTGTGTAAAGTAGTCCTTGTTGATATCAGAATCTTTCAGCACTTGGCCTTTTTTGAAAAGGCCGGTATTTGTCAATATCTTCTGGTCTTTCAGCTCCTTCTTTGTGCCAAACACAAACCAAGCTGTGTTAAGTGCCTTATCTTGCTCGGCAACGGTTTTGGCCTTCGCCTCATTTTCGGCAGTCAATTCCTCCTTCTCACTAGACAAGCCGGTTACGGCAGCATCCAGTTCCTGGATACGGATATTCTTGGAAGCCAGCTCAGCCTGCAATTCTTCAATACGCTGGGTCTTTGCCACCAACTCCTGAGTCAAAGATTCTACAGCCCTCTTCAACTGGGCAGAGTTATTCTTACTGTTCTTCAACATAGATTGCAGTTTGGCAATCTGTTCCTTGTTCTCTTCCATCTGTTTACGGATAAATTCAATGTCCGACGCAATCTGCTGCTTGGCATTCAAAGAGCCTTCTGCCACAGCACCACGCTGCAAATCCACACGGCTCTCTGCTGCATTAATCTGGCGGAATCCCTCTGAAATATCATTGAAAGTGCCCATCATCTCGTCCAATTCAGCATTACGCTGAGTCAGTTCCATCAATAAAGAATCATTTTCAGCTTTCAGCTGGTTCTTACTGCCACCAGAAAAGCTGTCACACGAAGCCATTACAGCCGCGCATACAATTAAAACTGCTAACTTTTTCATACGCTTTCGTTTTACGTTTGGTTAATGAAGTTATTTAATCGTCTATTCCTGCTACTACAATCACAATTTCACCGCGCGGTTCGTTCGCCGTGAAATGTTCAATCAATTCTGTAAGCGTTCCACGCACCGTTTCTTCGTGCATCTTTGAGATTTCCCGCGAAACAGAAGCCTGACGTTCGGCACCGAAATGTTCGGTAAACTGCGTCAAAGCTTTTACCAATCTGTGGGGAGACTCATAGAACACCATGGTACGACGCTCCTCGGCCAATGCCTTCAGGCGGCTCATCCTTCCTTTCTTCTGTGGAAGGAAACCTTCAAAACAGAACTTCTCATTCGGCAGTCCGGAAGCCACCAATGCCGGTACAAAAGCTGTCGCTCCCGGCAGGCATTGCACTTCGATGCCGTTACGCACACACTCTCTGACTACCAGAAAGCCCGGGTCGGATATACCCGGCGTACCTGCATCCGAAATCAAAGCTACAGTTTCTCCCCCCTTTATTCTATTAATAACACTTTCAACCGTTTTATGTTCATTAAATTTATGGTGAGATTGCATCGCATTCTTTATTTCGAAGTGTTTCAGCAATATGCCGGAGGTACGTGTATCCTCAGCAAGTATCAAATCCACTTCTTTCAGAATCCGGATAGCACGGAATGTCATATCTTCCAAATTTCCTACCGGGGTAGGTACTACATAAAGTTTTCCCATACTTATCGGTTGTTTAGCTGAAATATTTTTTGAGGAGTTCCATAAAATCGACGGCGGCTTCATTTTCTTCATCCGGGTACACTTCCGAAGCAAAAATATCCATAGCCTTGTCCAAAGAAGGAGCCTCACCCAAACGTCGTACCACTTCATTCATCCGTGCAGCATCGCCTGCGAACAGTTCGCGGACAAAACGGAATGAATCGTTCAGACTGATGGCATGTTTCAAATCCTTGGCAGGCTTGATACGTTCTGCCAAAATAGGAACTGTTTCCGGTTCCTCACATACCATCTTCACTGTATCAGGAACGACTGGTTCGACCGGAGAAATCGGTTCGGTCAAAGGAGTAGTAACAGCAGGGGAGTCCTCCAGGGGCGACACAACAGCCGTTGGCGCCTCCTCAAGCAGTTCTTGCAACGCCTCCAAGCGTGCCTTCATCTGCTGGATATTCCGTTTTGCCACAATCTTCAATGTCGGATTGGCATCACTTGAAATGGCCTGCATCAAACATTTCAATTCCTGAATATCTAATTCTATGTCGTTTAATAGGGTTTGCATATCCTTTACACAGTCCGTGTTAGCGCTACAAATGTAGAAATAAATAATGAAAAAATATCGGAAAGCAAACAAAAGTGTTACTTTTGCGCTTAAATATAACACTCAAAAACATGGTATTATTTTCAGAAGATCATATACAGGAAACCAAACGCAGGGGAAGAATTGAGGTCATTTGCGGTTCCATGTTCTCCGGCAAAACCGAAGAGCTGATAAGGAGACTGAAACGGGCAAAATTTGCCAAACAACGCGTAGAGATATTCAAGCCTGCCATAGACACCCGTTATTCCGAAGCCGATGTCGTATCGCATGACAGTCATTCCATAGCCTCCACTCCCATCGACTCGTCTGCCAGCATTCTGCTCTTCACTTCAGAAATAGATGTAGTGGGCATTGACGAAGCCCAGTTCTTTGACAGTGGCCTGATTGATGTATGCAACCTGCTTGCCAACAATGGTATACGCGTCATTGTAGCCGGACTGGATATGGACTTCCGCGGTATTCCATTCGGCCCTATGCCGGGACTGTGTGCCATTGCAGACGAAGTTTCCAAAGTACATGCCATCTGTGTGAAATGCGGACAACTCGCCTCTTTCTCCCACCGCACCGTCAAGAACGACAAGCAAGTGCTGCTGGGAGAAACCGAAGAGTATGAACCGCTATGCCGGGAGTGCTATCAGCAAGCCATCCAAACCGACCAAAAGGAAAGCGGTCATTAAAGAATACAAAAAACAGAGCATTATGGAACGCAAAAAGATTACATTCGACAGTTTTATCCGCGGTGTCATACTCGGTGTCATCATTATCGGCATCCTTATGCTCTTCAAGCGTCTGAGCGGCGTATTGCTGCCATTCTTCATCGCATGGCTCATTGCCTATCTGATATACCCCCTGGTCACCTTCTTCCAGTACAGATTAAGGCTCAAGAACCGGGTCATATCCATCTTCTGCGCCTTGTTCAGTATTCTGATTGCAGGAGGAGCCGCGTTCTATCTGCTTGTGCCTCCCATGATGGACGAATTCGTCAGGGTAAAAGATTTGGTAATAGACTACTTTTCCAACGGAACCCACGACGGCAATGTACCCAAAACACTCTCTGAATTCCTTCGTGAGAACATAGACACCCAGTTCGTCACCCAATTGTTCAAGGAAGAAAATATGCTGAACGCCATCAAGGAAACCGTTCCCCGACTCTGGTCCTTGTTGTCAGAATCCGTTAATCTGCTGTTCAGTTTCTTCACTTTCTTCCTCATTCTTCTCTATATAGTTTTCATATTGCTGGATTACGAAAGCATTGCCGAAGGATGGACCCACCTGGTACCGCAAAAATACCGGCCTTTCGTAGTCAGTGTGATGAACGATGTAAAAGACGGCATGAACAGGTACTTCCGCGGACAAGCGTTCGTGGCATTGTGTGTCGGTATTCTGTTCAGTATAGGTTTTCTGATTATTGATTTCCCACTGGCCATTGGGCTCGGCTTGTTCATCGGCGCTTTAAACCTAGTGCCTTATTTGCAGATTATCGGCTTTATACCTACCATTGTACTGGCCATACTGAAAGCAGCGGATACGGGAGGGAACTTCTGGATTATCATTGCATCGGCCCTTGCTGTATTCATAATAGTACAAGTCATTCAAGACGGATTCATCGTACCGCGTGTCATGGGGAAGATTACGGGCCTGAACCCTGCCATCATCCTACTGTCTTTATCAATTTGGGGCTCATTGATGGGTATGCTGGGTATGATTATAGCACTTCCGCTTACCACCCTTATGCTCTCCTACTATCAACGTTTCATCATAAACAGAGAAAAAATTCATAAGTTTGAACAGACTGATAATCAACAAGAAGAGTAAAAGCAGAAGTCGTTCCCAAAACTTTTTCCCTTAATCCATTTGTTTTTTAAACAAAAGTACCTATCTTTGCACCCGCTTAACAGCAATAAGGTCTGAATCGCTAGCTCAGCAGGTAGAGCACAACACTTTTAATGTTGGGGTCTTGGGTTCGAGCCCCAAGCGGTTCACTTGAAAATCAAGCAGTTATCTAAATCAGATAGCTGCTTTTTTCGTTTAAAACACTATATTTTGCTACGTTTGTGTAAGCGGGGAGCAGTAGAAATCTGTGTGTAAACCGGAAACCGAATGAGCGAAACAATTAAAGTTCTGTGTTACAAGTCTAAAGCTCTTAATAATGGAGAATATCCACTTATGTTATGTTTCTGTAAAGACCGCAAAAGTAAGTTTCAAAGTCTTGGTATATCCATAAAAGCGAAATTATGGGATTTCAAGATAAACCCGCCAAAAACTAAATGCCCGAATCGTGAGAGAATAACCATTCTCATCAACGAAAGAATCAATGAGATACAAAAGGCCGCTTTGGATAAGAGAATAGCAGGTAAGGACTTCCCTATTACAAGAATCTACGGTTATCTGCGATTGTTATCAGTCCCATTCACATAAAGTTACCAAGCTAAGCAAGCAGACCGCCCAAAGAGCACTCCACAAAAAGGAGATACTGAAAATCATGCAATATAAAGGCAACTCCCCTATGAAATGTATTACAGTGGACTTATTTGTGTTTTCATGCCTCACCGCCGACATTAATTTTATAAACATAGTTAATAGAAAAAAACGAAAAAAGGCACTATAAGATATTTTGCATTTACACAAATATCTTACAGTGCCTTTTTCTTAGAAGACATCTACAACATTATGAACCGAACCGAAAGTTTAGAAGCTGTCAACAAGCCCGATTTAAACTTAGTTCTTTGGCTATTCTGCAATTATACCGACGCTACAGAACACAAAACAGTACCAACAAAGTTTTCGAACCTCTAAAAACTCAATACTCGCTTTTCTGCTTTGCCATATTGCTTTAATAGTACATCCACCTTACCTTTCAATAAATCAGGAGATGCTTCTATCCTAATTTCTTTCTTTTCGCCCGGCATAAGCGTGATATAATTATCAGACATTATGATAGGGAGTATGCGCTGTCCACTTGTTCCATTTACCAAACGTAAACGATTAGCAAAAGACACAGTTTGCGAATGATTCTCCAGAACAAGAGTCATAGTTCCTTTTGAGATTAAGGCATTACGCAATGTACAAATTAAATTTGTTTCTGGCAATGCATTGAAATCTTTATAATCCAAATCATTCATTCCATTTCTCCAATAAAAATTTTCAGACAACAAATAGCCCTTATCATCCAATAACTGCAAACGGATAAAATGAAGGGGAGTCAACTCATGAGAGGTTGTAAAATCCAAAACAAAAGCTTCTGCCGTATTACTAGCCGATATATCTAGCCATTTTGTCTGACTACACTCAACGGCTTCATCTCCATTCAGACTGTATACAGCCGCCTTAGCACAAATATTCTTTAAATCTTTAGCTGTTGTATTGATGACCTTAATGCTATTATTAGAAGCATTCCACTGAATATGTAAATGCTCACAAGCCTTTTTAGCTCCCCAATATGCACCAGTAAGATCATAATAGTAATCATATGTTTGCCATACAAAAGATGGATAAGCGGGATGACTCATCCAAAGTAGCAATCCAGAAGCATCATTCCACATCTTATCATTCCAAGCCTCATACATGCCTTTCACCACTTCTATATTCAGCAACTGAGCTTTTTCGCAAAATTCTTCCAAATTATCAGATTCCCCGAATTGCTCATTTACAGCTTTCTTATAATCTGTAGGCTTGGCATTCCAAGCCTCTTTTCCAAAAAAGTGTTTATTCCATATTGTATTAGGATCATTCTGCAACTGCTCATCTGTAGGCAACGGCCACCAGTCTTTTTCAGGAATAAATTCACGTACACTTTCGAAAGTAGGAAATGTAGCTGTCCCTATTTCTGAGCGTAACCCATATCCATGATCCATTCCATACGGATAAGCAGGTTGCGCAAATGCCAAGTTACTAGCAGAAGTTTCAAAATGATGTTTCGGAGGGAAATTTGCCCACCAACCACTACCGGACAAACCATCTTTATTGGAACAAGATTTATACAAACGGTCATTGTTGTCTTCCCGTGCAATCATTTCGCGCAAATAACTATCCAAATCAGGATTAGGGTGCGTTTCATTGGCTCCACACCATAAGGCTATGGAAGCATGGTTGCGCAAACGCCTCACTTTATCAAGTGCGTTAGCTTTAAAAGCCTCGGGCTGCGCCACATTATTGTATGCCACATATATCCAAAAATCATCCCAGACCATAATACCATATTGGTCACAATAATCGTAAAATTCATCATCAGTTACACAACCAGTCCATAACCTAATCATATTATAATTCAAATCTTTGTGCAATTTTATAACGGTCTCGTATTCTTTTCCATGACGACGAAGTAAATATTCGCTCATCCCCCAATTACCACCTTTAAGAAAAATACGCTGTCCATTAATATAAAAATGCATCACAGGATAACCTACAGAATTATCCACCATTCTGTAATCATATTTACGAATACCAAAAGTTATATTCTGTTTATCGGATACTTTTCCGTCTATTTTACAAGTTAACTCACAATTATAAAGATTAGGTTCTCCATAACCATTAGGCCACCACAATTTGGGAGTATCTACAACTAACTGTTTAAATTCACTTGCAGAAAAACTAATATTCTCTATTGTATCAGCTGCCAATTGAATCGTTTTAGAAAAACGAATATTACCAGGTTTAATTATTCCAGATAAGGTAACATCTATAGGAGAATCGGATGTATTTTTCAAGTTTGTTGAAATAGACAACTTCGCCCGTTGCAAGGATGGCAAATCTGAACGTACCCAAGGATCCACCATCACTACGTCACCTGTAATAGCCAAATAAACATTCCCCGTTATGCCGGCCAAACGTCCAGGTACATAGGGCATCCAATCCCAACCGGCACCAGCCAAATAACTAGGACTACAAGCTATTCCATAAGGATCTTTAGCAGTGCGGGTTTTCTTTTGATCAGCATCGGCAATTAAAACAGCTACTACATTTTCACCATTTCGGTTCAATAATTCCGTTACATCAAATTTGGAACGCAACATGTGTCCACTCACATCTTTTGTAGATGTTTGGCTACCAGAAATCTTGATTCCATTAAAATAGAAAGTTGCAAAACGGTTTGTATTATCAAAACATAACCAAACCCGTTGTCCTTTAGAATAACTTTTAGGAAGCTCAAATTTTGTACGATACCAAAAAGGTCGATTATAAAATGTTTCATCCACTTTATAAATGTTATCTGCATAGTTAGGATCCTGCTCCTTGCCAGATTCAACATATGCAGTAAATATAATACCTGGTACAACTCCTTGTACACAATCCTCCATTTCAAACTCTGATGTAGATATATGTTCTCCCTTTACCCCCTCTAAATCTGCTTGAGGTTTTACTTGCCAAACGATCTCATCAGAACTGTTAAGAGACATTTTTATTACTTGAGCAAGTGTAGGCTGAAGAAATAAAAACATACTACTCAAAATTAAAATTAAATCTTTTCTTTTCATATTTACATTCTAAATATCACTTAACACATAAATTCTTTATATACAAAGTCTTAAATCCAAACGATGGAATAGTTAGTTGAATTTCATCCCCCAACTTGACAACTTTGGTAGAACGTCCATCCAGCTCTACCCATCGCAAATCTTCATAGTTACCTCTTATCCGCAACTCTGCGATTTTATTTCCAATTCCTGTATTGGCAATACGAAGGCATGTATTGTCTTTATCTATATAGCAAGCCATGATTTCATATCCTTGTTGACTAAATTCAAATAAAGAGGCTGAAGCTTTTTGAACATTGGAAACATTCAATGTAAGCAAAGGCTCATTCCAGCGAATATTATGTTGAGGAACATCAGCAGATCGCCAATCCCCAGAATGAGGAAGAATCGCATAATGAACAATTGTAGGCTCTGCTATTTTGTAATTACGTCCCCATAAGCCTATCCCTGAATACTGGACTGTCAATCCTAAAGGATAGTTTTTGCCATGCAAATAACTCGTCGTATGATCGGAAAAAAGAGAGATTCCATTTTGTGCAGTTTCATCAATGTTATCTACCCAATTCAAAATAATATTATGCTTTATTTCATCCCATGAATTAAAAAATGTATCTTCTTCCCGACTTCTGCAAACATCCAGTGGAGCATTTTTATCAAGAATACCTCCATTCACTATAGAAGGAAAAAGCAAATGAAGCTTATACTTATCATTATAGAAAGCCTTCACTGGATTTTCAGCTTTAAATTCCCCTATAGTCTCTTTTCCAATCTGTACATTGCTTTCCCAATTAATATGTAACTCACAGTCTATCAAATCTCCATCTTTAGTAAAAGAAAGAATTTGCGAATACGGTTGTCCTGCTATTTTACTATCAATTTGTACTTTTGCCTTGAAAGGATTATCAACTAGAATTGTTACTCTAGCCATTGTAGAAGAAGAACTTATAAACTTTTTTTGTTCTGCAAAATATCCGCGCAAAGTATTAAAAAAGTAAGGTGATGATTTATCAATAAATTCTTTATTGCCCAAGTACTTGACCTTCAAGCTTTCAATAGCCCCCCCACATCTAGGATTAATAACAACACAATATTTCTCTGTATCTATTACATATTTCCCATTTTTTTCGGAAATCATGCCACCTTTAATATTCTGAGATTGATTTATTATCTCTTCCCATAGATAAATGGTATAGCCCATTGCCGGAACCTCAGCATCAAATGTGTACTCTTTATGAGTTTTAGGGTGACTAACTGTTACAATTTCCTTTCTTGGATAACCAAGTGTATTAAATATCAAAACGCCATCAGTCCCAATGACATTATCACAAAACGAATGCGCAGAGCTATTTATGATTTTGTTTCCATAATTCTCCGAAACAGAAGTCCAGTCACGAACTTTATCTGCCCAAGTCTCTCCTTTCCCACCATTATAGGGCACTATCCAACAGTCGTGATGTTGGGAAAGTAATAAGCCTCTCCAAGCTTCCCTAAATTTCCAATAATCCCAATTTAAACCTTTCCACAAATGCGCCATTGTAGCTATTTTTTCGGATTGAGGCAATAAATTCTCTATATAACGTACGCGCTGAGCTATTTTTTGTAACACTTGTGCTCCCCAAACCAAACTAACCCGAATATCTTCTTGTGACATTCTCCATTCTTGAAGCTGAGTAGTAGGTTCATATTTCTTAAAATAATCACTCCACAGAGTAAACTCTACCGGCATATAATGCCCTGACATCTTCAACCAAGGTCCTCCACGCCATCCAGCATCTTGCAAGCACATTCCAATAGGATATTTCACTCCCGATTTAAAAGCATCTCGTACATATTCCTTAGAATGTCTCCAAGCATTGGTTTGCCAAGTAGATTTTTTTTCTAATTTTTCTGATTCATAACGAGGTACACACAAAACTTCGCTTCCATCTGCCGCTTTCCAAACTATAAAATTCTGATTTCCAAAGGCTGTTGTATATCCTCCCCAACAAGTATTTGGATTTTTAGAAGATGCATATTTTACACCAAATGAAATTAAAATTGCAGGTAAAGCAGCTGTAAAACAAGGTTCTTCACTTGAGTAAGTGTGAAAAAGAACATCAGGAAAATGTTCTCTCACCTTTTCCAGCCCTATTGAAAATTGACGAATTGTACTTTCAGCAGAACAATTGAATAAATAACTCTGAGCATAACTTGGGTTGACATATTCAATGCGTGAAATCGAATCTTGTATGATTTCAGCAAAGGCATTATAATATAATGGATCTTCTATTCGCTCTTTGTCCCATGTTTCTGGTTCTATTTCCAGATTAATTTTCCAATTTGAATGTTTCTGTAATTGCTTCACTATAAAACGGGTATACCCTTTTGGATAGTGACCATAAACTCCCCCATGATACCCATCTATAAAATAACTTTGTTGGGCCTCCAAAGTCATTGTTATCAATAAAAGTCCCAAAAGCGGCAATGCTTTCCATTTATTCTTCATAAAATTATAAGTTATAAGTTTACAATAAAAATATCAATATAGCCAAACAGTCTTTTAGTTTTACACGTAACTTTTTTAATGCAATACCAATTTGGTTATCTACTGTGCTGACAGACAAATGGAGTTTTTCTGCTATTTCAGAATATTTCAAACCTTCAACTCTACTTAACATAAAAATCTCTCGACATTTTTCAGGAAGTGATTGAATAGCTTCATCTATTCTCTGTTCTAAGTTATTGTCTGACATTAAATTTTCATCGATTGCTTCCAAAGCTTCCAAATTCAGTTCATACTCCATCATTTCCAATAAACAATAATAAGTTCGTCCTTTACGCAATTGTTGTCGTAAAAAATCAATCGAGCGATTCTTAATTAAAGTAAATAGAAAAGCGTTGAGATTAGTTACTGTATCAAGATAAGTAGAGTTGTCCCACAGATACACGAATATGTCTTGCACCAGATTTTTAGCATCTTCCACATTACCTACATATTCTGTAGCGAAACGACATAACCTCGGATAATAAGAACTATATATTTCCGAGATTTTTTTTCTACTTTCACTTATTTCCATTATAAATTTAAAACTAACATAAGCTTTTTACTTACAGTCTTTGATAAAATAGTAAATGCAAACAATACATAAACCCAAAAATAGTTAATAAGGTTTCTAAATAGTTTCTATGGAATCAAGCCCCATTTTTTATTGGGTTTATCCCCCATAAAAAGTTCCAAAGTTGATCCATTCAATATGTCTTCATGCATCAGATAACATTTATTATAATTCATCCCATTTAGCTTAGCAGATTGTATATACATATTTTCTACAGAATTGTTATGCACTTTAATGGTGAAAATCTTGTTAGTAGCAGGTACCTCAAAAAGGATTTCAGAAAATATAGGAGAAGATATCTCATAGCGATTATCACCGGGACATATAGGATATAATCCGGAAGAAGCCAACACATACCAAGCCGACATCTGCCCGGCATCTTCGTTGCCCACTAAACCTTCTACTGAATTGAAATATGCATTATTACAAATAAAACGGGCCCAGTACTGTGTCAACCAAGGTTTACCCAAGCGATTAAACAAAAACGGCACATGGTGTACTGGTTCATTAGCATGATTATAAAAACTGTTCCACAACAGATCTTTAGGAGTTTTAGAAAAGAAATCTTCCAGTTTTTTCAAGATATTTTCTTTGCCACCAACCAATTCTATCAGTCCTGGTAAGTCGTGTGGCACAAACCAGCCCTGCTGCAATGGATTACACTCCATACAACCATAAAACTCATGTAACATACCATCTTTCGGCCAACTCACCCAATCCCCATTTGCTTTACGAGGACGAAACCATTTTTTTGAGTGATCAAAAATATTACGATACATTTGAGAACGATTCAGTAAAGTATCGGCTTCAATATTATATCCTAAATCTTTAGCATACTGTGCCGCACACCAATCAGCATAAGCATACTCCAACGTATTGGATATAGATAAAGCTGTAGTATCATAACCGATCTTCCAGGAAGTAAATTTGTTTGATGAATTCATAGCATAGCGCATTGCCTTGTCAGTATCATAATTCCTAATTCCTTTTCTGTAGGCATCAGCTAAAACAGATAAAGCAGGATTGCCTAACATACATCCACTATAAGCATTTAACAATTCCCAACGTTCAAAATACTCGCGCCCACTTTCCTCTGCCAAAGTGATCAAAGAATTCAATTCATCATTAACCAGTTTCGGATTAATTATAGTTTGCAATGGCATTTGAGAACGAAAAACATCCCAACCGCTAAATACAGTACGTTTAGTAAAACCATCAGCTCGGTGTATTTTACCATCTCCCCCTACATAACGTCCATCAACATCAGTAAATATACGAGGATCTATCATAGTATGATACAAAGAAGTATAAAAAATAGTTTTCTCATTTTCTGAGACTCCTTTTATTCTTATTTTAGCCAACGCTTTATCCCATAACTCTGCAGCACGTTTACGCACAGTTTGAAAATCAATTCCTTCAATTTCTTTCTCGAAATTGTTTCGAGCCCCTTCTAAATCTACAAAAGAGATTCCAACTTTAAGTGTTACCTCTTCACTTCCATAAGTTTCAAAATCAGAAAAGAAACCGATATGCTTACCTGAAAATTGTTTCTTGCCGTGAAAAATTTTAGCTTGTGCCACTCGTTGCAGATATTTCAAGCTTTGCACCTCATCGCGCTTACGCACCCATCCATTAGGTATATCAGCACTCCAAAAACCATATTTCTCCAAAGGTTTACTAAATTCTCCATAAAAATATAACATATAAGAAACATTGCCTTCTCCATTTCCCCATCCCCCTTCTTCGGGTGTACATTCGATATAGCCAGCTATATGATGCTCATCCAACACTTCGAGATACTGAAAACGAGAAGCCCCTCCCACACGACGAGCAAGATCTATTTGGATACGTGACTGTTTATTTTGCGGATAAGTAAATTTCATGATACCGCAATGAGGAGTAGCCGATGTTTCAACCTTGATCCTATAATCTGTTAATTCAGTATAATAATAACCGGCTTCAGCTTTCTCAAACTCTTTAGAATACGACGAACGGAAACCTTTAATGGAACCATCTTCTTTTCCTGCTACTGTCTGCAAAACACCAGTAGTAGGCATCACCAAAAAATTACCTAACTCACCGAACCAGCCTACACCGCTCATTTGTGTTAAAGCAAACCCCTCAATTGTATTATGTTCATAGCTATACCCCGAACCATTATCTCCACCAGAAATAGTATTTGGACTAACCTGCACCATACCGTAAGGAGTTGTGGCGCCCGGAAAAGTTTTTCCTAATCCATGATAAGTACCAGCAGCACTAATGCTTGTACTTGCTCCAATAAATGGATTTACATAAATAGACAGATTATCCTTTTCATCCACATGATTATCACAGCTACTCAGCGTCAGAGCTACTACACAAAGTAAACCACTCAAATTCTTACAACCCAACCTTATATTCTTTAAAAAGCTGTCCATTTATTCTGTTTTTTACTGCAGTTTGAAATTGTCAATCTTACTCTTTCCCTTATTCTTATTTCTACAAATCTTCCCTTATTATCTCAAAAGCAACTTAATATCTTACGAGCTCAAGCCTTCTTTTTCGGACATATAAATATTTGTTTATTCAAGATTATCATTCTTAGGATCATATATTGCAACCGCTACACGAGAATCTGCGCATCCGTAATACAAGAACCATTTATTTTGATGATAGACCAATCCTTCAATAAACACGGTACCAGCAGGGTATTGGCCACTTTTCTCAAAAGAATCGCTGGGAACAAGAAAAGGCTTGTCCAGTATTTGCAAAATCTTTGTCGGCTCTTTTAAATCAAACAATATTTGTCCTGCACAATAAGCATTAGCTGCATAATTAGAATCGCCCCCTTCACCAGCTTTATTCTTTCCATTATATAACAAAATAATGCCATTCTTCCCGATCACTGCAGGAGGACCACATTCGGTCAGGCTACTATCAAAATAGCCTTTCCGAGGGGTATGAAGTTTTAGTAACTCCCCTTTTTCATCCAACATTGGAGTCCAGTCCACCAAATTTTCAGATGTAGCAGCACAAATAGCCTTTTCTCCCCAATACATCAAATATTTACCATTTACTTTAGTAATTACCATTTTACCATCTTTTAACGAAGTAACAATTGAAGCCGATTTAGAAAATGTGTTGAAAAAGCGTCCATCATAGGCTTTGGCAAAAGCTGGACCATATTTCGTCCATGTACGTAAATCTTTGGAAGTGGCAACAGCTAGACGAGGTAACTTTTGATTCCATTGTGTATACAGCATCACGTATAAACCGTCCTCAGTAACTGCAATACGAGGGTCTTCACAACCGCCTGGCCATTCCAAATCTTTTTGACTGTCATTAGCCGGATAAAATATAGGGTATCGTTCGCACTTAAAATGAATTCCATCTTCCGAATCCGCATAGCCCAAACGAGAAGTACGTTGACCGATACCTTTACCCAGGCAGTCCTCTGCACGATAAACAACTACTATTTTATCACCATAGGTAGTTGCTGCCGGATTAAAGGTATCATTTGATTTCCATGCTACAGAATCTTCCGTTAAAGGACAGTAAAAACGAGTCGTAGAATCAGGAGAGATAATAGGATTTACATTAGCTGGCCGTACAAATTCTGCAAGTGGAAAAGAAGGCGTATAAGTCCCAGTCATATCTTTTTTATTGATATTCTGGCAAGCAGTCAACAATAATGTCCCTAAATACAATGTAAAATATAATTTTATTCTCATAATAATATTCTTTAAAGCTATATTAATGATTTTATTGGAAAGAAGGTGGCGCAATCTTCGTCCCCCAAACCTCATTCGGCTTATCTCCCAATTTAAATTTCAAGATACCTCCTTTTGAAAAGGTCTTCCAGTCTATCCATGTATTGTCATACTCATTGCCATTCCATTGCAATGAGTGTACAAACTCTTTCTTTTCAGAGCCTCCCTCTATTCTTACTTTCGAATTTTCAAGATGCACAATTACAGATTTGAAAATAGGACTATGAATGGAAAAACCTCCTACTGCAGGGATTTCAGGATAGATACCTAAGCAAGCAAATACATACCAAGCCCCCATAGAACCTAAATCATCATTTCCTGGTAATCCATTATCCGTAGCAAAATACTGTTCATTGAGTACACGACGAATTATCCGTTGAGTTTTCCAAGGTTTTCCAATCCAATTATAAACCCAAGGGATTCCGAAACTTGGTTCATTACCTGCTGCAAACCAAGGATCATTATAGCTGGCATCTAAACGCACAAACATTTCATCCAAACGTTTTTCCGCTTCCTTTTTCCCTCCAATAATATCGATCAAACCTTTATAATTATAAGGAACCATCCAAAAATAGTTCTTATATGTAGATTCACGAAAATCTTTATTTAAAGGTTTCCATGAACCATCGGAATCTCGAGACTGTATCCAGCCTGTTTCTGGATTATATAAATTCCTCCAGGAATCTGCTCGTTTCATATAATGCCAACTAGTGGGTTCATTGTTACAAGCATGAAGAGCAAACTGAGCTATAGCAAAATCGGCAGATGTATATTCTAAATGAATGGATGCATCATAATATCCTTTTTCCAAATATTGCTTCAAACCGGGACGAGTATACACATCTTGTGAACGAGTATTCGGTATTTCAGCTCCACGTTTCATTACAGCTAAAAGAGTACGCGGATCATAATTTCTTGCACCAAAAGCATATGCATTTGCGACAACCAAAGTTGTTGGATCCCCTTGCATTACTCCCGTTTCAATATTTGCCAGTACCCAACGGGGCCACCCTCCCCCACTTTGCATAGCAAAATCATAATGAGAAGCAACTACATCCGAACATACATCTGGAGCTAACATTGCCAATAACTGGGTTTGCCCACGATATGTGTCCCAATTGCTGAAAGATGTATATTGCTTGCTGTGAGTTTTGTAGATTTTATTATCTGCCCCCATATAATCACCATTTATATCACTACAAATATTGGGGTGAATCAACGCATGGTATAAATGAGTGTAAAACTGAGTCAATCTTTCATCATTATCACTCTCTACCTCAATTTTTCCCAAATAGAAATTCCATTTGTTCACAGCTGCAGTTTTTATTTCATCAAAGTTCCATCCATTATTCTCAGCTTTCAGATTCTCTTTTGCATTTGCCACCGACACATATGAAACTCCTATTTTATATAACAAAGGAGAATCTGTTCCTTCAAATGTGAAAAATACGCCTGAATTTTTACCTTCTGAGAATGTATGTCCTTTATAAATATTCTTTTCTTTCCAGACACCTGATTCGATACATTCTTTATTAAATTCTGCCACAAAATACACTTTATAAGGAGTAGATATTCCACAAAAGCTTCCACCTTCTGCATAACCCTCACATGTATTTCTCCCTGTTATAACGACAGAAGCCACCTCTATCGGTGTCCCCGCTACACCACCAGCTATTATTACCGTATTTTTATTTTCATTACCATTAAAAGCGATACGCGCCATACCTGTACGTTCCGTTGTTGACAGTTCGACTTGTGCATCGCCGTTAACACAAGCTTGATAATAGCCTGCACTTCCTTTTTCTTGCGAGATGTCCAAACGCAACCCTTTTAGATTGTCGGGAGAAACTTTCAATTCTCCCGACAAAGGGAGCATCGGAAAATTCCCCATATGATCACAACCCGCTCCGCTTAGTTGGTTAATCCCGAATCCCAAATGAGGACAAAAATAAGAACGAGTAAACTGTACCATTCCAAAAGGATAGGTAGCCCCAGGATATGTATATCCCGAGGCCCAACCCGTTCCTTTCGTTCCTATCATTGTATTCACCAACTTTGCATACGATACTTTGTGCTTGTTAGCTCCTAACGGAAGCACATAAAATAAGAATAAGGCTAATACTATATTTCGAAAGGTTTTATTCATTACCATTAAAGTTCGATATTTAACTCTTGTATATTACTATAATTATAATATTCCGTACCAGCATATTTGGTTACCACAACGGCGCGCACATAAATCTTATTACCATTGGCTTTGATAAAGTGAGCATATTTATTGATATTCGCACTATTTATTTCCATAGATACTTGTTGCCCACCGGATAGAATATCGGCGTCACTCATGGTTGAACAATTTAAATTTCCAGTACCCAAATTATGTCCGGCATCCCTGTCAATATGGTTAGAGACATTCCAATATAACTTAATGGCAGTAATTTTACAATCTTTACTATCTGTTTGCCAATTCCAAGTACGACCAACTATAACATCAGCATTTATTATCAAATCTTTTAGAGATATATTTGCAATTGACACATTTGCATAAGGAACAACTTCTACTATTACATTAGTTTGTCCGTTAATAGTAACAGATTGTTCTTCCACTGGAAAGAAATTTGTTTGTTCCAACACCATAGTATATTCCCCATTGAACAATTGTCCATTGATAAATTGTCCATTTTCTTGCGCATAAAATAATTGGGATTCCGCTTCTACTTTCCAGTCTTGTTGCGTCAGACGAACGCGCATACCAGTTGTCGCATTGACCGGTTGAGGAACCAACTCACCTGTTGCTACATCTACAACTGAACCATTAATACCTCCATCGGGAGTATCATAGTTATCCAAACTACATGCTGTAAGAGATAAAATACAGCATACCAACATCGTATATTTTAATTTCATGATCAATATTATTTTTAATTAGAAATGAGGATTCTGTACTAATTTAGGATTCGTCTTCAAATCTGTATCACTTAATTTGATGTAATAGTGTCTTTCTAAAAATTGTTTATTCGGGCGATTTACGCGGTCATAGCCACTTTCTCTTGAAAAAATATAAGACTTAGGAACGACACGTCCATCAATGTCGCTTATTTTTGTACCATCTTCATAAACAGCCCATGGGAACAATGAGGTGATAGGACTATCATCGAGCACACCTTTGCCTCCGTTATCAGCGCGTGGAGTAGCAGCAATTCTCCAACGTCGCAAATCCCAATAACGATGACTCTCGTAAGCTAATTCTACACGACGTTCATTACGTATACGGTCCAATGTTACTTCCATATCATCCAGTTCCTTTATACCTGCACGGTGGCGAACCATATTTACAGCCTTCTTGGCTGCCGATAGGTCACCCAACTCCATTTTGGCTTCGGCCAAATTAAGGTAGATCTCAGCAAGGCGAAATACCGGCCAAGGATTAGAGCACATATTATAGTCTGCAACATCTTCATCCAAAAACTTACGTGCATAAAAACCGGTCTTTGTCGGATTTTTTGCAACTGTGGGACCATCTTTACCTAATACCGTAATTTCTTGCCCATCAGCCAAGGTCTCTGTTTTAGACTGGTCATTTACCCATGTACTCTTATCTGGAATTTGCATCCCTCTAGCTATTCCACGTCTAACTTCTATAAAACTAGTCTGAAAATTATCGCCAGGTAAACATACCGTAGCTGCCAAACGGGGATCTTTGTCTTTGAATAAGTCTTTCATATCTCCGTACTTGATATAACTTCCATCTTCATTCTGCACATTCAGTTTTCCGTTACTTCCATCAATATATTCAAATGCTTCAACAAATTCCAAAGTAGGAGTGCCTGAACAACCATAACCATTACGAGTAAAGCTAAAAGGAACATAATAGCGTGTATAATTGTGCTTCACATCCGGTAAAGCATATCCCTTTGCCCAAATCATTTCTTTATTAGCCGCCGATTCATCAAAAAATATTTGACGGAAACTTTCTGTACGCTGTTCTGCAGCAACATTATATCCATATAATTCATAACGACCACTGTTTATTACCTTTTCAGCTGCATCTGCGGCAGCCTCCCAATATGATATAGCCTTAGCAGGAGGTACACCTACACAATGCTCATTATCCAACTTTCCATATTTTGCAATAGAAGCAGCATATAGACAAGCCCTGGACTTCAAGGCATAAGCCGCGTAGCGAGTAATACGGTATTTTTCGTTTTCACTGCGAACTTCGGGCAAATCATCTGCAATATCATCCATTTCAGTACGAATGAAATCCCAAATTTCATCTTCCTTATTACGTGGGACTTGCAGAGCAGTCAAATCATCATCATATTCTTGTACTTCAGTAATTAATGGTACCCCACCTAAGCGTTTTACCAGGTTAAAGTAATGAAAAGCACGAATGAAACGAGCCTCTGCCACAACAGATTTTTTTTCAGACTGCTCTATTGCTGCTGTTTCCGACTGCTTGATAAACGTATTACATTGACGAATACCTTTGTAAGTATCTCCATACATATAAAACCAATCATCACCATATATTACCACATTGGGAGTGTTGGCAAAAACCCCATTAGCCCACGAAACGGCAGCTTCATCCGAACAATAGGTTAAATCCACATGCGAAAAGTCAAAAAAACCGTTAGCGTAAAAAAACAATTCAAGCTGCATGCTAGAATACATTTCAGCAATGACAGAATTTACAACATCTGGATCATTCCAGACATTTTCTGCCGGAATAAAAGTTGCAGGCTTTATGTCAAAAAAGTCATCGCAAGACACCAAAGACGAAGCCAACAATAATGAAAATAGAGTATATTTAATTGATTTCATAAGTATCAGTTTAAAATTCCAAGTTAAAACCAAAATTCACAGTCCTCGTTTGAGGATAATACATACCGTAGGACGCATTGCCTTCCGGGTCCATACCATCTACCGAAGAAGGAGCAAAAGTCAACAAATTATAGCCACCTACATAGAAACGTAGATTTTGTACGCCACACTTGTTCACCCAGGTCTTGGGTAATGTATAGCCCAACTCTATGTTTTTCAACCGCAGATAATAGATATTGGGAGTCCAAAAAGTTGATGCCTTCCCATTTGAAGCAGGGTTACTTTCTGCACGGATAGCCGGAAAACGTCCAGGAATCCATTGGCTGTTCATGTCATTCATATCAGTACGATGCCATCTGTCTTCATACATTCGATAACCATTACCCCTGCCACTTTGTTGGTAAGGCTCCTTGTGAGAAATGGTAAATGTATAATTACTGGCTCCCTGCCATAACATGGAAAAGTCAAATCCTTTATACGAAGCTAGCATATTTAGTCCAAAGAATATTTCCGGTGTACCGCTTCTTGTAATAGGCTGTTCATCAAGCTCATTGATAATACCATCATGATTATAGTCTTCAAATTTAATGTCACCAGGCATCAGTGACAAGTTTCCATTATTGTCTTGTACTGGTGAAGTTAAAACTTCCTCCCAGCTTCCGAACTGTCCGATAGCCTTATAGCCCCATCCAATATTTTCCCAGCGATGGGCACCGTTATGCCTCCAATTGTCATAAGCATTTTTAAATGGCGCCTGTTCTCGATACAAGTTTTTCTTACGAGTATACGTAAAATTACCCCTTACCTCATAGTGAAAATCATTAACTGTATTTCTATGTGATAAAACTAATTCAAAGCCTCTGTGAGAATCACTATTCAAGTTTTGTTCCGGCAAATTCGCTCCAAACGAAGTCGGCAGTGTAGCTCCTAATGTAGCCTTTAAGCCAGTACGTTTACGATAGAATGCGTCAAATTCTAAGCCCAGTTTTCCTTGCCACATCGAAATGTCTACCCCCACATTAGTCAGACGAGATTCATACCAGGTAAAATTCGGATTAATTAAGCCTTTATCTTTTGCACCGGAAATCACATTACCTGGACCAAATACGTAACGGTTGCCACTCGGATAGGTATATCCTTCCAAATAATTCCCCGGATTAGCATCCACCTCATCACCTATCACTCCAAATGAAGCCCTCAATTTGATATTATCGAAAATATTTGTACTGTTTTTAATGAAACTCTCCTCAGACAATCTCCACCCAACAGATACGGCAGGAAAGAAATTCCAACGTTTATCTTTAGCAAATTTATAAGAACCATCATAACGCCCACTTAATTCTATCAGATATTTGGCATCATAAGCATAGTTGATACGAGTTACCAAACCTGCCCACGCCTTCTCTTCAGAAGAACCACTTATCATACGATTATTGGAATTCGAAGCATCCAATTCAGGAATCAAAGTATTATCCAACTCACCCTCAGCTTTAAAGTATTCACGGTCATACTTTTTGGTTTCCCATACAGCCAAGACTGAAATGTCATGCTTCCCAAAATTATTATTATAATCCAACGTATATTGTTGTGTAAGCCAACTATTGGTATCATGATAACGATTTATCTTATTTGTAGAACTTTGCTCTTTTTCTACATAGATATCATTCACTGCATCGTACGAGTAAGTACTGAACGCTTTGGGATTTTCTTTTGCCAATGTCGAATTACGTTCGTAATTCACTACAGCACGGGCAGAAAGTCCTTTCACCCACTTGGAAAAATCATACTTCAATTGGAATTGACCGGCAAATTGTTCCCCATGAGATATTTTTGCACCTACAACATCTTCGTCCAATGCCACCAAGGGATTAATCACACCATCCTGTACAGAATTATAATACTTTCTGTTCCCATTGGCATAGGGTTCATAGTAAGGTAAAGCCGTACGCATATTGGTGAACACACCCGATGAAAATTTATCGTCAAATGCCCCACCAGTTCCTATTGCTACGGGAGAATGGCGATTTTCACGGCGTGCACTCAAGTTCAAGTCTGCTGTCAGGTTCTCTATGATATCCATACTCAGATTGGAACGCACGTTCAAGCGTTCATACGTATCGTTTGTACGAACAATACCGTCTTGATGCAGGTAGCCAAATGATGTAAAATATCTGAACTTACCTGAACCTCCTGATATATTTATATTATGTGTTTGCATAGGTGCATTTTTACGCATAACCAGATCATTCCAATCTGTGTTAAAATACTGAGTGCTTGTACCATTGGCAACATCTTGAATAACATCCGGAGAAAAAGCCTCGGACAAACCACGATTGGCATTAGACTCATTCATGTAAGTCATATACTCTATAGCATCCATCACTTCCACCATGCGTGTTGCACTTTGCAAAGCCATGTTGAAGCTATAGTTTACTTTAGTCTTTCCTTCTTTGCCCTTCTTAGTCGTAACAAGAATAACACCATTCGCACCCTTAAAGCCATAGACAGCTGCTGATGCATCCTTCAATACATTAATTGATTCTATATCATTAGGATCGATAGACTTATAATCGGATTCCACTCCGTCTACTATTACTAAAGCACTACCAAAGCCACGGATATCCAAATCAGCAGCGCCATCCTCACCCGGGCGACCGCTCTTTTGTACAGAACGGATACCAGGCAGATTACCCGCCAATGCACTGGAAAGATTGGGACGGTGTGCTTGTACCAATCGCTCAGTCCCTACAGTAGAAATGGCACCTGTCAAATTTACTTTTTTCTGTGTTCCATATCCCACAACGACCACCTCATTCATCAATACAGCATCTTCTTGCAAAACGATGCTTAACATCTGTTTGCCAAGGATAGTGACCTCTTCTGTTTTCATACCTATATAAGACACTAGTAAAGTCGCATCATCATTTACTTCAAGGGAAAAATTGCCGTCAATGTCGGTAATGGCACCTACTGTACCACCTTTCACCTGAATAGTGGCACCAATTATCGGCTCGCCATCCTTATCAAGGACGCGTCCTTTAATAACTTTCTTATTTTCACTCTGAATCAGATTTGCCACTTTCGAAGACACTTTTCTCAGAGTGATATACTTCCCGGAAAATTCATAAACCAATCCTCTATCCTTACAAATCATTTCAAGGGCTTGTTTCAGTTTAATGCCACGTACATCCAAACTGACAAGTTGATTGATATTGACATCATCCGAATGAACAAAATAGTATCCCGACTGTCTCTCCAAATCATTCAACACGCTCTTCAGAGTAGCGTTTCTTGTTTGAACACTGACTTTTACAGTCGGACTCAGTACATTAACAGCCATTGCCGAATTGAGGGTATTACCCAACAAGAGACAAAGGCTTAATAGCACGCATACTTTCCGCCAACTCCTTTCAGGAAGCCTTCGTAAAAGCATTTCAAGTAAAATGTTTTCCATAACAAAAACCATTTAAAATTAACAATTATATCAAAAACTACTATTATTGTATGTAGACAATCTTATTATCTACACTCAACTTGTACGAAAAACGCCCCGTATTAATCAGAGCATCCAATATCGTCCTTATATCATCACCCACACGAAATTTCGCAGTAAAACGTCCCTTCAAGCGATTGATATTTTGAACAACAAATTTCACATCATAATAGCTCTCCAATCGCAGTATTATATCGCTCAGCAATTGATTATCAAAGTATAGCACCCCCTCATTCCATAAAAGAAGTTCATCACCTTTTACGGATCTCTTAAATATTGTCCCATCATTTAACACTGCTTGCTCGTTGGAAGATAGATATAACTTACCTCCTTTTATTCCGCAATCCACCTCTACCGCACCTTGCAAAAGAGTTGTTTCAAAAAGTGGCTTATCTGAATAGTTAAACACATTAAACTTTGTACCCAGCACGCGCACATCTCCTCTGCTAGTATGCAAAACAAAAGGTTTGCCCTCGTCTTTTGCTACTTCCAAATAAGCTTCTCCATCCAGATAGACTTGCCGTTTGTCACCACTAAACACAGCAGGAAAACGAAATTTGCTCTTTGAATTCAACCACACGGCAGTACCATCACTTAATAACACATGAACTTTCTGTCCTACCGGAACTTCTATTTCCGTTAACTGTTTTTCTTCATTAGTTGACACAATATGCAAAGTCAAAAACAAAGTCATCCCCACTGCAACCAAAGCAACAGCTGCATATCCTAGCACCACATGAAAATAGCGTCTTACTTTGTACATCTTCATTTTCACACTGCCAGATGCACTCATATCTGTCTCATTATCCCAATCCGAAACATAAGCCACCAGCCCCATTACATTCTTCATACGAACATATTTTCGTCGTAATGTAGGGTCGGCTGCAATTTCAGCAAGAAAAGCACGCTTTTCCGCATTACTCATGTTTCCGGTGAAATACCTATTAAAATCATTTTCTTTCATTAGACCTTAAAATCATACTTTTATCATACATTCATTTATAAGACGATATCAAATGAATAATCCCCCAATAAAAATATATATTTTTTCAACTGCCCCGATCAAGAAACATCCGACAAGACAAAACGCAAGATACTTGGAAAACTTAAGGTACAAGCTCTCCAAGTATCAAAACTTATGAATAAAAAAACTAATACTCGTCTATATTCAATTCATTTCTATAACAATCAAGACGGACTTGCAAACGCCGTTGCACTTCTTTATAATTTGAATTACCATAAACATTATTTAGTTCATGAGGATCTTTCTGCAAATCATATAATTCATTATAACTATACGATTTGTTTTTTACATCATAAAAATGAACCAATTTATAGCGTCCATCACGTACTCCATCATGCCGACGTACCTTATGTTGAGCAGGATAATCATAATAGTGATAATAAATATCACGGCGCCATTTCTTTGACACATTACCTTCCAATAAAGGAATTAGGGATTCTCCTGACATATAATTAGGCTTATCAATTCCCGCAATATCCAAAATTGTCGGAGCATAATCAATATTTTGTACCAACTTATTGCATTTTTTTCCTTTTTCCATTCCAGGATAATAAATGATAAGTGGTGTTCTTAACGACTCCTCATACATAAAACGTTTGTCAAACCACCCATGCTCTCCCATATAGAATCCTTGGTCTGACGTATATACAATTACAGTATTATCCATCAAATTATGATTCTCCAAATACTCAATCAACCGTCCAACCTCATCATCTATAGATTTGATACACCGAAGATAATCTTTCATATATGCCTGATATTTCCATTTTTTCAGTTCATTTCCAGTTAGCTGCATATTTTTAAAATCGACAAACCGCTTATCGTAAGCCTCTTCCCATAAAAAGCGTTCTTCCGGCTTCATACGATCAATAGAGCTTTGCATACCTCTTACATTCCACTCCTCACTATAAGGTGCAGTATCCTTCAATTGGTTTAATTTAAGATCATAAACAACAGTCATATCTTTATCTATCTGCATTTCCTGTTCATGAGCCGGTTGGCAACGTGTACCATAATCATCATCAAAAGTATCCGGATAAGGGAATTCCACATCTTCATAAAGGTCTAGATATTTAGGCTCTGGCATCCAATTCCGATGAGGAGCCTTATGATGAACAAGCAGACAGAAAGGAGTATCAGGTTTACGGTGTTCTAAGAAATCAATAGCATAATCCGTTACCAAATGTGTAGCATATCCCTCACGTCTCACATACTTTCCCCTTGTTTCTTTATTTTTAAATTCCGGATTATAATACTCACCTTGCCCATACAACACTTGATAATAATCAAACCCTTTAGGTTCACACTGCAAATGCCATTTACCAACAACTGCTGTTTGATAACCATGCTGTTGCAGTATTTCCGAAAAAAAAGTTTTAGTAGTATCAATCTGCCCAAAAAGCTGCCGTTGCCCATTCTGATGACTATATAGTCCAGTCATCAGACAAGCACGGGAAGGAGCAGAAAGCGAATTCTCTACAAATGCTTGTTCAAAAAGCATTCCTTTTTCCGCTAAACGATCTAAATTTGGAGTGGGCGCCAATTTTGCCAATATACCACCATAGGCACTAATTGTCTGATATGAATGATCGTCTGTCATGATATAAACCACATTCATTTTTGGGGATGGCAACTCTTCTCCCTCCTCCGCATAACCATTTTGAACCCCTCCTATTAAAGAAACCGGTAAACAAAATAGCATAGGTGATAATACATTTTTCATAACTTAATAAATTTTACAATTACTGATACAAGCCAACAATAGGATTACCTTCTCATTTTCAATTATATATATTAAATCTGCAATCTTTTCCCCGAAAAGTATGAACTAACATTTCCTTAGTCATCCTAACTTAAACATTTCAAAATTTCAACATTTAAATACAGTTACTGAAAGCATGTTTTCAAATTTACCGTTTTTTCAAACCATATTTATAGAGAACAGGCTGTGTGATCCCTGGCCAACTATCCGTCCGAAAAGGAGAAGCCAAATAACCGGCACTATTTACCAAATTCATATCATCCGGATTATTTCCCCATCCATAGCGCACTGCTACAGGATGTTTCAGAGTTTCATTGAACACAATAACTTTATCATCTTCGATATAGGCTTTTGCCCAAACAAACTTACGATCATCACCAGCTATAGCAAAGCCATTAAGATAGCCATATTTGTTACCTTTAGCCTTCAGCCCTTTATCCATATTGGTAAAAGAAAGAATTATTTTTCCAGAGGCTAGCTTCATTGAATGATACACTGGTCCAGAAGCAATAGTATCCCTACCGTAAGCAACTTGCAAAGCATTTGCTGCCAAACGCAAACCTACATCTTTTTTATTTTTGGGATGAATATCACCGGCTTCACCAAGGTCTGTAATAACTACTTGTCCAGTACCAGGCAGAGACAGAGCCATGTTTTGCGCCTCACGTAATTCCGCCCATTCACTCTCTTTCGGCTGCGCATCCACTGACATGAAGTTTGCCAACTGTACCCAAATAAAAGGGAAATCGTATCCCCATTGCTTTCTCCAATCTTTTATCATTAAAGGAAACAAACTACGATAAGCATAGGCCTTGTTCACATTATTCTCTCCTTGATACCAGATGACACCTTTAAGATTATACCCCACTAGTGGAGCTATCATGCCATTGTACAGCAAAGAAGAAAATGCGTTAGGACCACTCCCTAAACTTCCCAATCCATAATAAGAAGTGAGAATGGAAGGTTCATAATGCCATTTTCCTGCCAACGAATAACGCTCATCCCCCACTTTGAGAAATAAATTTTCCGGTTTTCCAGTAAAGCCACCTTTCACCTCCATATCTGTCACTTTTACGGTAATACGGTTTCTACCTGGTTTTAGTATACCTGGCTTCAGAGGATACCTACGACCAGAAAACCAATTATTCGTAGCCCCAACTTCGATCCCATTCACAAATGTCACATCTCTATCGTCTATAGTCCCTAATGAAAGCACAGCTGAAAGTTCAGATACAGATTGAGGCAACACAATATCCTTATAAAACCATACAACGCCATCTTCATCAGCCAGTTCTCCACCCCAAGCAGAGGGTAATTTACAAACTTTTAAGTTTGATACATCATATTCTGCAGAATACCAATGTTTTGTCATACCTTTATCCTCCATGCGTAAAGCCTGATTGTAACGTTCCAAATCACGACTTGAGTAGCCTAGCGCCTGCTCTATACTTTTTCCTTCATGTATCATATATGCAGGATTAGCCATGGCAGATTCCCAACTTGTCCATGTTTCAATATCGGTTCCTCCCCACGAGGAGTTGATTAAGCCAATTGGCACTCCCACCTCTTTCTGAAGCGCTTTACCAAAATAATAAGCCACCGCTGAAAAATAGGGAGTGGTAAGAGGATTACATTCTTCCCAATTTCCTTCAGGCAAATCTACTTCTACGGCTGTTTGCTTATTTTTAGGAACGGTAAACAAGCGTATATGTTTGTTATCCGAACGTCGAATGTCCTCACGAGCATTTGTTGAGCCTTTCAGGAAAAACTCCATATTCGATTGTCCACTACATAACCACACATCACCAATCAAAACATTCTCAAATAGAATTTCATTTGCCTTACCTTTTATTTGTAGGGTGAAAGGTCCTCCTGCCTCCATTGCCGGTAAAATAACCTCCCATTTCCTTGTTTTATCTGTTATGGCTGATTGTGAAACACCATTTAAAGTAACATAGACAACTTCTTTCGCATCAGCAAATCCCCAGATACGAATGGGCATTTTTCTTTGTAACACCATATTGTCTGAAAATATATGAGGCAAAGCAACTTTAGCAGATATGAGGGAAATACTCCCAAATAGAACACAAAGTATCAATATAAATTTAGCATATTTCATAACTATATCATTAAATATTCAGTCCAACATTAAACAACAAATTATAAGCAGGCCTCTTTTTCTTTCACCAGCTCTATTCGATGTATCACCGGTTGTGCCAATTCATACATACGGCTTACCAATAGCTCCATCTCGTCTTGCCATGCTTTTCGTATTTCAGGATACATCATTTTGGAAAAGTTATCCAAATGTCCCGCCAAAAAAATATTTTCGTGCACACTAGCGCGCAAAGTATCCATCGCAGCTATGTTATCTTGAAACAATATACCTTTCCGTTTCAGAATACGAAATTCCGTCCAGGCATATTCTCGAAAACGTTTCTCTATGTTCCAACGTTCCTCATTGAGATGCATTACCTTTACAGCTTGCTGATATTGAGGAGTATTATGAAGTACAGCCAAATTAATTCCGTCTGCCAAAGTTTCAGCATCCAAAATCGTAATAAAATTTCCATCGATTTTCAATGCATAGTTACCAGTTTGCAATCCTTGCACTTGTAATATTTCTTGATTTAAACTCTCGATAATAGGGGCATATTGGATTGCTTCAAACTGTGAATGCTTTTTCCCCCAGCCACGCGGTACCGTATCAAGAGGATAAGGCAAAGATTTTGCCAAATAATTAAACGATAACGCATTTCCCATATCATTTTTAAGCCCGCTAACATAGCAATTCTCCCTATTCAATACCTTCTGTGTATCAGCGTTGATGCAAACTTTTGCTATAGGCTTACCAGCCAATCCCTGTGACTTTAGGAAAAAGTAAGCCATCAGCATGTTACCATGATTATCTGGATGAATACGATCCCCTTGAGTCAAAGTGAAAGTCGGGTCTTTTGCTTGCTGCTTCCTATTGACCGCAGTTATCGAACCGAAGAAGTCAACAAAGCTCCAGCCGTTCCGAACTGCTGCCTTCCGCTGCATTTCTACAATTTCAGCCACCGTTGTATTCTTGCCTAAAAACAATTTACTCTTACCACTCAGCCACATTTCATCATAAGGCAAACTACCTGCCAAAATCACCTTGGTATCTTTATGTGCCAACATAATATCCTGCATTTTCTTAAAAGCAGTATCTATACGCGACAAGCGATCGGAAACAAATGTCTCTACATTACCTCTTAAATATTCATCATAACCACTATCATTCATCCCAAAAGAGGCGACAACGACCGTAGGCTTTTTGCCATAAACATCCTCCTCCAGACGTTCCAACATATCCCAAGAGGAATCACCTCCTGTACCTGCGCTATACATCTGCATACGTAACTCAGGGAAACGAGTAATATAGTAAAGCCAGATGTAAGAATGATAATGTCCTCCTTCAGTAATACTATTTCCTAAAAACACCACCCTATCACCATTTTGAAAAGGCATAGGTAACTTTTGTGCCTGCAGATTCATATAGGATAACAAGACACAGAATACATACAATCCCCATTTCTTCATTCTTAATCAGAATTTATAATTCAACAACTCATCTAATTATTTATACTCACCGAGAAAGGTCTATCTTCCTTGCCTATACCTCTTTGCTTATTAGGTTTATCATCCATTTCCAAGGACAAAGAGCCTCCTTTAGCTATATCTTGATAAGTAATGTAGTTTTTGGTATAGTTTTTCCCATTCAAGGTAGCAGAACGGATATACATATTCTTACGGTTGTTATTTCTGGCTTCAATTACAAATTTGTTACCATTTTCCAAAGTTATAGTCGCCTTGTCAAACAGAGGGCTTCCCAAAACATATTGGTCTGTTCCCGGACATACACTATATATCCCCAAAGCACTTAACACATACCAAGAAGACATACCCCCTTGATCTTCATCTCCAGGATATCCTTTCTCCGTACTGTTATACAAACGATCCATCACTTGTCGTATCCAATATTGGGTTTTCCAAGGAGCACCTGCATAATTATATAAATAGATCATATGCTGTATCGGTTGATTTCCTTGGGCATACTGTCCCATATTTCCCAATTCCATTTCTAACATTTCATGGATTTTAGTGCCGTAAGTTCCATATTTTATGATGTTGGGTACAGAGAAAACTGAATCTATTTTTTCCACAAATTTATCATCCCCTCCTAGTAAGTTTATCAGACCTTGCACATCATGGAATACAGACCACAGATAGTGCCAAGCATTTCCCTCACAGTAAGGGCCTCCCCATTCATAGGGATCAAACTCACTCCAGTCACCATTAATCTTTCTTCCACGCATAAAACCAACAGAAGGATCATATACGTTTTTGTAATTGAACATATTCTTGGCAAAAATATCACGATAAAAATTATTGCCAGCAGCCTTCGCCATCAAATAGCCACAAAAATCATCATAAGCATATTCTAGCGTTTGGGAAGTAGCCCCCATGGATTCTGGATAAGAAACAAATCCCAACTGATAATACTCTTTCCACCCTTGACGGCCATTAGCTCCTCCCCACGGTCCTTTATTCATAGCCTCATGCACATAAGCATCCAATGCCCGTTGGGGACTAAAGGAACGAATACCTTTCGCCCAAGCATCCGCAAGTAAAGAGATAGCATGATTCCCCAGCATACCGCCCGTTTCAGAAGGAAAAGACCAAGAGGGCAACCAACCACACTGCTCCTGAGCATCAAGCAAGGCATTCATATAGCGCCCTTGCATGGTAGGATGCAAAATGTTAGTTAAAGGAAATTGTGAACGAAATGTATCCCAAAATCCATTGTCTGTATACATGTAACCAGCATGTATTTTCCCATCATAAGGGCTATAATAATAAGGGCTTCCATCACTCCTTTCTTCATAAAATTTATGAGAAAACAAGTTAGCCCTAAACATACAAGAATAGAACGTAGCTTTTTGTTCTTCACTGCCGCCCTCAACTAAAACACGATTAAACAAATTGTTCCATACCTTAAAAGCATTACGTTTAGTATCTTCCAAAGATGTAAATTTTCCTAATTCCTCATGTAAAGCAAGTTCAGCTTGTTCTAAACTTATATAAGAAGAAGTTACACGGGCTTCTACCTTCACACCTTTGATAAATTCAATATATGCCCCTACACCTTTTCCTTCATCTCCAACATTTCCTTCTTTAATTGTATTCTGTTTATTCTCCCAAGTACCATACGAGACAAACGGCTTATCAAATTGAATTATAAAAAAGGCCTTAAAGGATTTGGGTGCCCACCTCCCATTGTTTACATAGCCCGTAATACGACGTTTTTCCACATCTATTTTGACGCTACTCAAATTGGTATAGCCATCAAACACAAGATAAGCTCTTTGAGAATCGGGAAAAGAAAAGCGTAGATGCCCGCATCGTGTTGTTGGCGATATTTCTGCCATCATACCATTGTCAAACTTCACACAATAATAATGCGGCTTAGCAATTTCATTCTTATGACTAAAAGAGGATGCACGTTTATTCTCATCTACTTCCAAGCGCCCAAGCACAGGCATCATGGAAAACACGTTATAATCGCCTACCCATGGACTACATTGATGTGTTTGCTGAAATCCTCGGATAGTAGTCGATGTATATTGATATTTCCATCCACTTCCATTCTTACCTGTCTGTGCAGACCAAGCATGCATAGGATAAGGCAAGGCCGTTGTGGGGTATGTATTCCCCCGACTCAGTTTAAAGTTAGAATCTGTACCCTGCAATGTATTAGCGTAATTCACCAAGTCTTTTGCTAAAGCACTATTGATTGAAAACAAGAAAACAGCATAAAAAAGCAAAAAAAATCGAATCATAACATTCCTTTTCATATGGGAAAACATTTAATCATTTATTAATATGACGAATAACAAACAGAAATCCCCCAAACAGAATCAAAGAATAAATGACACAACGTCATGGTTCTAAAGTAATCAATGATAATATTGTATCGATGATACTCCACTAAAATGAAACTAATTAAATAGCGCGACCTGTTTTACGTTTCCCCCAAAACATATCTAAACCATCCTTGTTACTATTCATATAAAAAACTTCCCTCCAACCGTGTGGTACGCTCACGACTGGCAAGAAGTTTTTATCAAACGTCTTTTATCATTTTGGTATGTGATGCTTTACGCCGGAGTTTTTGCAATGGGCAAGATAGACACGGCTTACATTGTCATACTTGTTTCTGAGACGGCAGATGCCAAGACTCTGACAGCCCTTGCAAAAGATGGCGGTAAAACCATTCGACACTTTTCCACAGCAGCTTTATATCAGTGAGTTGCAGATGTAACTTTCATTACAAGTAGCGTCAGTCATGAATAGCTTTCTCAGTCAAGAATAGAATCCTTAAATTTCATATCTTTTGCAATGGATGAGAAAAGAAAAAAATGAATGGATACGGCACAACTCATTGTTCTCAAAACTTTTCCGATATTTTTTTAGAATATCAAATTCCATAAAGCCTAATATAGGCTGAATCTCTGAAATTCCGTTTTTTGCCATATCCAAGTTTGGAATTTCTCAGTTTTGACAGCCAAGCCTTATTTGCGGGGTATTGAACATGAATCAATTGACTAATCTCATAATATTTTCTGAATGTCCCTAAAATATTCGTCTTTGCCTATCGTCTTTTTCTGTCAGTAATAGAAGATTATTCCATAAAATTAGTACCTTTACAGTGGTTAGATTATGTTTTTAGACATGAAAAATGACCATATCAACGTAATTTATTGATATACAATTTCATTATAAAATGATTGGTTTTACCCAGTCATCTTATCCGACATTTTTACAGCCCTCCGATGAGGATTACAAAACTCTTTTGGTTTTCTAATTCGCGTGCAAAGGTGGGACTTATTTTTCAAGTATCCAAATATTCATGATTTCTTTCACTGAAAAAGCAGCAAAACATGAACATTATCCACTACCATATCACTCTTTTGAAGGTAAACACACAGCCAATGAAAGACAGCCTATCAGTCTTTTATTGCTCTAACATAGGCTGTCAATACACTGAATAAATGACAGTTAGACATGCGCACTATTGTGGTACGGCTTCTCCACAAGCATGAAGAAGCCGTACCACAATAGTGAAGAAGTTTCATCACAACCGTGCACAATAGTCATTAATAAGCTTTTAGTAGGAGAAAGAGCTGTTCTTTGCGGAAAGAAGACCAGCCATTTGCACAAGAAAAAACAGCATGCAAGCAAAGTTTGCCTACATACTTGCATAGCGTCTGCTTACATACCGTAAAATGCGGTATAACAAACAATTAGAAAGCACCATGCAAGCATGTAAGCAAAATGTGTGGTAAACCTATTGTATATCTTTTCATTTTGCGATGACCCCATAGTAAACCATATTATCAATACGCTTCTGATAAATCTGGTTATTCTGCAGCAGATATCCCAAGGCCAAACACAAATCCACATCCCTGAACTTCGTCAGTTTCTGTAATTCAAAGATTGTACACTTCTTAAGATTGCACAGAATGGAATATACCATTTTCATATTATTGGTCGCCTTCTCAATATTCTTCATATTATTATCTTATTATTAGTTCCTTTCTTAAAATGATATCCTATATTATCTACTCAAATATAAGATAAAGACAGAGCAATGACAAACATTGCCCATTCTTTTCATTTCAGATAACATTCTTTGAACTACATATACCTAAAATCTGCAAAAAATATAGAACTTTATAAATATCAACACTTTATAGAAAGGTATATTCACATTATACTATATCCGGAAACGATTATGTTGGTATAATCAAGGTACTATTATATGCTTGCCTTCGGGAGTGACTACTACCGAGCCCATTTTGATGTAATGTTTCCCTTCCGGCGAAACTATTACCTTTGTTTCGCTACTCTTGTCGGAAGATTCTTTTTTCTCATTCATGAAACTCTTGTCCCGCGAAGTGGTAACCGGATAAGTATCCTCCAGATAGCTCTTCATTTCGTCCACTTTTCCGTCTTTGAACCACACCTTGACAGCCGACCACCCCGCAGGAGTATAAGCGCGGAATGTCCAAGCCTCTCCCTCCTTATTCAAATCTCTAAATGCAGGCTCTCCTAAAATGGTACACACCTCTTTAAAGCTCATACCACGTTCAATGCTGCTCAACTGCTTATAATCAAACCCGTAGCTTTCATAAATGCCACAGCCCATCACCAAGACAGCGAGTAACAAGCCTAAAACAACTGACATCTTTTTCATAATAGAAAGTTTTAGTATTTATCCATACAGCAAATGTAGTATGATAAAAACCTCCTTTTCCGTGATTCTCTCTATTTATACATAGGGATTTCCCTATCAGTTTATCTGTATCTTTACAACCTATAAAGAATATCATCCCAGCCCCGTTCCAATGAGCAATATCAAGTCGGAAGGGGCCACCACCGTATGGTTGGCAACCGGCAAAGACAGTCTTAAAACAAAGGTGCAGCCAATCCGAAAGCAGGTTTGTGCTTTCAGGAAGAAGGAAACAGCGTAGTGCTCACCGGTAAGGTGGAGATAAAGGCCCGGCAGCTCCCAATTATGTATTACTGAAATTCAAAGGACACCATGCCACCATTTGGATTGACGGACATTTTGTACGCAGAAATCTTTAAGAAGAGCATTCAGTTCCTCATCTGATGTCTTGCATGGGGGGATGAAAACTATAGCCCCTTCGTTATCACCGGCAATCCGAAACCTCCTTTCTGCAAAGTCAGGACTTTCGGTTTGCCTTTTCGTGCTTTGTTGTATGTGGCTGTGGAAACATGCAAGGTCTCTATCGCTCCATCCTCGAAAGCCACCTTTAAGTAATATTCCTTACGTACTCCGTCCGACACATAACGATGCTTGCCTACTTTACGTCTCTTTTCATGTTCTTTTATCAGCTTCTCAAGTACGGTAACCGTCACCTCCTTTGTCGAAGCAGGAGCCGCCATCCGATAATTCCCTACCAGAAAAAGCGAACAACTGATGACACCCACGCACACCACATGGCACAATATATTCACTGCCTTTTGCTCCATCGTTGTCAGCCATATCCATTTTTTATATAGAGGAAGTGTAACGACTGCCACCACAAGTCCTACCCCTACGGGTATCCACACAGCAGCCAACGTATCTTCATAGATGTTATATCCGATGCAGCCCAAAGCTACGACCAGTACAAACATCAGAAAACGGAGTATTTTTATAAACAGTTCTTTCATTGCCGCGTTTATATTTTTTGCAAATATAGGAAAAATATCATTCGACCGACTGTCAAATCTGTTCAATCTACATGAACTTACTTGCTTGATAGAATGTTATAACTACAATAACTAAAACAGAAAATATCATGGAAAAGAGCTTAATTCATAGTAATGAACTGCATTTTATCAGTAAGAAACGCATTCATCAAGCAGTAGAGAAAATGGTTGAGTCATTGGATTTGGCTGCGGGTTCCACAACCGGCTTCAACATCTATGCAGTAGTGGAGAGCTATTTCACGGATTTGGAAAAACGAAAAGAAATCAATCAGCTGCTCAACCTGGAGCAAGATGTCTGCGAAGAAATAGAGGCAGAATTAAGTTATAAATAAATTACGGAGTTACCGACTACTATTAAGTTACGGGCTACAAGCGTCCTGCAGTATGATAATGCAGTACACTTGTAGCCCGTAACTTATAGTAGCTGATAGCCAGTAAATTGAAACTTGTAGCCCACTCAGTCTTTCGCCTGATGCACCGTCAACTGCGGGAATGGGAAGTCGATACCTTCCTCATTGAATACGGAGTAAATCTTCTTGTTCATATCAAAATAAACGCCCCAGTAGTCTCCGCTCTTCACCCAAACACGAATCACCACATTCACACTGCTGGCATCCAAGGCATGAAGAGCTACAAACGGTTCGGGAGTATTCAAGATACGGCTGTCTTCGGAGATGATACGACGCACGGTGCTCTCTACCTTGTCATAATTCTCACCATATTCTACACCGATCACCCAATCTACACGACGCGTATCCTCACGGCTGTAATTAGTCACTGTACCACTGCTCAACGCACCGTTAGGGATATAGATTACCTTATTGTCGGCTGTGGTCAGAATCGTATGGAAGATTTGAATCTCACGTACCGTTCCGGACACTCCCTGGCTTTCAATCCAGTCGCCTACCTTGAAAGGACGGAACAACAGTACAATCAATCCACCCGCAAAATTCTGCAAGTTTCCGGAAAGTGCCATACCGATAGCCACACCGGCAGATGCCAACAAAGCTGCAAAAGAAGTAGTTTCCACTCCCAATTTGCCGATAACGGCAATAATCAGCAGAATGGTCAGCAAGATATTGACTAAACTTTTCACAAAGCTCTGGATACTGGCATCCACATGTCTTTTTGCCAATAACCTCGCCAGCATTTTCCTAAGAAAGGAAATCAAGAACCGTCCTACCACAAAGATGATGACAGCTCCAATAATACGTCCACCGGCACTTACGCCCCAATCTATCAATTGCTGAAGGAATATCTGCAGTTTGCTGAAACCATCGTCAGCAACTTGGGCAGCAAAGGCTGCCATGAATAAAGATGATAACATAACTATACTCTTTTTTTAAAATTAATGCTGCAAAATTAACAAATAACTCTGACTTTCGTTCACTTAACTTGCCACTTTCGACGAAAACTCCTACCTTTGCTCCCGATTTCAACTAAGGGGTGCCCTAATACGACGGGCTGAGATCATACCCATTAACCTGATCCGGGTAATGCCGGCGGAGGGAAAAGAAGAAAAGTTCCCCTTTTCTGTATTCATCTAAACGAAACAATTGCAAATGAAGAGACATGCAATGGCGACCTGCCTCCTTATGGCAGCACTGGGTGTCTGTGCGCAGACACAAGAGCAAGACAGTCTGCGGGTGATAAACCTGCAGGAAGTGGAAGTCATCTCCACACGTGCCACAAACAGCACACCGGTGGCATTCACCAATATAGGCAAAGAACAACTGAAAAAACAGAATTTCGGACAAGACCTGCCGTATCTGTTGAGTATGACACCCTCCGCCATTACTACCAGCGACGCCGGTGCCGGGGTGGGTTACACCACACTGAGAGTCCGCGGAACAGATGGCACACGCATCAACGTCACCGCTAACGGTATTCCCATCAACGATGCGGAAAGCCACACGGTATTCTGGGTCAACCTGCCGGATTTCGCCTCCTCCGTCAAGGATATGCAGGTGCAACGCGGAGCTGGTACCTCAACGAACGGTGCAGGAGCTTTCGGTGCCAGCATCAACATGCAGACGGGTGATTTCTCCATGAAACCCTATGCAGAATTCAACGGTTCCTACGGCTCCTTCCATACGCACAAGGAGACGGTGAAAGTGGGAACGGGACTCATCAACAATCATTGGTCGTTCGACGCGCGGCTCTCCAACATCAGTACGGACGGGTATATAGACCGGGCATCTGTGGGACTGAACTCCTATTATCTGCAAGGAGGGTACTACAATGACAACACTTCTATCAAGCTGATAACCTTTGCCGGCAAAGAGCGCACTTACCACGCATGGAACTATGCCAGCAAGGAAGAGATGGAACGTTACGGACGGCGTTATAATTCCTGCGGATTCATGTACGCCACCGACCGGGACGGCCATGTATACAACAAAGAATATTATAAAGACGACAACGGCGAGAAGCATTACCTCACGGACGAAGGAGGTGCACTGCATTTCTATGACGACCAGACCGACAACTATACGCAAAAGAATTACCAGCTGCTATTCAACCACAATTTCACCCCACAATGGAACCTGAATATCGGCCTGCACTACACCAAAGGCGACGGATACTATCAAGAATATAAAGGTGAACGCTCGTTGGCAGAGTACGGTATGTCGCCTTTCGAATACAATGGCGGCAAGGTAGAAGTAAGCGACCTTATCCGCAAGAAGGCAATGGACAACTGGTTTGGCGGTGGAATCTTCTCCGTAAGCTACAAAGCCGACCGTCTGCATGCCTCGCTAGGCGGTGCACTGAACCGCTATGACGGCGACCACTTCGGAAAAGTGCTTTGGGTAAAGAACTATATCGGCGAACTGAACCCCGACCACGACTACTACCGCAACAACGCCACAAAGAATGACGGAAATATTTATCTGAAAGCCAATTATGAACTGGTAAGCGGCCTCAGCGTTTACCTCGACCTGCAATACCGCCACATCAACTACAAAATAAACGGACTGAACGACAAGTACAACTGGACTGCCACCACTCCGGGAATGCAAAAATTGGACATTGACGAAGACTTCGACTTCTTCAACCCGAAAGCCGGACTGTCCTGGCAAATCGACCGCAACCACCGCTTATACGGTTCGTTCAGCGTAGCCCATAAAGAACCTACGCGCAACAACTACACCGACGGCTACTTCACCGAACATCCCAAGGCTGAGCGTTTGCTTGACTACGAACTGGGATATATCTTCGCCAACTCATGGCTCCATGCGGGTGCCAACTTCTACTATATGGACTATAAAGACCAGCTGGTACTGACGGGAGAGCTGAACGAGATAGGCGAAGCCATGGCCAGCAACGTGCCCGACAGCTACCGTACGGGTATTGAACTGATGGCTGGCATCAAACTGGACTGCGGCTTGCAATGGGACATCAATGCCACACTCAGCAAGAACCGTGTGCAGAACTTTACCGAGACACTTTTTGAAAACGAGGAGGCTGGGTCGGAAGCATGGGTCATCAAACACGGGGATACCCCCATCGCATTCTCTCCCGACTTCATACTGAACAACCGCTTCAGCTATACGTTCAAGGGATTCGAGGCCTCGTTACAGTCACAATATATCAGCAAGCAATACATGAGTAACGCCAAGCAAGAGGAGTGCACACTGGATGCTTATTTCGTAAGCAACCTGAATCTGTCCTATACCTTCAAGTTGCCTAAAGTAAAGTCGGTAACCGTAGGGTGCACCATCTACAATCTGTTCAATGAAGAATACGAAAACAACGGATACGCAGGCAGCGGATACTATCACGACGACAACGGAGGAAAAGTCCGTTACAACTATGCCGGCTACGCTGCCCAGGCGGGAACGAATGTATTGGGACATATAGCAATCAATTTCTGATGGAACATACTCTTGAGATTATAGGCACTGTGGTCGGGATTCTCTATCTCTGGTTGGAGTACCGGGCAAGCATTTATCTTTGGATAGCGGGCATCATTATGCCTGCCGTCTATATTTTTGTCTACTATGATGCGGGGCTGTATGCAGACTTCGGCATCAACATCTATTATCTGGGTGCTGCCATCTACGGCTGGATGATGTGGAAGTACGGAGCATTTCTGCGCTGGACTATCTTGCGGCGGAAAGGTGCAGGACAGAAAGGAGAGGACACAAGAACAGAAGAACAAAAACTGGAACTTCCTATCACCCATATGCCGGCGCGCTACTTGCTGCCGCTTACCGCCGTATTCATCGCCGCTCTGCTTGGCATTGCCTGGATATTGATAAACTTCACGGACAGCAATGTGCCCTGGCTGGACTCCTTCACCACCGCACTGAGCATAGCCGGCATGTGGATGCTGGCACGGAAATATGTAGAGCAATGGTGGGCATGGATTGCGGTAGATGCCGTTAGCGCCGGACTGTACATCTACAAAGGACTTGATTTTACAGCCGGACTATATGCCCTTTACACAATTATAGCTATCTTTGGCTACTTCAAATGGAGGAAAATGATGAACAAGGATGAAGGATTAGAGATTAGGGATTAAGAAAGACATGAAAGACGAACTATCAACGAGCAACGAGCAATTATTAACTATTGATGCCGTAGTTTTGGCGAATGGGGAATATCCTGCAAGTCCCCTACCTTTAAAGATATTGGCGGAAGCGCCTTACGTGGTTTGTTGCGACGGCGGAGCGGACGAATACATCCGCCGGGGCCATACTCCCGACGTAATCATCGGCGACGGTGACTCCCTCAGTGATGAAAACCGCCGGAAGTTCGGACATATCCTACACCGTATCAGCGACCAGGAGACCAACGACCAGACTAAAGCCGTCAACTTCCTGCTGGCGAAAGGCAAACGCCGTATCGCCATCATCGGTGCCACGGGCAAACGTGAAGACCATACACTGGGAAATATCAGCCTGCTCATCGACTATCTCCGTGCCGGAGCCGATGTACGTACCTATACCGATTACGGCATCTTCATCCCCTGCCGGAGTACCCGCACCTTCCCAAGCCATCCCGGACAGCAAGTATCCATCATCAACTTCACTGCACACGGTCTGCATGGCAAAGGACTGGTCTATCCCCTCAGCGATTTCACCAACTGGTGGCAAGGCACACTCAACGAATGCACCAGTACAGAATTCACCATCGAGGCGGAAGGGGAATACCTGGTATTCGTCACTACTTCTTCGCTTCCGCCACTTCAACAAAGTACACGCTGATACAAATCATGGCAATGGCAGCGGCTTGCGTCCAACTGAAACGGTCTTGCCCCAAGGTGAGGGAAACAACGGTAGTCACCACCAGTATCAGATAGCTGTACATGGCTACAACCGTCGTCTTGAGATACTTCAAGCCCACCGGAACCAGAAAGTAACTGAGGTAAGTAGGGAAAACCAGCACAAACGCCAGCACCGCCCACGGCACCCAGTGCCACTCCCCATGCAAGGCATCCGTAAGCAAGGGTGCATCCCAGCCTATAATGGACGACACAATCAATCCCGTTACTGCCGCACCGCCAAAGATGTACTTCATCATCGTCACTACCCCGACCTCTTCCAGCAGTTTCTTGCTCACAATCAGGTAAACGGCAAAGACCAGCGAGCTCACCATACAGAGCATGTTGCCCGTAAACGCATCGTGCGCCAGGTCATCACTGCCTTGCGTAAGGATACACAACAACGCACCGCCAAAACCCAGCGCTATGCCGATTATCTTCATCAGCGTAGCCTTTTCGTGCAGGAAAAAGACAGATATCAGAAAGACCCAAATGGGCTGCATGGAGTTGAAGATGGCACTGGAAACCGGAGTCGTCTTACTGATGCCCAGCAGATAGCAGAACATGAACCCGTAGAGTCCGAAAGCTCCCAGACAGAACAGCCCTATCCGCTGCCGCCTTGTGACCGGTGCCTCCTTTACAAACCAGCTTGTTATCCAAAATGCCACGGCAGCAAAGACACAACGCACCGTGACACCTGTCAATGCACCCAGCCACAAAGGGAGCAGAAATTTCAATCCATTCATATTCAACCCCGCCATGACGCGCGATGCAACCATACTGAGATTGGCTTCCAGTTTCTTATCTTTCATCAGCTTCGTATTTTTCCCCTCAAACAATTCATTACTTTGAAATGTTTTAAGGAAAAAGGAGATAACGTTATGGCAAAAGTTAAAGAAGAGCAATCGTCCCAGCAAACAAAGCAAGTCCTCGCATTCTCCACCCGGCTACGCCATGACCTTAAGAAAGCCTGCCGGCAACTGGATGAGGGAGAAGGACAAGAGGACGTCACAATCAGTAAGGAGGTGAAGGCATGGCTAAACAAATAATATGGTCGCCACTTGCCAAAGAAGCTCTGAAGGACTTGCTGATTTCCTCGCAAGAAAGAGATGGCAACAAACGGTGTGGCGGGACTCTGTACACCTTGTTCCAAAATGCATTGTACCGTGTCACGCTGAATCCGTTTATCGGACAGCCCACCGAAGCAGAGAACATACGGTACATCATCCCGCATCCCGACTATACGCTTCTTTACCGGCACAGTCTCCGGAAGATTGAAGTGCTTGTGCTATGGAACAACCATCATAAGTTGGGCAGCATGATAGACCTCATCCGGGAAGAACCCGATACAGAATAAAGCAGCCAATCTTGTCAAGAGCAAATTTATGGAAGATTAACGGAACAGACGTATTATCGTCCGTTCATATAGCCGGAACAAACCATGTATCCGTCCCGAACATATCATCTGTTTATCCTCGACATACCGTCTGTCGGCGCTGAACATATCATCCGAAAGCCCGGAGCTTTTCATCCGAAACATCCGAGCTTTTCGTCAAAAACACCGGGATTTTCCAAGCAAATGCCTGCCATTCCGCTTGCTGAAGTGGAGGATTAAATCTGTAAAGCACCGGTTTAGGAGAGTAAACCCTAAGCTTTGGCTAATGAAGTGGCGGAAGAAGACAACAAAAAAGGAGAAGCGACGCCTCTCCTTTTATGCTAATTTAAAATTGAATCTGAACTAAGATTGCAGTTACAAAGATACAACATCCGAAAGGCAATGTCAAGCAATCCGGTGTTTTTCTTTACGGACGTCCCATTCTTTATACATGCATCAGATATTGCTTGAAGTCTGCAAAATCCTTTGACATCGGCAGGCTCTTCTTCTCACCGCGCATAAAAGCCTGAAGCTTGGCAGGTATCTCTACCGCTTCACCGATAATCTTCTCCACTGTATCCTTGAACTTCGCCGGATGGGCCGTCTCCAGGAATACGCCCGTTTCGCCGGGTTTCAGTCCTTCGGCCAGGGCCCGGAAGCCGCAGGCTCCGTGCGGGTCGAGCAGGTAATGGTCCTTCTTCCACACTTCCCGCATGGTTTCGGCAATCTGCTCGTCGGTATAAGTGGCACCGCTGATTTCGGCAGAGATGGCGGCATGGCTGCCTCCGTAAAGGTCGAGTACACGGGCAAAGTTGCTCGGGTCGCCCACATCCATCGCGTTGGCAATGGTGGCAATACTGGGACGCGGCGTATAAACACCCGTCTGCAAATATTGGAAGAAGATATCATTGCGGTTATTGGAAGCGATAAAGCGTTCCACGGGCAGTCCCATACGCTTGCCGAAGAGGCCGGCAGTGATGTTACCGAAGTTACCGCTGGGTACACACACGACGGCATTGCCTCCCTTGCCGGCACGTTTCAGTTGAGCATAGGCATAAAAGTAATAGAATGCCTGCGGCAAGAAACGCGCCACGTTGATGGAATTGGCACTGGTCAGTTGCAGATGTTCGTTGAGCTCGCGGTCCATAAAAGCGGATTTAACCAAAGCCTGGCAATCGTCGAACGTACCATCGACCTCAATAGCCGTGATATTCTGCCCTAAGGTAGTGAACTGTTTCTCCTGGATTTCACTGACTTTTCCCTTCGGGTAGAGCACATAGACGTGTATGCCTTCCACACCGAGGAAACCATTGGCAACAGCACTCCCCGTATCACCGGAAGTAGCAACGAGAACATTGACTTGCTTCTTGCCCTCTTTCTTGATAAAGTATCCCAGCAAACGCGCCATGAAGCGACCGCCTACATCCTTAAAGGCAAGCGTCGGACCATGGAACAGCTCAAGCGAATAAATATTCTCCGTCACCCGGACCAGAGGGACATCGAAACTGAGTGTGTCATAAACAATCTGTTTCAGCGTATCGGCAGGAACATCCTCGCCAAAGAAAGCATCTGCCACGCGATAGGCTATCTCCTGAAAGCTGAGTGTATCGATGCTATCGTAAAACTCTTGTGGCAGAGTTTTGATTGTAAAGGGCATGAAAAGCCCCTTGTCTGCGGCAAGCCCCTTTACCACGGCCTCTTCAAGAGTGGCTTCGGGGGCTTGTTTGTTGGTGCTATAATATTTCATATTAAATTAAAAATTAAAGAATTAAAAATTAAAGGCTGCGCTATGATGCTGAATGGTAATCAGCACATTGGCATATTGGCACATTAGCGCCACATTATTCCTTCATAAATTCATTGATAAACTCGTCTTCTTTCATCAGTCCGTAACTGCCTTCGCAGGCTGCCACTTCATCGAATGTTTGCACGCCGTCAGGCTCTATACCCGGATACCAGATGAGAAACGGAATGGGTTCGGCCGTATGCGTACGGAGCTCGCAGGGAGTGGGATGGTCGGGCAATACGGCGATGGCAACGGGTTCCTCCCAATCCTTCACAGCCTCGTAGACAGGACCTACGGCACGGCTGTCCAGATTCTCAATCGTCATAATCTTCAAGGGGACGTTTCCTTCGTGACCGGCCTCATCACTGGCCTCGATATGCAGGTAGACAAAATCATCCGTCCGCAATGCATCAAGGGCGGCAGCCACCTTATTCTCATAGTTGGTATCATAAAGCCCCGTCGCACCTTCTACGGTGATGCGCCGCAATCCGGCATAGTAGCCGATGCCGTTAATCAAATCCACGGCAGAAATCACAGCACCACGCTTCACCTGCGGAAACTTGTCTGAAAGGCGCTCCATCTGCGGACGATAACCGGGACTCCACGGCCAGATGCTATTGGCAGAGTCCTTACCCTCGGCCTTCCGCTTCACGTTGACCGGATGGTTTTCCAGCAACACTTGCGAACGGAGAATCAAATCATTAATCAAATCGGCAGTCTGCTTCGGAGTAAGCTCTGCACCGCCTTCGGGGACCGAAATATTCTCCGTACCCTCCATCGGCTTCACCATCAACGGACGGAAAGGCCTCAAAGGGACATCGTGGGGCGGCGTACAGTCAATGCGCTTGTCCCCTCCTTTTATTACCAGCAGATGGCGGTATTGCACGCCCGTATGGAAATGCACGCGGTCATCACCCAAATGCTCCTGAAGGTATTTTACCAACACATCCGCTTCCTCTGTAGTAATGTGCCCGGCAGAATGATTCTTGATATTGTCTCCCTCGATGCAGATAATGTTGCAGCGCATCGCCATCTCACCCGGCTGCAAGTCCACACCGATACTCGCCGCCTCCAATGGACCGCGGCCTTCGTACACCTTCGGCAGGTTATAGCCCAGAACGGACATATTCGCCACCTCACTGCCGGGATGAAATCCCTCGGCCACCGTCACCAGCCTTCCCACACGTCCCATGCGTGCCAGCTTGTCCATATAGGGAGTTGCAGCCGCCTGCAGCAAGGTTTTGCCTCCCAGAGCCTTCACGGGCCAGTCGGCCATACCATCACCCAATATAATGATGTGTTTCATCTTTCTATATTACGATTTGGATTAAACGTTTGCAATGCTCATAATATCCGCAAATACCCCCGCAGCCGTTACACCCGCACCGGCTCCGTAGCCTTGTATCATCATCGGATATTCCTTATAACGTGCCGTGGTCAGCAGGATGATGTTATTGCTGCCTTCCAGCCCGTAGAACGGATGGTTGGCGCCGACTTCCTGCAAACCGACAGATGCTTTGCCATTTTCCAGTTTGGCTACGAAACGCCAATGCTTGTTCTCGGCTTCCAACACCTTGCGGCGGGCTTCGAAATCGGCATCGAGGCTCGGCACTTTCTTCCAGAAGTCATCCAGGGAGCCTTCAAAGAAGTCATCGGGCACAAAGAGGTTCTTCTCAACATCGCTCTGTTCCAAACAGTAACCGGCCTCGCGTGCCAGAATCACCAGTTTGCGGATAACATCCTTTCCGCTGAGGTCGATACGCGGATCGGGCTCGGAGTAACGTTCCTCCTGCGCCATCTTAATGGTCTTGCTGAAAGGAATGTCGGCACTGATTTTATTGAAGATATAGTTCAACGTACCGCTCAGCACGGCTTCAATCTTCAATATCTTATCACCGCTATGGATAAGGTCGTTAATGGTATTGATGATGGGGAGTCCGGCACCTACATTGGTTTCAAACAAGTACTTCACACCGCGTTGGCGGGCAATCTGTTTCAGTTCACGGTAGTTCTCGTATTCGGAAGAAGCAGCAATCTTGTTAGCAGCCACTACCGAAACATTGTGCAGCAGCAAGTCCTTGTAAAGGGAAGCCACGCCTGCACTTGCCGTACAGTCCACAAAGACAGAGTTAAAGATGTTCATACCGATAATCTCATTACGCAGCGTTTCCAGAGAGCTGTCCTTTCCCTTCTCCTGCAGTTCTTCACGAAAACGTCCCAAATCGAAACCTTCGCGGCTGAACATGGCTTTGTTTGCATCGGCAATGCCCACTACATTCAGCTGCAGGCCGTTCTCCTGCATCAGCTTCTGGCGCTGGCTGTGGATTTGCTCTATCAAGCTGCCGCCTACGGTTCCTATGCCGCAGATAAAAAGATTCAGTACCTGATATTCCGACAAGAAGAAAGAATCATGGATGACATTCAGCGATTTGCGCAATGATTTGCTGTCCACTACAAACGAGATGTTGGTTTCCGAAGCACCCTGCGCACAAGCAATCACATTGATACCGTTACGCCCCAACGTACCGAACAGCTTTCCGGCAATACCCGGCGTATGCTTCATGTTCTCGCCTACGATGGCCACGGTAGCCAGGTTCTTTTCTGCCTGAATAGGAGAAATTTCTCCCATCTCTATTTCTTTGGCAAACTCCTCGTTCAGCACCTCGCAAGCCAGATCAGCATCCGCATTGCGCACACCGATAGACGTTGAATTCTCCGAAGAAGCCTGGGACACAAGGAATACACTGATGCCATTTTTTGCCAGCGCCTTGAAGATACGGTAGTTCACACCGATGACACCTACCATACCAAGGCCTTGCACTGTAATCAGGCTCGTATCATTGATGGATGAAATACCCTTGATGGCCTTGCTTTGCGGGTCGGAAACCTCTCGCTTGATGACAGTTCCCGCCCCCTCCGGGTTGAAGGTATTCTTTACCAGAATGGGAATGTTCTTGTGGCAAACCGGATAGATTGTAGGCGGATAGACCACTTTCGCACCGAAGTTACAAAGCTCCGTAGCTTCCACATAGCTCAATTCATTGATAGTGTATGCCCTGGAAATCACACGCGGGTCAGCTGTCATGAACCCGTCTACATCCGTCCAGATTTCCAGACTGTCAGCATCCAGTGCGGCAGCAATGATTGCCGCTGTATAGTCGGAACCACCTCTACCCAGGTTCGTTACCTCTCCCGTCATTTTGTCTGTGGAGATAAACCCCGGAACCAATACGCGTTTGGGCAGGCTGCTGAATGTTTCGCGCACCAACGAATTTGTCAGCTCCGTATCCAGCACATGCTTGGAATGCTTCTTCTCCGTCTTGATAAACTTGCGTGAGTCAAACCACTCCGCTCCCGCCAGTTGTGCCACGATGATAGATGAAAGCCGTTCGCCATAGCTCACAATCGTATCGGACGTCTTCTGCGAAAGGTCTTTTATCAGATAAATACCCTGAAAGATGTCCTTCAGCTCGTTGAGCAGCTCACCAATCTGGCGTTGCAAGGCAACCTGCGCCTCGCCTGCCGGAATCACTTCCTTAATCATTTCCACATGACGGTAGACAATCTCCCGGAACTCATTCTCGTAAGAAGCATCACCGGCTGCCGCCATTCTAGAGGTGTTTATCAACTTGTCCGTGATGCCGCCCAATGCGGACACCACCACGATAACCGGTTCATCGACTGCTTCTACAATTCTCTTGACGCTCAAAATACTGTTCACGGAACCTACGGACGTTCCGCCGAATTTCATTACTTTCATTTCTCTTTATATTGTTGAGATGGTTGATACAATGTGTCGGAAACAAGCTGCTACGGCTTGCATTGACTTTAATTAAATGGAAAAACTGCTTGAAAATGGTGTAACACGTAGAAACACAAAATACTATCCCTAACCCCTAAGGGTCATGGTCCACATGGATGTGACTGTATGTTGATAGTACTTGTTCATAGTCTCTTGTTTCTATCATTTATGATAAGTGTTGCAAAAGTAACAATAAAAACATTCAATCTATCACTTTTTGCGACTTTTTTGCGATAAAAATACAGAAAGCCTCTAAAAAGGCAAGAAATATGCACAACTTACGGCTTACACTTTCACACTTTCCATACCTTTTTTCTGTATATCCGTTTATTCTTTTCTAACATTTTGCTATCATTCTCAATATATATCATTATATTTGCATGGAAAACATGAAAGAAAAGTGCGCATGAACCCAGAAAACACTTCCGTTTTGCTAATATACACCGGTGGAACTATCGGAATGATAGAGAATGCAGAAACCGGCGCCCTGGAAAGCTTCAACTTCGAGCAGTTGCAGAAACATGTTCCCGAACTTCAGAGATTTGCGTTCCGTATCGACACTTATCAATTCGACCCACCCATGGATTCCTCGGACATGGACCCCGATGCCTGGCGCAAACTGGTACGCATCATCAGCAACAACTACAACCAATATACAGGCTTCGTCATCCTGCATGGCACAGACACCATGGCCTACACAGCTTCTGCACTCAGCTTCATGCTTGAAGGGCTGAACAAGCCCGTCATCCTAACCGGCTCGCAACTGCCCATTGGCGTGCTCCGCACAGACGGCAAGGAAAACCTGCTGACCAGCATCGAAATAGCCACCGACCGCCACTCCAACGGACAGCCCATCGTACCCGAAGTCTGCATCTTCTTCGAAAACCACCTGATGCGCGGCAACCGTACCACCAAAATGAACGCGGAGAACTTCAATGCTTTCCGTTCCTTCAATTATCCGGTACTCGCTTCCGCCGGTATACATATTAAATATAATAATGTGCAAATTCATACGCACGGCACTCCCCACGAACTGGAGCCTCATTATCTGCTTGATACCAACATCGCCATACTGAAGCTTTTTCCAGGTATTCAGGAAAATGTCGTGGCAGCCATACTTGCCACTAAAGGACTGAAGGCCGTAGTCCTCGAAACCTACGGTTCCGGCAACGCTCCCCGAAAGGAATGGTTTCTACGCCGCCTGCATGATGCCTGCGAACAAGGCATCATCATTGTCAACGTCACCCAATGCAGTGCCGGCACTGTTGAAATGGAGCGCTATGAAACCGGTTACCAACTGATGCAGGCAGGAGTTGTCTGCGGATATGACAGCACAACGGAATCTGCCGTAACCAAGCTGATGTTCCTTCTGGGGCACGATTATCCACCTGCCGAAATACGCGAACTGATGGGACGACCGCTGGCAGGGGAAATTACCGTGTGAAGCACAACTATCACTGCACCGGGGTCAATTCTCCCGTCACAGAATCTATTATGAAACCGCTGACATTGATATCATTCGGTATCAGCGGATGATTGATAATAGCTTCCACCGTACCTTTTACCGATTTCTCCGTATCTTCGAATCCATACAGCCAAGACTCGAAATCCACTCCGCAGAAACGAATCATATCAATCGTCTCCTGCTTGATGCCCCGGGCCTTCATATGCTCTATCATCTGGACGCTGCTCATGTGGCACGCACCGCAATCGGAGTGGGCAATAACCATCACTTCCGTCACGCCCAACTCGTAAATGGCCACCATCAGGCTACGAATGACACTACCGAACGGATGTGAAATGATTCCACCCGCATTCTTTATCATCTTCACATCGCCGTTCTTGATGCCCAAGGCTGCCGGCAGTAAAGCGGTCAAACGGGTATCCATACAAGAGAGGATGGCAATCTTCTTATCCGGGTATTTATTCGTGATGTATTTCTCATACCCCTTCTCGGCTACAAAACGCTTGTTGTATGCAAGAATATCTTCTATCATGGCTTTTATAACATGTTATTGTTTTCTACTCACAAAAATAAAAAAACTCTATGGGAGTCTGCAAGCCCTGCATCGAAAAATTGTACCTTTGGGCAATCATTTTAGAAGAGAATGCACAACTATGGCTAAAGAGAAGACGGTTTATGTATGCAGCAACTGCGGACAAGACTCTCCCAAATGGGTAGGCAAGTGTCCGTCGTGCGGAATGTGGAACACGTATGTGGAAGAGGTGGTACGGAAAGAAGTGGTGAACAAGCGTCCCGTATCGGGCATAGAGACCGCCAAAGCCAAACCCATAACCCTCCATGAAATTGTAGCCGATGACGAACCGCGCATCGACCTCCATGATGCCGAACTGAACCGGGTACTAGGTGGTGGTCTTGTACAAGGATCTCTTGTTTTGATTGGCGGCGAACCGGGCATCGGGAAATCCACCCTGGTGCTACAAACCGTACTCCGCATACCGGAAAAACGCATCCTCTACGTCTCCGGCGAAGAAAGTACCCGCCAATTGAAACTGCGTGCCGACCGCTTGACAAGTGCTTCCAGTGATTGCCTCATCGTATGCGAAACTTCCCTGGAACAGATTTACGTCCATATCAAGAACATCCGCCCGGACATCGTCATCATCGACTCCATACAGACGATTTCTACCGAAACCCTTGAATCGTCGCCGGGAAGCATCGCCCAGGTACGGGAATGTTCCGCCTCCATCCTGCGCTTTGCCAAGGAAACGCATACGGCGGTTATCCTCATCGGGCATATTAATAAGGAAGGAAGCATAGCCGGCCCCAAGGTACTGGAACATATCGTGGATACCGTACTCCAGTTCGAGGGCGACCAGCACTACATGTACCGCATCCTGCGTAGCATCAAGAACCGCTTCGGAAGCACTGCCGAACTGGGTATTTACGAAATGCGGCAAGATGGATTACGGCAGGTGAGCAACCCATCCGAACTACTGCTGAGCCAGGACCATGAAGGTATGAGCGGCATAGCCATCGCCTCCGCGATAGAAGGCATCAGACCGTTCCTCATCGAAACGCAGGCATTGGTCAGCAGTGCCGTATATGGTAACCCACAACGCTCTGCCACAGGGTTCGACATCCGCCGCATGAATATGCTGCTGGCCGTATTGGAAAAACGTGTAGGCTTCAAACTGGCACAGAAAGATGTATTTCTCAATATTGCCGGTGGATTGAAAGTGAACGACCCGGCAATAGACCTTGCCGTCATCAGCGCCATCCTCTCCAGCAACATGGACACGGCCATAGAGCCAGAGGTGTGCATGGCAGGAGAAATAGGTCTGTCGGGAGAGATACGCCCGGTAAACCGCATTGAGCAGCGCATCGGAGAAGCAGAGAAACTTGGCTTCAAGCGTTTTATACTTCCCAAGTATAATATGCAGGGACTCAATACCCAAAAGATAAAAATAGAATTAATACCGGTACGGAAGGTAGAAGAGGCATTCCGTGCCTTATTCGGATAATCGTTATGATACAAGAATACCAACTACGCGTATTGCCCGAAGTAGCGGCAAACGAGCAACGCCTGAAAGAGTACTTAATACACGAAAAAGGACTGAATGCACGAGAGATAACCGCAGCGCGTATCTTGAAGCGTAGCATCGATGCCCGCCAGCGGACCATCTACGTCAACCTCAACGTGCGTGCCTACTTGAACGAAATGCCAAAAGAGGATGAATACCAACATACCTTATATAATAATGTAGAAGGAAAGCCCCAAGTGATAGTGGTAGGTGCCGGCCCCGGAGGACTTTTTGCCGCCCTGCGACTGATAGAGCTGGGGCTGCGCCCCGTCATTGTGGAACGTGGAAAGGACGTACGGGAACGCAAGAAAGACCTGGCGCAAATCAGCCGCCAGCAACTCGTTAACCCAGAGTCCAATTACAGCTTCGGAGAGGGAGGTGCCGGAGCCTACTCGGATGGCAAGCTGTACACACGCAGCAAAAAGCGCGGCAATGTAGACAAGATTCTGAATGTCTTCTGTCAACATGGAGCCTCCACTTCCATACTGGTAGATGCACATCCGCACATAGGTACGGACAAACTGCCGCGTGTTATTGAAAACATGCGGAACACTATCATCCAGTGTGGTGGCGAAGTCCACTTTGAAACACGCATGGACGCCCTGCTCATAGAGAAGGATGAAGTCAAAGGCATTGAAACAAATACCGGCAAGACTTTCCTTGGCCCGGTGATACTTGCCACCGGTCACTCTGCCCGGGACGTATACCGCTGGCTTGCCGCCAACAATGTAGAGATTGAAGCTAAAGGCATTGCCGTAGGCGTACGACTGGAACACCCTGCCACCTTGATAGACCAAATACAATATCACAACCGGAACGGACGGGGAAAATATCTGCCTGCCGCCGAATATAGTTTTGTAAACCAAGTGGACGGACGAGGAGTATATAGCTTTTGCATGTGTCCCGGCGGCTTCGTTGTGCCCGCCGCCAGCGGTCCCGAGCAGATTGTAGTCAACGGGATGAGTCCCAGCAACCGCGGTTCCCGTTGGAGCAATTCGGGAATGGTGGTAGAGCTACGCCCGGAAGACATAGAGCAATTTACTATTGACAATCTACAATTTACAATTTCTATGCAGCACGACAGCGCGGCTAATTGTCAATTGCCAACCGTCAATTCCCAATTAAGCATGATGTATTTTCAAGAGTATCTGGAGCGCCTCTGCTGGCAACAAGGCAATATGAAGCAGACAGCACCGGCACAGAGAATGGCAGACTTCACTAAGAAAAAACTGAGTTACGACCTGCCGGAAACTTCGTATGCACCGGGACTGGTTTCCTCACCTCTGCACTTCTGGATGCCTTCTTTCATTGCAAAACGCCTGAGCAAAGGTTTCCAGCTATTCGGGAAATACAGCCGTGGTTTCTTGACGAACGAGGCGACAATGATTGGAGTGGAAACCCGTACTTCGGCGCCGGTACGCATAACAAGAGACAAGGAGACACTGCAACATGTACGCGTAAAAGGATTGTTCCCTTGCGGAGAAGGCGCCGGATATGCCGGAGGCATTGTTTCTGCCGGAATTGACGGCGAACGATGTGCGGAAGCGGCAAAGGCATTCTTTGATTAAGCTATAATATTTACATCCAAATTTTGATTTTTCACTTTTTCTCGTTTAATTTGTAAACTATTATCACATATATGTTGTTATATTGTATTTATTATGAGGTTCATCATAAACATTGTATGCTTTCTATTCCTTTTGCCTCTCATAGCTACGGCGCAAACATATAAATACATAGGGGTGGAAAACGGATTGAGCAACCGCAGAATCTTCGACATTCAAAAGGATTCGGTAGGTTACATGTGGTTCCTCACCAACGAAGGCATAGACCGGTACAATGGAAAAGACATCAAGCATTATAAATTAATAGAAGAAAACAAAGAGTCAAGTTTCCCCATCCATCTCGGTTGGCTATATTTTGAAGAGAAAGGGAAATTATGGGTCATAGGTAAAGCCGGTCGCATTTTTCAATACAACCAAGAACACGATGTGTTCAACAGAGTATATAAACTGCCCAAGACACCGGTCAATATCAGCTACGGCTATATGGACTGCAATCACAGGATTTGGCTCTGCAGCAGATACAGCATCGCTCTCTACGACACACAAACCGGAGAGGTCCATCAAATGTCCAATGAACTGAAAAGCAGCATTACAAGTATCGAACAAGTGGACAATAACCACTTCTTCATGGGTACCGACAAGGGATTGCGATATGTCAAACTCGAAAATGAGACATTGCAGATTGTCCCTCTTGAACCTCTTGACAAAATCCAGGCCCAAATCAGTTCACTCTATTTCCGCCAAGAATCACAAAGACTTTTCATCGGTACTTTTGAAAAAGGAGTCTTTGCCTACGACATACGGCAACAACGGATTATACACTCCAATACGGATTTGAGCGATGTAAACATTGCCCGAATCAAGCCTCTGAACCAGACAGAGCTATTGATAGCGACAGAAGGTATGGGTATACACAAAATCAACATGAACTCGTGTATCTCGGAACCGTACATCGTCTCCAGCTACAAAAGCCACAATGAGATGAACAGCAATAACATCAATGACATTTATATTGATGAAGAAAAGCGGATATGGATAGCCAACTACCCGGAAGGAATTACCATTATAGACAACCGGTACAAAAGCTACAACTGGATAAAGCATTCTATCGGAAACAGACAATCGCTGGTCAACGACCAGGTACACTCTGTCATTGAAGACAGTGACGGAGACCTATGGTTCGGAACAAGTAACGGAATCAGCCTTTATCAATCGAAAACCGGGCAGTGGCATTCATTCCTGAGCTCCTTCGACCATCAACTGAAAAACAAGAATCACATCTTCATTACGCTATGCGAGGTATCACCCGGCATTATTTGGGCAGGAGGATATACTTCGGGAGTATACAAAATAAATAAAAGGACACTCTCGGTAGAATATTTCTCCCCTTACCTGCTCAATCCGGACAACATTCGTCCTGACAAGTATATCCGCGACATCGTAAAAGACTCCAAAGGATATATCTGGTCCGGAGGGTTCTATAATCTGAAGTGCTTCGATTTGTCCCTGAATTCCGTCCGTCTGTATCCCGGAATAAATTCCGTCACCGCCATTACAGAAAAGGATGACGGACACATGTGGATTGGGACAAGTGCCGGACTGTATCTGCTGGACAAAGAGTCGGGTAGATTCCAATATGTCGCCTTGCAGGAAGAGATGACCTACATCAACACACTTTACCAAGCGGAAGACCTCTCTCTATATATAGGAACAAACGGCTCCGGAGTGGTTGTCTACAACGCAAAGGACAATACGTTCAAGCATTATCACAAGGACAATTGTGCCTTGATTTCAAACAACATCTACACCATACTCCCCGAGTCGGACGGGCATATCCTGATGAGTACCGAAAACGGAATCAGCTGTTTCCACCCTACGGAGAAGACATTCCACAACTGGACCAAAGAGCAAGGGCTGATGTCCTCCTGCTTCAGTGCCTCTTCCGGAACGCTACGCAAGAACAAGGGTTTTGTCTTTGGCAGCACAGACGGAGCCATCGAGTTCCCCGAAGGAACCCGTTTGCCCAAGTACATCTACTCTCCTATGATACTCAGCGATTTTCAGATACTCTATCAGCCTGTCTTTCCCGGCAGTCCGAATTCCCCCTTGAAGGAAAACATCAACCAGACAGACCGGTTAAAGCTGAAATATAACCAGAACACTTTTTCCCTCAGCATTTCATCCATCAATTATGACGCGCCGGACAATGTCACTTTCTACTGGAAGCTGGAAGGCTTTTACGATGACTGGAACCGCCTGGGTGAAGAAGGGCATCTCCGCTTCACCAACCTTGCCTCGGGCGATTACAAACTTTACATACGGGCGGTATCCAAGGAAGAGCCGTATCTATACTTTGAAGAGCGAAGCATCGACATCAGCATTGCGCGCCCCGTCTGGTTCAGTTTTTGGGCCATAGCCTGCTATGTCCTGCTGACAGTACTGATGTCCGTTGTCGGTTTCCGTGTCATGGCACTGAGAAAACAGAAAAAGATATCCGATGAGAAAACCCGTTTCTTTGTCAATACCGCGCATGATATCCGCACGCCATTGACACTGATAAAGGCACCTCTGGAAGAAATGCTTGAAAACAAGACACTGAACGAAGCCGAGACCAACAATATGCACATGGCACTGAGAAATGTCAACTCCCTCCTGCGCATGACTACCAATCTGATAAACTTTGAACGGGCAGAAGTATATTCCCCTCATCTGTACATAGCAGAATATGAATTGAATACTTACATCAAGGAGATATACAACAATTTCCAGACCTATGCCACCATAAAACATATCACTTTCAGATACGAAAGCAATTTCAGCTACATGAATGTATGGTTCGACAAAGAGAAGATGGACTCTATCCTGGAAAATGTCATATCCAATGCTCTGAAGTATACTCCCCAAAATGGCGATATACTCATTTCTGTTTATGACATGAAAAGTTCCTGGAGACTGGAAGTCAAAGATAATGGAATAGGAATTCCCGCCAAAGAACAAAGAAAACTGTTCAAGATGCACTTCCGTGGAACAAATGCCATCAACTCCAAAATAACGGGAAGCGGTATCGGTCTGATGCTGGTGCGGAAGCTGGTAAGCCTGCACAATGGAAAAATATACATTGAGAGCACCGAATGCCAAGGCAGTACTGTCAGAATCATCCTTCCCAAAGAGAAAGAACAGTTCAAGAACTTCACTCTGTCCGTTAAGGATAAGAAGACCTTCTATGAACCGGATGTCCCCACCGTTCCTTTGAAACTTGCCGGAGAACTCCGGACTGAAGACAATGACAAACTGCATCGCATCTTGATTGTAGAAGACAATGACGAGCTGCGCAACTATCTCTTCCAGTCGTTCTCCCCGATTTACAATGTACAAGTATGCAACAACGGCAAGGAAGCGCTGACCATTGTAAAACAATTCTGGCCGGAACTGATTCTTTCCGACATCATGATGCCGGAAATGCGAGGCGACGAATTATGCATCGCCATCAAGAACGATATTGAAACATCCCACATCCCGGTAGTACTGCTGACGGCACTGGGAGATGAAAAGAACATTCTCGAAGGACTCCATATCGGTGCGGACGAATATATTGTAAAACCTTTCAGCATAAACATACTGAAAGCCAGCATTGCCAATCTGCTTGCCAACCGCGCATTGCTGCGCAAGAGATATGCGAATTTGGAAATCAATACAGAAGAAGAGCCCTCCACAACTACCACTTGCTCCAACAGTCTCGACTGGAAATTCATGTCGAATGTAAAGAGACATATCGAGGAGAACATGGATAATCCCGATTTCACAGTGGACGTATTGTGCTCGCTCCTGAATATGAGCCGTACCAGTTTCTACAGTAAACTGAAAGCGCTGACCGGCCAGGCACCGGCAGATTTCGTACGGAATATCCGTTTGAAACATGCTGCCGAGCTATTGAAAGAAGGGAAATATTCCGTGACTGAAGTAGCAGAAAGAACCGGTTTCTGCGATGGGAAATACTTCCGGGAAGTCTTTAAGAAATATTTCAATGTCAGCCCCAGCCAATATGCGAAAGGAGACACTCCCCGTTCCCCAAAAGGAGAGGGAGAATAGTTCTGCATAGGAGAATTTTTCATTTTGCAGCCCCGCACAGACAAACCCTAAAAAATAATCCGTATTTTTGCAGAAACAAAAAAACGAGAATGACTCCTGAAATAGCAATCGTCGACTCCAACACCCTCTCCTGTCTGGGACTGCAGAACTTGCTGGAGGAAATCATCCCGACAGCCATCATCCGCTCTTTCCGTTCCTTTGGCGAACTGATGGATGATACGCCTGACATGTATGTGCATTATTTCATCTCTTCACAGATTTACTTCGAGCATACCGCTTTCTTTCTGGAGCGCAAGCCCAAAACCATTGTGCTGGTCAATGGTGAAACCGTCCCCCAACTGTCGGGCATGCCGACGCTAAACATCTATCAGGACGAACAAAATCTGGCAAAAAACATTCTGCAGCTGCGCCAATACGGAAACCAATACAGACAAAACCACGGAAAGCCGGCACCCGCCAGACACTCGGATATGGCAATAAATACAGCCGCCGGGCACGACCTTTCCGCCCGCGAAATAGAAGTGCTGGTGCTGATTACCAAAGGTCTCATCAACAAGGAGATTGCCGACAAACTGAACATCAGCCTGACCACCGTCATCTCACACCGCAAGAATATCACCGAGAAGCTGGGTATCAAGTCCGTGTCCGGGCTGACTATCTATGCCGTGATGCACGGATATGTGGAAGCGGACAGAATATAATCCTACAACCGGATACATCAGAAGCGAAGTCTTTTCAGAAAGACTTCGCCCCAATTAGTGTGCTAATGTGCTAACATCTAATCGTTCCTCCGTGGGGTAAAAATCGTTCCACCATGGTGGAACGATTTTTACCCCACGGAGGAACGATATTTTCCGCATGATGGAACGATTTAAGATTAGCACTCCAGGAACGAAATCCTAATAAATGAGGATTGTCCCTTCCGCAAGAATCCCTTTACTTTGCAGGCGCTAAAAAACCAGTTTATGAATAGATATAGAATTTTGACCGGTATCTTCTGCCTCCTGGCAACCGGCAACGTACTTGCCGAAGAGGCAGACACCTTGAAAGTGGTGGATGTAGAGGAAATAACCGTCATCGCCGCCCCCAAAGAAAACCGGAAACTGCGCGAGCAGCCCGCCGCCGTCACCCTGCTTTCGCAGCAGGACATGCAGAACGCACAGGTGAACTCCATCAAGAATCTGACATCCGTAGTGCCCAATATGTTTATCCCCGACTACGGCTCGCGACTGACTTCGGCAGTCTATATCCGCGGCATCGGCTCGCGCATCAACACTCCCTCCGTAGGACTTTATGTAGACAATATACCTTATATAGACAAGTCAGCCTTCGACTTCAGCTATGCCGACGTAGAGCGCATCGACGTGCTACGCGGTCCGCAGGGCACGCTCTACGGGCGCAATGCCATGGGTGGATTGATTAAGGTGCACACCAAATCGCCCTTCTCCTACCAGGGGACGGACTTCCGCATGGGGGCAGGTACGTACAATGCCTATAATACCTCGCTGACCCACTATCACCGCCTTTCGGAACGGTTCGCCTTTTCCACCGGAGGTTTTTACGATTATCAAGGAGGATTCTTCCGCAACACGGTGAGGGACGAGAAAGCGGACAAGGGGCAATCGGCAGGTGGACGCATCCGCGCCATCTACCTCCCCTCGGACAACTGGAAGGTGGACCTAAACATCAACTACGAATACAGCGACCAGGGTGGCTACCCGTATTTCTACCAAGGCAGCCTGGCCCCCGAAGCACAGAGCGAGCCGCTGAAGCCCTACATCGGAAAAATCTCCAATAACGCCCGTAGCAACTACTACCGCAACCTGCTGAACACGGGTCTGAACCTGGAATACCAGGCACAGCACTTCACGTTGAGCATGGTCACCGGCTACCAGTTTCTAAAGGACTGCATGGACATAGACCAAGACTTCACCGCCAACGACATCTATACCCTGCAACAGAAACAACGCTCCCACGCACTGAGCGAGGAAATCATCTTGAAGAGTAAAAGCGGCAGCCACTGGCAATGGACCACCGGCGCCTTCGGCTTCTACCAATGGCTGAATACGGAAGCTCCCGTCACTTTCAGGGAAGCCGGAATGGGGATGCTGAACCAGATGTTGGGCAGTGTCATCCCATCGCAAATACAAGTAGAGATGGGACCATCCATGAGTATGAATATCCTGCCCTCACTGGGCATCAGCAGCCGGACCATGCCCATCGGGGGCAGTTTCAACACTCCGCTGCTGAATGGGGCACTCTTTCATCAATCCACCTTCAGAGATTTATTCGGGCTGAAAGGAGTATCGTTCACTGCCGGGTTACGCCTGGATTATGAGCGTATGAAGATGGATTACAACTCCGGCACCAGCCTGGACTACAAGGTGGGCATCAAGGGAGAAATGAAGCGGGGCGACGTCGTCATCCGCGAAATAGAGATGATGCCGGAGACGGCGCTGACCGTAGAGTCGCGCTACCAAGGAAGCATTGATAAGGATTATCTTCAGCTGTTGCCCAAGTTTGCTTTGCAGTATGACTTTGCGCGAAACAGAGGAAATGTATATGCAGCGGTCAGCAAAGGTTACCGTTCGGGAGGCTACAACGTGCAGATGTTCTCCGACTTGCTGCAATCCAGTTTGAAGAATGACATGATGCGGCAAAGCAAAGAGGCGATTATGCCCAACGTGCCGGATGCCTACAAAGAGCTGGTGGGCAAATACTTCCCCGATGCGGGAGAGAATCCGGATGCAAAATCCGCCACCGTCTACAAGCCCGAACAGACCTGGAACTACGAAATAGGAACACACTTGAATCTGCTGGACGGACGTCTGCATGCCGACGCCGCCATCTTCTGGCTGGAAACCCGCGACCAGCAGATTTCACGCTTCGCCCCAAGCGGACTGGGACGCGAAACGGCAAATGCCGGCAAAAGCCGCAGCCAGGGGGCAGAGGTTGCCTTGACGGCTGCCGTTGCTACGGACTTCACGCTGAATGCAAGTTATGGTTATACCTATGCCACCTTTAAGGATTACATCACCAACGAGAAAGTGAATGGGGAGCTTCAGGAAATCAGCTACAACGGCAAGTACGTACCCTTTGTTCCCAAGCATACCATGAACGTGGGCGGTCAGTACATCTTCCGCATCCGTCCGGGGCACTGGCTGGACCGCATCCAGCTGAACGCCAACTACACCGGTGCCGGGCGCATCTACTGGACCGAGAAGAATACCGTGAGCCAAGCCTTCTACGGCACGCTGAACGGACGTATCAGCTTCCAGAAAGGACATGGACAGATTGATTTCTGGGTGCGCAATGCACTGGACAAAGAGTATGCTTCGTTCTATTTTGAGAGTATAGGGAACGGATTTATGCAGAAAGGACGGCCTGTGCAGGCGGGAATAGAGTTGAGGTGCAGGTTCTGATTGGAGAGCTTTGTCCCTCCGAAAGTAAAGGAAAATAGAAACGGGCGTTCGGGTACTTACACATTGCATACCCGAACGACCGTTTCTATGTTTCTATCTGACAGAGGAGAAGTTATCCTCTATGTACCCAGTTTTCAATTTCAATATTAGGTATTCTTTCCAGATGTTTCTTGTTTTCAGTAACCATTATCATTTGGTTAGCCACCGCTGTACATCCTATAAATAAGTCCAAATCCTCAATGGGAGTTTCTTGACTATATAAGGCAGCCTTACTCCGGGCATAACAACATAAAGCCGAGGACAAAGGTATTACCTTGATATCTTGGCAGAAATCAGTAACAAGCTGCAAGTTTCTCTCCACATTATTACTTCGCTCTGCACCGAACAACAACTCTGCTACCGTAACCTCCGAAATGCAACAATGTTCCCAGCCCACCTTTTCAATATGTTCGTCTACTCCAAATTTCTGACGCATGAAGTGAACACAAATATTAGATCAAGCAAATATCGTTTCATTCGTCAAAGGGGCTAAAGTTTTCTTCTTTTCGAGAAAGGCGTGATGCATATATATCATCATTGATTTCATCAGAATCACGATTGTCCTTCCAACTACCGGCATACTTTGCAAGCATACGCTTAGTCAGCAATTTGCTATCTGCCGCTGTCGGAATGGAATGACTATTCTTATTCAAAACCTCCTTCATATATTTTCTGAGGCTCTCCAATGCAGTACTGCTATTGATATTGACTATCTCACGAATCAACTCCAATTTTCCGGCTTCCAACTCCAAACTACTCATAATCAATTCCTCCTTTTAAAAGTTCAACTACAAAGTTACATTTTCCTACTGAATATGGAAAAGTTACAAAGCTTTTTTATTCATTGATAGCTCCGCAATGTGGGCAGACTCCCTTCTCCCTCAGTTTCTGCCCGCATCTGCCGCAACGATAGCGTGAAGCCAGCAGCGAAATGCGAAGCCTTTTGAGGAATACCCATACAAAAGCGGTCAAAAACAAGTATCCGACGTAGATAGATGTAGTCAGGATAAAGAAGAAATAACAGAAGATGCAGCAGGAGGCCAGCCCCAACAGATAGAATACGGCCGCCGCCGGACTTAACTGGCGAGACAAATCGTCGAGTACCGCCAGCAACACCACTATAAACAGCCAGATACCCATCAGAAAAGCAGAAAGCACAAGCGGTACCTTGAACGGCGACAAGGTAGGATTAAAATAGAAGTGTTGCCACGTCTCCGGCGCAAACACTTGTATAGATTCGTAAATAGTGGCACAGAACGCCATCAGCAGACATAGCAACAACGGATAGAGACTGTCTATATCATTAAAGTACACCATCCTCAACTGCTTGCGCCGAAAAGCCCGGAACAGCCAGACTGCCACAAACAAGGCAAAAATAATGATAAAATAAGAGGCATGGGTATCACTGAACAAGTAGATGGCCTGCGAAATGCTGTCTGTAGGAACAAAGGCATGCATCATTTCGGACTCCCGCAACCAGCCCTGCACTTCCTGCGAATGGGCAAGCTTCACCCATACACTATCCACACTGTCGGCAGGATGGATGGCGAACTCGGCAACCACCACGCGGTCTCCCCGATAAAGCATATTATAGCAGTCCTTCACGGGCAGACAAGCCAAATTCACAGAATCTGCCAGCACTTCCAGATTGGTATTCCAAGTATAATGCCGCTCAAAAAGATAGGCCAGCGAATCACGCGTCTCCTTAGACAGATGTTCATCTTCAAGATTAGGACGGGAATAATGGCAGGAAACTAAAGCAATGAAGCATGAAAAATAAAGAATGCAGAATAGGAGGGAACGCAGTGAACGCAAAGGATGTTTGTCCCTGCCCGCTTCCCGGTACCGGTCATTTGCCAGCCTTTCATTATGTGCCCGTTCCTCACTCCTCATTTTCTAGTTTTTATTAGTAATTCCTCATTCTTCATCCTTCATTAAAGCGGCTCTTCATGAGCAATGACTTTCATCTGGCAATTCTTGCAATCAAAAGACAAGCGGAAACGCTTGCCGTCCGTCCCAACCAAATAATAAGGTTCCCTATAAGGAGAATGTCCTTTCTGATAGGTGGGACACCATCCCATACTGAAACGCAGGCAATGTTTGCAGAACATGAGTACAGCATCCGGAACCGCTTGTGCCTCGTAAGCAGGTGCTATGGACGACAACCCGTGCTCACGGTAGAAACTCCGGGCAGCACCGTTCATCACATTACCCAGATAGGTCAGCGAAGTAGCCGGGAAAGCATGGCTGGTCGGTTTCCAAACAGCCAGCTCACGACGATAAGTAACACGCCGAGCCGCAATCAGCTTATCTATCACCTGCCGGCGCCAGTCCGCCACCGCAGAAGCAGGAAGGAACCAGTTAGCAGAAAGATTGAGCCTGATGCCCGAAGCATCTTCAGACAAATATCCTGCTATCTCAAAAGGAGTATTCCCCAACTTGCCCAGCTGATTACGCAGATTATCCACCTGCGGTGTACGTGCCAACTCTTTCGGATAAGGGAAAGAGAGCGTCACGCGGTTATCATCCTCGTCCGCAGCCGTCAGGCTAAACCCGAAAGAAGTATCTGACAACTCCCAACAAACACCGATTTTACGTTCGGAGGATTTGCGGGTAAGAATACGTTCAAACTCCTGGTCGAAGTTACGATAAAGTCGGGTACGGGGTTTGATACGAGGCACTTCCCCTGCCGGATAGAGTTTGTTACCATCCACCCGGTTGATGCGGAAACCTTGCAAACGTCCCTGCTCATCAAGAAAACAGACACCGTCTCCGTTGTGGAAAGGCTTTACGCCTGCCACCGTGAGATATCCCCCGCGCTGTTCCTTCAAAGTGCCCATCTCCTCTCCCAAAGATTTGGGCGTATCGAACGAAGTGATCTCCCCTCCCCTTCCTTGCAGGAAATAATGGGTGAAACCGCGGCTGAAACTCTTGTCCAACTGTGGCTGGAAATCGAAACGGCAGGTGCCCGAAGAAGCACGGGCATATTCCTTGCGACGGGCAAAAATGGCATCGAGCTTCCTACGGTAAGCCGCCGTCACATTCTTCACATAGGTCACATCCTTCAAGCGGCCTTCTATCTTCAGCGAAGTGGCTCCGGCATCCAGCAGTTCTTCCAACACCTCGCTTTGGTTGAGGTCCTTCAAAGAAAGCAGATGCTTATTACGCACAATGGTCTTGCCATCGGCATCTACCAGACTGAAGGGTAAACGGCAGAATTGCGCACATTCCCCCCGGTTGGCACTCCGTCCGAAACAAGCCTGGCTGACATAGCACTGCCCGCTATAACTGACGCAAAGAGCCCCGTGTACAAAGACTTCGAGCGGCACGTCGGGACACGCCTCATGGATACCGCGTATCTCCTGCAAAGAAAGTTCGCGTGCCAACACCACCTGACGGAAACCGGCATCGGCAAGGAAACGTACTTTCTCCGGCGTACGGTTATCCATCTGCGTACTGCCATGCAACGGAATGGGCGGCAAATTCAACCGCGTAATCCCCATATCCTGTACAATCAGTGCATCCACACCGATGCGGTACAGCTCCCAAATCATCCTCTCCGTCTCTTTCAGCTCTTCTTCTTTCAGAATGGTATTGACCGTCACATAGATACGGGCATTATACAGATGGGCATGCTCCACCAAAGCGGCAATATCCTCCAAAGAGTTGACAGCAGCCGCACGCGCACCGAACTTGGGTGCACCGATGTATACCGCATCTGCCCCATGATTCACAGCTTCTATGCCACACTCCAAATTCTTGGCAGGAGCCAGCAGCTCTATTTTACGTTGCTTTATCATCGTTTAGTTACGAGTAACTCACCCTATTTCATTAATATTATACGGCGTCTCCTGATATACAAAATAATTCAGCCAATTGGAGAACAACAGATTGGCATGGGCACGCCAACGCACCAGCACTCCTTTGTCCGGGTCATCGTCCACATAGTAGTTACGGGGTATCTCAATGGGCAGGCCCTTATTCAAGTCACGGCGATACTCTGTATCCAATGTCAGCGGGGAGTATTCCGAATGGCCGGTCACGAAGAACTCACGCCCTCCACGGGCCACCGCCATATATACACCAGCATCCTCCGACTCGGAAAGCAGCGTCAATTCCGGAACCTTCTGTATATCTTCCCGGCGCACTTCCGTGTGGCGGCTATGCGGCACATAGAACATATCATCAAATCCACGGAAAATGGGATGCAACGGTTGCAAGGTACGATGTTCAAAGATACCGAACATCTTCTTATCCAGTGCATACTTCGGCACTCCATAATGATGATAGAGCCCTGCCTGCGCCGCCCAGCAGATGTAGAGCGTAGAGGTGACATGCGTACGCGCCCAGTCGAAGATTTCAGTAATCTCATCCCAATAAGTCACCTCCTCAAAATCCATCTGCTCTACCGGAGCACCGGTGATAATCATGCCATCGTACTTTTCACCGCGCATCTTGTCGAAATCCGTATAAAATGTTTTCATGTGTTCTATCGGAGTGTTCTTGGAAGTATGGCTTTTTATCTTCATGAACGAGATTTCCACCTGAAGCGGAGTATTGGAAAGCAGACGCACCAGGTCCGTTTCCGTTGTAATCTTTAGCGGCATCAAGTTCAGAATCACGATACGCAGCGGACGGATATCCTGCTGGGTTGCCCGGGAATTGTCAATGACAAATATATTCTCCTCTTTCAGCAACTCGATAGCGGGTAGTTTATCGGGTAAATTTAAAGGCATGAGTTTATATCTATGGTTTAACTTATTACTGTCTACGATTTTAGCGTGTAAAGTTAGGCAAAAAATCAGAGTGTGATAAATAAATTATAAAAGTTTTATCGATTTATCCCTCTTCATTTAACACGTTTAATTACATTTGTACCCGAAACCTATTAAAAGTTATTAAAAAATAAGATTAAAAAGCACTGCGGCATCAAGCGTGATACTGATAATTAGCATCCAAAAGCGTAAAAGACTTTTCCATACCGGTTATAGCTCTGCTAAATCCATATTTTTAAGACAAGGTTCATTGAGTATAATTGGGAAAGCGGAAAAACCGTTGCCCCACAATAATAATACAATGAAGAAACTTATTCTTGCAAGAGGAGTCTTGGCTGCCTCTTTATTCTGCTGCATGTCCTTAGGGAATACAGCTTGTGTGAACCGGATTGACGAAGAATCAGAAGCGGAAATCGAGGAAGGGACGACACCTATCACGTTCTCTATCAAAATGGAAAAAGCCAGTACCAAGGTCACAAACACCGCCTTTGAAAAAGGAGACAGAATGGGCTTGTTTGCAACCACTTCCTCCGGCTCCATCAAGGGAAAACGGTATATTGACAATCTGGCCCTGGAATATACGGAAGGCTCCACACTGGTTCCCAAAAAGACAGTATTCTATCCGGAAGGAGATGTGTCACTGGACTTTATCAGTTACCACCCTTACCAAACCGAAGGGGTAGCTGCCGGTACACCCGTTCTTCCCGTATCTGTGCAGATAGACCAGAGCAATGAGAAAAACCGCGCACAAAGTGACTTCTTGGTAGCTAAAGCGCAAGGAATCACCAGTAAAACCAAATCTGTAACCCTGGAGTTCCAACACAAGCTGTCCAAACTGGCAATCTCTCTGACACCCGACGCAAGCAACTCTGCCAATGATTTGCTGAAAGCCAATCCGCGTATCATCGCAACCGGGCTCAAGACCTCGGCCGATTATAATCTGGAAGACGGGACTTTCAGTAATCTTACGGGGACACAAGACATCATAGCCTCCGGCGAATGGAGCGTCAAAGACAACAAACTTACCGGCAAGGAATTCATCATCATACCCCAAACGATAAATGATGGCAAGCAATCCTTCATTATGGAGTGGAGCGGACGTATATACAGTTGTGCAATACCCGAAGTGGAAATGAGTAGCAGCACGCAATGTATCATTAACATATCAGCCATGCAGAGCAACAGCAACGTACTGAGCAGTTTTGCCGGAAAAATCAAGGAATGGAGCAGCCTCCCTCCCATCGACACCGACAATATGGAAGATTACACTGCCATACATATCTCCGCTCTCTCCTTTTCTCTTTCAAATGTGTACAGAATTTATCACGAAGGGATACCCATTGCAGAAGTCTGCAAGGAATATCTCAAATCAGCGTCATTGACTTCCAGAGCCGTTATAGCCTATCCCATAGGCGAAAATGAAAAGACCGACCTGAGCAATGGAGTCATCCTACAGCTTGCAGACCGTAAAGACACCATCTGCGGAGGAAGAATAAGCTGGAATACAGACGACTATGGATTTACCTACACTAAAGGGGAATATACCGGCATAGACAAGCTCTATATAGACAATAACCATAAGCTACTTCTGGATAAACCGGAAAACGCCATCAAAGTGAATGTGGCATGCTACACCCTTCGAGACATCAGAAAAGGAGTGTCTACCGAATACCCCATTGTCAAGATTGGAGCCCAATACTGGATGGGTAAAGAGCTCCATGCCACCACCTACCGTGACGGAGCTCCCTTGAAAAAACAGAGTGACTTGGGAACAGACAAAGCCGGATATTACAAGCCGGACAAATATGATATTTATTTTTACAATGGAGAATCCATACTGGCAGGAGAGCTGGCTCCCGAGGGCTGGAAAATTCCATCGGATGCAGACTGGGAACAGCTGAAAAACTACACCGGCAACGATGCCTCCATACTAAAAGCAGGAGAATGGCAGGCAATGGTATCCGGTGAAGTTGCCCCCGTCAACAACCATACCCGGTTCAATGCTTTTCCCGTAGGAATGTGGTACAACAAGGGGCACAACAGCCCAAACAAAATGACCGCCTTCTGGAGTTGGGACTACACAAAGCATACCCTTTCGGAAAGCACCATTTATTTTCTCGGAGAAAGCGACGAGTTTGTATCAAGCGCCGCCCATGTCACCGGCAAGCCCTACTATAAAGCTCTTTCCATCCGTTGTATAAAAGAATAGCCGGCAATTTCGACATTTCTCATTTCTTTTTTGTATTTTTGTTCCCAATGTGCAAGATTTTTGCCAATCGGACAAAGATAACGAAAGAGAAATGAGAGTAATCGACTTGATAAACAGTAACGAAAAAACAGCTTTTTCCTTTGAAATATTGCCACCACTGAAAGGTACGGGCATCGAAAAGCTGTATCAGACCATAGATACGTTACGGGAATTCGACCCCAAATACATCAACATCACCACGCACCGCAGCGAGTACGTATACAAAGACCTCGGGAACGGATTGTTCCAGCGAAACCGCCTACGCCGCCGCCCCGGCACCGTAGCCGTAGCTGCTGCCATCCAGAACAAGTACAACATCACCATGGTGCCGCACATCCTTTGCAGCGGCTTCACCCGCGAAGAGACGGAGTACGTGCTGCTCGACCTGCAATTCCTCGGCATCACCGACCTGCTGGTGCTTCGTGGCGACAAGGCAAAGCACGAATCCTCTTTTATCCCCGTGGGCAACGGTTACCACCACGCCGTCGAACTACAAGAGCAAATCAACAACTTCAATAAAGGTATTTTTGTGGACGGCTCCGAGATGAAAGTTACCAATACCCCGTTTTCATACGGTGTGGCGTGCTATCCGGAAAAGCATGAAGAAGCCCCCAACATGGATACAGACATCTACTGGCTAAAGAAGAAAATGGAAATGGGTGCAGAGTATGCCGTGACCCAGCTCTTCTACGACAACCGGAAATATTTCGACTTCGTGGAACGTGCCCGTCAAGCCGGTGTCACCATCCCGATTATCCCGGGCATCAAGCCCTTCAAGAAGTTGTCACAACTCAGCATGATACCCAAGACGTTCAAAGTAGATTTGCCCGAGGAACTGACCCAAGAGGTTCTGAAGTGCAACACCGATGCGGAAGCTCAGCAAGTGGGTATCGAATGGTGCGTGCAGCAGTGCAAAGAGCTGATAGCCCATGGCGTCCCAAGCCTCCACTTCTACTCGGTAGGAGCTACAGACAGCATCAAGGAAGTAGCCAAACAAATCTACTAAACAATGGACAATCAACAGTTGACAATTGACAATAGGCAGTGTCACAAGTAATAACTTATAACTAATTAACCCGTGTTCAGTTTCAAGGACATAATAGGCCAAGAGGCAGCCAAGCAAAGGCTGATACAAGAAGTGCAGGAAGGACGTATCCCCCACGCACAACTCTTCTGTGGCCCTGCCGGAGTAGGAAAACTCCCATTGGCACTTGCCTATGCCCGCTACATCTGCTGTCCCAACCGGACGGAAACCGATGCCTGCGGTACTTGTCCCTCCTGCGTAAAATGGAATAAGCTGGTGCACCCGGACGTACACTTCGTATACCCTATCGTCAAGAGCGCCAAAGGGAAAAAGGAAGTCTGCGACGACTATATCGCCAACTGGCGGCACCTGTTGCTGAACAGCCCCTACTTCGGGCTGAACCACTGGCTGAACGAGATGGATGCCGAAAACGGACAAGCTATTATCTATGCCAAAGAAAGCGACGAGATAACCCGCAAGCTGAGTCTGAAATCCAGTGAAGGAGGTTACAAAGTCACCATCGTATGGCTACCCGAAAAGCTGCATGAAGTATGCGCCAACAAGCTGCTGAAACTGCTGGAAGAGCCACCCGAGAAAACGATATTCCTCCTCATCTCCGAAGCTCCGGAAATGATACTGCCCACCATCCTCAGCCGCACGCAGCGCTTCAACATTCCTAAGATTGAAGAAGCCGACATAGCCGAAGCCCTGCAGCAGAAGTACGGAGTGCAGCCCCGCGACAGCGAGACGATAGCCCACCTGGCAAACGGAGACTTTATCAAAGCATTGGAGACCATCCATCTGAACGAAGAGAACGAACTGTTCTTCAACCTCTTTGTCAGCCTGATGCGACTCTCCTACCAGCGCAAGATACGGGAAATGAAACAATGGAGCGAGCAGCTTGCTGCCATGGGACGCGAACGGCAGAAGAACTTCCTGGACTACTGCCAGCGCATGACCCGCGAGAACTTCATCTACAACCTGCACCGCAAGGAGATGAACTACATGACGCTGCCCGAACAGAACTTCGCCACCCGTTTCGCCCCCTTTGTCAACGAACGGAACGTCATGGGTATCATGGACGAACTAAGTGAAGCGCAACGCCACATCGAGCAGAACGTAAACGCCCGCATGGTGTTTTTCGACTTCTCTCTCAAAATGATTGTTTTATTGAAACAATGAAAAGTGGCAAAATAATGAAATGCAAAGTATCAAATCGTAAATAGTAAATAGTAAATAAATAGATGATGGAATTTAAACTACATAATGGAAGCGGAGGTCTCTGCTGCAAGAGTTGCGGCAGGCAGGACAAGCAACTGAACACCTACGACTGGCTGGCAGACATTCCGGGCAATGCCGATGAGAGCGAGCTGGTAGAGGTTCAGTTCAAGAATACCCGCAAGGGATATTTCCGCAACAGCAACAAGATACCTCTGGAGAAAGGCGACATCGTAGCCGTAGAAGCCACCCCCGGACATGATATCGGTGTGGTGACCCTGACCGGACGTCTCGTGCCGCTGCAAATGAAGAAAGCCAATATCAAGTCTGAGGCAGACATCAAACGCATTTACCGCAAGGCGAAGCCTGTGGATATGGAGAAGTACAACGAGGCAAAAGCCCGTGAACACTCCACCATGATACGCTCGCGTCAGATAGCCCTGGACCTCAACCTCAACATGAAGATTGGAGACGTGGAATATCAGGGAGACGGCAACAAGGCCATCTTCTACTACATAGCCGACGAACGGGTGGACTTCCGCCAGCTCATCAAAGTACTTGCCGACGCTTTTCGCGTGCGTATCGAGATGAAACAGATTGGTGCCCGCCAGGAAGCCGGACGCATCGGCGGTATCGGTCCCTGCGGACGCGAGCTGTGCTGCGCCACCTGGATGACCTCCTTCGTATCGGTATCCACCAGCGCGGCGCGCTTCCAGGACATTTCACTGAATCCGCAGAAGCTTGCCGGACAATGCGCCAAACTGAAGTGCTGCCTCAACTACGAAGTAGACTGCTACGTGGAAGCACAGAAACGCCTGCCCTCACGCGAGATTACCTTAGAGACCAAAGACGGTGAGTTCTTCTTCTTCAAAGCCGACATTCTGAGCAACCAGATAACCTACTCGAGCGACAAGAACATCCCTGCCAACCTGGTGACCATCAGCGGCAGACGCGCCTTCGAGATTATCGGTTTGAACAAACGTGGCATCAAGCCCGACAGCTTGATAGAAGAAACCCATCGCTCCGAGCCCAAAAAGCCGGTGGACTTGCTGGAACAAGAGAGCCTCACCCGCTTTGACCGCAGCCGGAAAGGCAAGAGTGGCAGTGACGGCAACGGTGGCGAGAACAGCAACAACAGCCGTAACAAGAGAAAGAAAAAGAGTGGAAACGGTCGTCCGCAAGGAGGTGAGCAGCAGGGTGCTCCGCAATCCAACAACCAGAGAGAACAATCCAGGCAAGACCGGCAACCGAGACAGAAACAAGACCGGCAAGCACCCAAACAAGGTGAACAGCAACAAGGCGAACGTCAACAACGGAACAATAACAACCGTCGTCCGCCCCGTAACAATAAGCCCAAACCTCAAGGTGAAAGACCTGCCCAAAATGACAAACCGGCTCAAGAATAGGAATCTCTGCCTGAAAGGTATCATACTACTGTTTGTCGCAAGCCTGCTGAGCGCTTGCGACAAACAGACTGTATACCATTCCTTCCAATCCCTTCCCACCGAAGGCTGGCTGCGCGAAGACACGCTCTCTTTCGACGTGAAGGTCACCGACTCACTGACCTACTACAAACTGTCTTTGGAAGTTCGTAACCGAAGCAACTACCCCTATCAGAATCTACCTCTATCCATCTGCTACACCATCGCAGATTCCATTCCGTCACCCACGGACACCATACAGCTAATCCTCGCGGACAAAGAAGGAATCTGGAAAGGTGACGGCTGGGGAGGTCTCTATCAGACTGCCGTCTCCGCAGGAAGCGTTCAAATCGGCAAACCCGGCACCTACCTCTTTAAAGTGGCCTATACGCTACCGGACGAAAGGCTGCAAGGAATCAATGACATCGGCATCAAACTGAAGAGATAGGAACTCCCTATTGTTCTTTATCACCTTCTTCTAACAACCATCTCAGTCTCCCACTCACGTCTCCTTGAAGCGGAAACGGGCGGGGTATCATAACTTGCCCTCTTACCTCATAGCGTTACGTCTTTTACGCCAGGATGTAACGACCGTTACACCAGCATGTAAAGGGCGTTACAATATAGCGTAAAAGTCGTTACGATACAGCGTAAAGGACGTTACAATGCGGTGTAACAGCCTTTACATTACGATGTCAACAATGTGTAAATGCAATGTAATGATAATCAAGTCCATTCGTATGTCCCACAAGGAAACGGTCATAACTAAATTCGGCGATTACGTCCCGCATCAATCCGCAGGAAAATAAACAGCAGGATTGTGAATCCCCAAAGAGAAGAACCTCCGTAACTGAAGAAAGGCAACGGGATACCGATGACGGGGGTCAGTCCCAGCACCATGCCTATATTGATGAATAGATGGAACAAGAATATACTAAGCACAGAGTAACCATACACCCGGCCAAAGGGAGATTGCTGCCGCTCGGCCACGGCAATCAGCCGTAAAATAAGAATAAGGAACAGTAACAGTACAGCCGTAGACCCTACGAATCCTTCCTCCTCACCCACGGTGCAAAAAATGAAGTCCGTATCTTGCTCCGGCACATACTTCAGCTTTGTCTGCGTACCGTTCAAGAAACCTTTGCCGGTCAGCCCCCCGGAACCGATGGCTATCTTCGACTGGTTCACGTTATAGCCGGCACCAGCAAGGTCCTCTTCCATACCGAGCACCACCTTGATACGTATCTGTTGATGGGGCTCCAGCACTTTATTGAAGAAGTAGTCGCTGGAGTAGAGGAAACCTATCGAACCCAAAGCAAACAGCCCAATCAGAAAATAAGATAAATGGCGCTCGCTTAAAGAAAGAAAGACAAGATACCCGACAACAAGTGCACAAAGCCCCCACTGCACCCACACCAAGTTGAAGGGTACCACGTATTCCGAAATCAGATAAGCCACGAGCAGCACTCCCAGCGAACCGCCGATAATATTCCGCGTGGGTTCCCAACGTTTTTTATAAACCCATACCATGCCTCCGGCAAAAAGCAGTACCATCAGCAGCACGGCAAATTCTCCGATAGGCGTCGGCGTATCGGCAATCATCACCGCATCAAAACGGATACCCACCACGAAGTAGACCACTGCACATATACCCGAGAACAGCACCACGCCCGGCATTCCCTCCCGATAAAGCATCAGGAAAAATGCAGAGTACACCAATGCCGAACCCGTCTCCCGCTGCAGGATAATCAGCAACATGGGGAAGAGAATCAGGAAAGCCAGCATAAGGGAGCTTTTCCAGTTCTTCATCGTAAACGAGTAGGCGCTCATATACTTGGCAAGCGCCAGCGCCGTGGCAAACTTGGCAAACTCCGCCGGCTGCAAACTGACCGGCCCCAGGATGAGCCACGACCGCGACCCTTTTGTGTCGGGCGCAATGAATATCGTGACAATCAGCAACAGCATCAGCCCTATATATATAAGGTAGGAGAACATGTCATAGAGGGAATCGTCCAGCATCAGCAGCACAAACCCCAGCCCGAAGGAACATATAATCCAGACAAACTGCTTGCCGGCACGCGTAGAGAAGTCCAGAAAGTCACGGTCACCATAATCATAACTCGCCCCACAGACACTGAACCAGCCGAATACAATCAGCAGCAGGTAAACGACAATCGTCACCCAGTCCAATGATTTCCATATGCTATCTCTCCTTGTCACCAATTTATTTACGATTTTACGATTTACTATTTACTATTGAAGTCACTCACCGTTCATCCCTAACCCCTCATCATCATCTCTCCTCATCTCCGTAAAGTATCACCCGGTTACTGAATTCTTCCGCCCGTATCTCATTCTCGGGCGACAACTTTCCATGCAGATACTGGTCCATCATCATGGCACCGATAGGTACGCCATACGTGGCACCGAAACCACCGTTCTCCACATAGACGGCAATGGCTATCTTAGGGTTGTCCATCGGGGCAAAGCCCATAAAGACAGAATGGTCCTTGCCGCGGTTCTGTGCCGTGCCCGTCTTTCCGCAGACCTCCACACCCGGCAGGATGGCTCCCGCCATGCGGCAAGTGGCGCTACCCGTACTTCCGTCTACGGCGGCACGCATACCTTTCACCACCATTTCATAATATTCGCGGTCGATGGTGGGATAACGGGGATTGCGATAGATGCTGTCCAGTTCATTGTCTTCTATCTCCTTCACGATGTGCGGAGTAATGAAATGCCCCCGGTTGGCAATGGTGGCACCCAGATTGGCTATCTGCAACGGGGTGGCAAGAATCTCTCCCTGCCCGATGGAGATACTAATCACCGTCAGACCGTTCCACGAACCCCGATAGGGCTTGTCGTAGAACTTGGCATTCGGTATCAGTCCACGCTGTTCGCCGGGGAGGTCGGTACCGAGCCGATAGCCGAAGCCCTGCGATACCATGTGGTCTTTCCATACGGTAATGGCATTCTGCGGCGAACCGTATTTTTTATCACCGAACATGCGATACAATCCCCAACAGAAATAGGAATTACAAGAGGTCGCGATGGCAGGAATCAGCGACAGAGGCGAACCATGTCCGTGACATCCCACATGAAGGCCTTTATGATTGAAACCATGCGCACAAGGGAAAGTCGGATAATCTTCGTGGATAATCTCTTCTTGAAGGAAAGTCAGTGCCTGCGCCGTCTTGAAGGTGGAGCCCGGCGGATAAGCTCCCATGATGGCACGGTTCAACAAAGGCTTCCGCTTGTCCATCTGCAACAGGCGGTGGTTCTTTCCCCGCTGGCGCCCTATCATCAGATGAGGGTCAAAGGTAGGCGAGGAAACCATACATAGAATCTCACCCGTAGCCGGTTCGATGGCCACAATGGCACCGATTTTGTGTTGAAGCAGTCGTTCTCCCAACATCTGAAGGTCAATGTCGATGCCCAACGTCAGGTTCTTGCCGGGTACGGAGGAACGGTCCAACTGTCCGTCCATGTAGTGTCCCTGGATACGCCCGTGAGCGTCACGAAGCAGAATCTCCACCCCCTTCTCTCCACGCAGATACTTTTCATAGGATTTCTCGATGCCTTGCTTGCCTATATAGTCTCCGCGAATATAATAGTCATCGTTCTCAATGTCTTTCTTGGACACTTCGCCGATGTCTCCCAGCAAATGGCCGGCAGAGTTATAGGTATATTGGCGGATAGTACGCCGCTGAATATAGAAACCTGGAAATTTGAACAGCTTCTCCTGAAACACACCGCACTCTTCGGCAGAAAGCTGCGTCATGAACACCTGATGGGTGTATTTGGAATAACCGGGGTTCATCCAGCGGTTCTTGACGTCCTTCATCCGTTTGTCAAACTGCTCACGGGTAATGTTCAAGGCACTGCAAAGGTCGAGTGTATCCAGCTGCGTCACCTCCCGAGGCACAAACGTAATATCATAGGCAGGCTGGTTAAACACGAGCAACTTACCGTTACGGTCGTAGATAGCCCCCCGTGATGGATATTGTATCTTGTTCAGAAAAGCGTTACTGTCCGCGTTCTTCTTGTAGTCATCAGTCATGATTTGCAGGTCGAACAGCCGGAACACGTAAATAAGAACGATGACAATAGCCGCCGCTCCAATTACATATTTCCGCTTTTCCAGTGTATAGTCTTTCATCAATTCCTAATCCTTAATCCCTTTATCCTTTCTTTCTTATTCCCTCAACAGCCATAATGCAGGTCACAGTAAGCAGGGTACTTGCCGCAATTCTCAACAACAGCGTACCAATATGGGCAAAAGAGAAGAATTCGAGGGTAAGCAACAAGCCGTGATGTATCAGCACACTCACAACCAGATATTTCAGGAAAGGAAGAATCCCCATTGTACGGATGGCCGGAACCAGTGTATCCAACGTGTCACGAGGCACGAACAGCCGCAGGAAAGTGGGGCGCAAGAAAGCCAGCAACACCGTAGCGGCAGCGTTCATCCCCGGTGTGTCGGAAAAGACGTCGACAGCCAGCCCTAAAAAGAATGCCCACAACATCAACGCATTGCGGGGAGTGTCCGACTCAAACTTCAGTATCAAGTAGATATACAGAAATGGAGTGGCATATCCTGCAATATGCACATTGTTCAATATCAGCACCTGCAACAGTACCAAGCCTATGAACCATCCTATTTTATGCAGATAATTAATTAACAACGCTAATGAGTTATAAGTTACGAGTTACAAGTTATTGAGTGTATAAGTTATAAGATATAAAGATGATTAATCCCTAATCCTTAACCCCTAATCCCTAATTTCTTAGTCACTTCTCGTCTGCCCTCGACTCCAATGCCTTTTGTTCATCCTGCCCGTTGCGGGAAATGACGCGCACATTGCTCACCTTTCCAAAGTCCGTAGCCAGCTTTATCTTCAACAGATACGAAAGCCCGTCGTGCGAGTCAGACATGTCATCCACCGTCCCCACCATGACACCTTCTGGAAACACGGTGGAATAGCCGCTGGTCACTACTGTATCTCCCAGATTGAATTCGGCATGCCGGGGCAAATCCTTCAGATAGGCAAAACGGGAATTACCTCCCTCCCACTTCAAATAACCGAAATAATCACTGCCCACAATCTTACAGCTGATGCTTGACTTGCTGTTCAGCAACGGAATGACCAATGAATAATGAGGAGAGGTTTTATACACAATACCCACCACGCCATTGGCATCCACAACTCCCATCTCAGGACGGATACCTTCTGTTGTTCCACGGTCTAAAGTGATATAATTGTCAGCCTTGTTCAAGCTGTTCTTTATGACATTCGCCTTGAATATCTGATACTCCGTAGGAGCAAGCCGTTCCATGCTGTACAACCTGGCGGAGTCCAATCCTTTCTCCTTCAAGACATTTTCCAGAAACGAAAGCCGCTGCTCCAGCCACATGTTGCGGTCGAGCAGGTCTTCGTTGGCCGTCTTCAAGTGGAAATAGGAAGTGATGCCACCCGATATTTCATAAACCTTCCCCGCCACGCCATTGGCAGAGGTGAAATACACACTCTGCTGGTAATGATTAAAGCGAAATAATAAAATAAAACTGGCAACCTCTAACAGAAGAAAGAGGAACCAGTAATTATATTTAATGAGAAAGTTTAATAAATTTCGCATTACCGCATCAAGAATGAGAAGCGGTCAACGTTCTTCAATGCCACGCCCGTACCTTTGGCAACGGCATGCAAGGGGTCTTCCGCAATGTGGAACGGTATGTTTATTTTATCAGTCAGACGCTTATCCAGTCCACGAAGCAATGCACCGCCACCGGCAAGATAGATACCGTTGTGAACGATGTCGGCATACAATTCGGGAGGCGTATTTTCCAATGCGCTCAAGATGGCTGTCTCAATCTTAGAGATAGACTTCTCCAAGCAATGCGCCACTTCCTGATAGCATACCGGCACTTCCATGGGCAATGCCGTGATGCGGTTCGGACCATGAACGATATAGTCTTCAGGAGCATCCTCACCGAGTTCCGTCAAGGCAGCACCCACATTAATCTTAATACGCTCAGCCATACGCTCGCTGACCTTCACGTTGTGCTGGCGGCTCATGTATTCCTGAATATCGGCAGTCAAGTCGTCACCGGCAATGCGGATGGAGTTGTTACTTACGATACCTCCCAAAGAGATAACGGCAATTTCCGTAGAACCACCACCTATGTCAACAATCATGTTGCCTTCGGGAGCCTCTACATCGATACCGATACCGATGGCAGCAGCCATCGGCTCGAAAATCAAATAAACGTCGCGCCCGCCGGCATGCTCGGCAGAGTCGCGCACGGCACGCAGCTCCACTTCGGTACTGCCCGAAGGAACACCAATCACCATGCGGAGTGACGGAGAGAAAAGACGGTTACGGTTGTTCACCATCTTGATAAGTCCACGTATCATCTGCTCGCAGGCATAGAAGTCGGCAATCACACCATCGCGCAACGGACGGATGGTACGTATGTTTTCGTGGGTCTTTTCGTGCATCATCTTTGCCTTGTCACCCACGGCAATCATCTTATCGGTACGACGGTCCAAAGCCACCACCGAAGGCTCATCCACCACAATCTTGCCATTCGTGGTGATGATGGTATTGGCTGTGCCAAGGTCCATCGCTATTTCTTGTGTAAAGGAGAATAATCCCATTAATATTTACGATTTAACTATTTACGATTTACGATTGATATTCCTCTTGTTTACAATTTGAGATTCAGACTTACGATGTAACTTCAATCGTAAATCGTAAATCGTCAAATCGTAAATCCGAATTAGTGTTTAAAGTGACGGAACCCAGTAGTTACCATGGCAATGCCATGCTCGTTGCAATATTCAAACGAGAGTTCATCCTTGATGCTTCCACCCGGCTGGATGACGGCTGTTACGCCTTCATTGCCGGCAATTTCCACGCAGTCGGGGAAGGGGAAGAATGCGTCACTTGCCATTACAGCGCCATTCAAGTCGAAACCGAAGTTCTTGGCTTTCTCGATAGCCTGCTTCAAAGCATCTACACGGCTGGTCTGGCCTACACCGCTTGCCAACAACTGCTTTCCTTTTGCCAACACAATGGCATTCGACTTACTGTTCTTCACAATCTTGTTTGCAAAGAGCATGTCCTCGATTTCCTGTGCAGTGGGAGCCTTCGTAGTTACAGTCTTCAATTCTTCAGGAGTTTCCACCTTAAGGTCGCGGTCCTGAACCAATACGCCATTCAGCAAAGAACGGAACTGCTTCTTAGGCAGAGCTGCCGGCTTGCGAACCAGGATAATACGGTTCTTCTTCTGACCGAGGATTTCCAACGCATCCACATCATAATCGGGAGCGATAATCACCTCAAAGAAAATTTTATTGATTTCTTCGGCAGCAGCCTTGTCAACCACGGCATTCGTGATGAGCACACCACCAAAAGCGGATACCGGGTCACCGGCAAGCGCATCGTTCCATGCTTCGAGCACAGTGGGACGTGAAGCCAGTCCACAAGCATTATTATGCTTCAGGATAGCGAAAGTCGTATCCTTGAATTCGTCAATCAAGTCAACGGCAGCATTGATGTCGAGCAGGTTGTTATAAGAGATTTCCTTACCGTGAATCTGGTCGAACATAGCATCCAGATTGCCATAGAAATAACCTTTCTGATGCGGATTCTCACCATAGCGTAAAGTCTTCTGGCTGTTGGCAGAACAACGGAAAGCGGAACCTTCCTCGCCATCGAAATAGTTGAAGATGGCAGAATCATAGTGTGAAGACACTCCGAAAGCCTCTTTGGCAAACCAACGGCGTTCTTCGATGGTAGTAGTGGCTCCGTGTTCCATCAGCATGTCGCGGAACGGCTGATATTGTGCTTGCGAAGCGATGATAACCACGTCGTTATAGTTCTTGGCTGCGGCACGAATCAGAGAGATACCGCCTATGTCAATCTTTTCGATGATGGCAGGTTCTTCGGCACCACTGGCAACGGTAGCCTCAAACGGATAGAGGTCAACAATGACGAGGTCTATTTCGGGGATTTCATATTTTTCAATCTGTTGCATGTCTTGCTCCAATCCGCGGCGGCAAAGAATACCTCCAAAAACCTTCGGATGTAAAGTCTTCACGCGTCCGCCCAGGATGGAAGGGTATGTAGTGAGGTCTTCCACTGCCTTGCAGGGATAACCCAGGGATTCTATAAACTGACGGGTTCCACCGGTTGAGAGGAACTCTACACCTTCTTCATGCAGTTTGGTAATGATTTCGTCCAAACCTTCCTTATGGTAAACAGATACCAGAGCTGTTTTGATTCTTTTTGTTTCAGACATGGATTTGCGTATTAAAGTATGCGTATATTAGTATTTGATGCGCAAAGTTACAAATTTTGTTTATTCATACATACATTCATACACAATAAATTAGGTATAATTAAAAAAGGCGGCATCTGTTTCCAGTCTGCCGCCTTTTTTTAAGGGTTATTTTGTTGGTTTACCAAATAGATACACGTTTTTCTACCGGCAAGAACATCGGGTCTTTTTCTGTCACGTTGAATGCCTCATACCAAGCACCGATTTGCGGCAATGCACCGTTTACGCGCCATTCGCCCAATGAGTGCACATCACTTTTTGTGCGGTTCAGCACTTCTTCGGGACGGATATCATTAGCCCATACACCTGCGTATGCCAGGAAGAAACGTTGTTCGGGAGTAAGACCGTCCAGCACCGGCAGCGGATTGGCAGCCGTAGCTTTCTTGAATGCCTGATAAGAAACCTGCAGACCACCGTGGTCGGCAATATTCTCACCCAATGTCATGCGTCCGTTGGCATATACGCCCGGAGCAACCTCGATGCTATCGAAGAAGTTCACCATCACCTGAGCACGCTCGTCAAAGTTCTTGGCATCTTCAGCAGTCCACCAGTCTTTCAGGTTACCGTCCTTGTCGTACTGGCGACCCTGGTCGTCGAATCCGTGAGTCATCTCATGACCGATTACCACACCGATGGCACCATAGTTGAAGGCATCATCCGCATTCATATCGAAGAAAGGATATTGCAGGATACCGGCGGGGAAACAGATTTCGTTCGTAGTCGGGTTATAGTAAGCGTTGACGGTCTGCGGAGTCATCAGCCATTCGTCCTTATCCACCGGCTTGCCGGCCTTGGCTATCATTTCGGCATGGCTCCACTCGTTGGCACGTTCCATGTTTGCCCAGTAAGAGTCGTTTTTGATTTCCAGTGTGGAGTAGTCTTTCCAAGTGTCGGGATAACCAATCTTCACATGGAAGGTAGCCAGTTTCTCCAGAGCTTTCACCTTAGTGGAATCACCCATCCAGGCAAGATTCTGAATACGTTCGCCCAAGCTTTCCTGCAAGTTCTTCACCAAAGTCACCATACGCTCCTTGGCAGCAGCAGGGAAATATTTCTCCACGTACATCTGACCTACAGCTTCGCCCAGCGCGCTGCTTACAGTGCTTACCGCTCTCTTCCAGCGGGGCTGCATTTCTTGTGTACCGCTCATGGTGCGGCTGTAGAAGTCGAAGTTCTGTTCTGCCATAGCATCGTTCAGCAAGCTTGCGGCAGAATCAATCAATTTCCATTGCAGATAAAGGCTCTGCTGTTCAATGGGCAGCGTATCCAGAATATCGGCAGCAGCTTTCAGTGAAGCGGGCTGGCCTACGATGATTTCCTTCACATCCTTCAAGCCCATGGCAGACAAATAAGCATCCCAATCGAAAGTAGGATAATTCTTCTTCAACTCTTCCATGCTCATCTTGTTATAATTGGCATGCGGGTCACGCAACTCCGTACGAGAGCGGAAAGCCTTGGCAAGACGTGTTTCCACATCCATCACCACCTCCATACCTTTCTTGGCAGTAGCCTCGTCGAAACCAGCCAACTGATACATCTTCTGTACATGTGTACGGAAAGCATCACGAATTTTGGCAGTAGCCTCATCATTCTCCAGATAGTATTCACGTTCGCCCATGCTCAGCCCGGTCTGATAGGTCTGTACAGCATTCATGCTACTGTTCATTTCGTCAGCGCCAACATACAGCACGTTGTAGGCGATGATACCCTTCTTCTGCATATCGCCCAGCAAGGCATAAAGCTCCTTCTTGTCCTTCAAAGCAGCCAGCTGGTCGAGTTCAGCCTTGATGGGAGCTACACCATCTTTGTTCAGCTTCACGCTGTCCATTACGATTTTGTACAAGTCACCGATTTTTTGTGCCACGCTGCCGGCTTCGTGCTGGGTGGCGGCAAGTTCTTCAATCAGTCCTTGAATCTGCTTGCGGTTGTTTTCTGCAAGGATAGTAAAAGAACCGTACTGTGAGTATTCAGCAGGAATCGGATTGTTCTTCATCCAACCGCCACATGCGTATTGGTAAAAGTCAGTTCCGGGTAGAGCCGTTGTGTCAAGATTGGCGAGCTGGATGCCTGCTGTAAGTTCAGCCTGCTGCTTGCCGGTGTTGCAGGAAGCCGTCATCAGACAGAATGCTGCAATGGGTAACAAATGATTTGCTTTCATAAACATATAAAATATAATAGTTAGTGATTCTCCAACTCTACAGTAGCCGCGTCCCACTCTTCCATCACGCGGTCAAGCTGCTCTTTCAGTTTTTGGTGCTGCTCATAAAGCGACATGTCCGAAGCACCTTCCGGTGTGGCCATCCTGGCCTCAAGAATGGCAATGGCAGCCTCCGTCTGCTCTATCTCCGCTTCACAATCGGCAACGCGACGTTCCAGTTTCTTGAGCTTCTTATTAAGCTCCTTCTGCTCCTCATAAGAGAGTTTGGCTGCCGAGGGTTGAACCGGTTCTGCACCAGCATTTCCCGATGCCGCCTTACCCGCAGTGGGCGAAGCGGAAAGTGAAGGGGATTTCTGTAACTCATTCAGGCTCTCTATCTGCTTCTTTTGCAGGAAATCATAAATTCCTCCCAGATGTTCCTTCACCAGTCCGCCACCAAACTCGTACACTTTAGTCGCAAGTCCGTCCAGAAAATCACGGTCATGGCTGACTATTATCACCGTTCCGTCAAAATCGCGGATAGCCTCCTTCAACACATCTTTGGAACGCATGTCAAGATGATTCGTAGGTTCGTCGAGAATCAGGAAATTCACCGGCTCCAACAGCAGTTTTATCATGGCAAGCCGGGTACGCTCTCCACCGCTGAGCACCTTCACCTTTTTATCCGAAGCCTCACCGCCGAACATGAAAGCACCTAGAATATCACGGATTTTGAGGCGGATATCCCCTACGGCCACGCGGTCAATCGTATCGAATACAGTCAGGCTCTCATCCAAAAGCTGTGCCTGGTTCTGGGCAAAATATCCAATCTGCACATTATGTCCCAGTGTAAGCTTACCGGTATAATCCGTAATCTCACCCATAATACACTTTACAAGCGTAGACTTACCTTCGCCGTTCTTACCGACAAAAGCAACCTTCTCTCCTCGGTTGATAGTCAAATTCACATCGTGGAAAACAACGTGCCCACCGTAGGATTTCTCCATATCCTCGCAGATAACGGGATAATTACCGCTACGGCTACTGCAAACAAACTTCAGGCGCAAAGAGGAGTTGTCTTCCTCATCCACTTCGATGCGCTCTATCTTTTCGAGCTGCTTGATGCGGCTCTGCACTTGCACAGCCTTGGTAGCTTTGTACCGGAAACGTTCGATGAAATCTTCCGTATCTTGTATCTGCTTCTGCTGATTCTCGTAAGCACGTAGTTGCTGCTCCCGGCGCTCCTTGCGAAGCACCACGAACTCATCGTATTTCACTTTATAGTCGTAAATGCGTCCACAAGTTATTTCGATGGTACGCGTAGTGACATTGTTCAAAAAGGCGCGGTCGTGGCTGACAAGCACCACCGCATTGGCACGGGTGGAAAGGAAGTTCTCCAACCACTGGATACTCTCGATGTCAAGGTGGTTGGTAGGCTCGTCGAGCAGCAACACATCCGGACGGCGAAGCAACAGCTTGGCAAGCTCTATACGCATACGCCAACCACCGGAAAACTCGCTTGTAGAGCGGTCAAAGTCCTCGCGGCTGAAGCCCAGCCCTTGGAGCGTGCGCTCTATTTCGGCACGGTAGTTGGTGCCGCCCATCATCAGAAAACGTTCGTTTTCGTGAGTGAAGCGGTCAATCAGTTTCTGGTAATCCTCGCTGTCGTAATCGGTACGTTCGGCAAGTTGCCGATTCATGCGTTCGATGCCCGCCTGCATCTCAAAAATATGCTCGAAGGCAAGTTCAGCCTCCTGCATTACGGTGCGCTTGTCACTGAGTATCATCACTTGGGGCAAATACCCGATAGTACATTCGCGAGGAACGGCAACAATGCCGGCAGTGGGCTGCTGAATGCCAGCCAATATCTTGAGCATGGTGGACTTACCGGCACCATTCTTGCCGACAAGAGCTATACGGTCTTTCTTATTGATAACATAAGAGACGTCTTCGAACAGAGGAGTGGCATTAAATTCTACCTTCAGTCCTTCTACAGATATCATAGTGTCAATGAATTTATCGTTCAAGACTGCAAAGGTAGCGATTTTCAACGTTATACAATATCATACGCTCACATAATTACATCAAATATCCAAGAAAGAGAACACTACTCCCGCATTTCCTGCGGAAGGACAATTGCAAAGCGGCTCCCCTTGCCAAGAGTTGAAGCCACTTCTATTTTTCCATGAAACCTTTCAACGATAGTCCTGCAAATGGCCAATCCCAATCCCGTGCCCTGCACAAAAGCATCTCCCTTATAGAAACGTTCAAAAATGTGCGCCAGAACTTCTTCCGACATGCCAGTTCCCGTATCTTCCACAAAGACTTCCAATGTAGCAAAGTCCTTCAGCCTATACCCTATGGTTATGCGTCCTTCAGCAGTGAACTTCACCGCATTATTGATAAGATTGTTGACAACTTGCCCCAAACGCGTAGGATCTGTATAGATAACTGCCGCCCGGTCCGGAAGGTCTAGCAGTAGCTCCACTCCTTTCCGAAGATTCATCTTCTGCGCACTGTAAATGCTTTCCAATATGCCATTTAAAGAAACCTTCTCAAAATGGAATTCCATCGTGTTCGATTCTATCTTGGACAAATCCAGAATATCTGAAATCAACACCATTAACAACTGGCTGTTCTTTTCAATCAAAGACGTAAATTCCATAATCTCCTGCCGCGACAAGTCGGCATCCCCACAAGCCAGTAGTGTAGAGAAGCCCACAATGGCATTTAGTGGCGTACGTATCTCGTGGCTCATATTAGCAAGAAATACGCTCTTCAACTCATCGCTACGTTGCGCTTTCTGCAAAGCCTCGTTCAATTTATTCTCCGTATCCTTGTATTTCTGCGTACTCATGCAAATACCGATGATACGGAACGGCAAATCCGTCAATTGTCCCACATAGGTAGATTGCGCCTCAAACCACTCCCACTTGCCGTCTCCCCTCCGTAGACGGTATTCCACTGGGCGTTCGTACAAATTACCACGCAACTGTAAAGCCAAAGCATCAAACACTCCCTTCCGGTCGTCCGGATGAATCAGAAATGCGAATTCCTCAGGCGTCAGCGTATAGTCACGCGTAGGAATCCCCAAATATTCAAAATAACGCGGTTCTATAATCATCAGATTATGTTCCATGTCGAAAGACCATTGAAATATCTGGGTGCGGCTCAGCGCAATATTCAGCAAATGCTTCTGTGTCCGTTCTTCCAACACATTCCTGAAATAGAGTACAATCCTCACCAATTGTCCATCTTCATGAATTCCCACCATAGCACCTTGTATCAGAAAACTGATACCACTCTTCAATTCACGTATAAAGCAATTGGTATCTAAGGGAATAATCCGCACATCCCTCTCCCGAAGTTGCAGCAAAAGGTCTTCTAACACATTCTTTTTATCACATACCACCTCCAATAAGTCAGTGATATGCCGCCCTATCACATGCTCATTCAATTGGAGTTCATTCATCACCTGCTGATTCAGACGCCAGATACAATCTTCCAAATCAATCATAATAATGCTGACGGGCCATGAGTTGAACAACTGCTCGGAGATGGCATTTATTATACGTACTTCTTGAGGAACATTCGGATTCATCAGAATTGTTTTATCATACAAGGAGCAAAGTTCGGGCTAAAATGCTTATGCCACAAACAAACCCTTATAAATCAATATTCCATTTTAATATGTATATATTCTATTATTCACAACTTTACCTTATTTAACAGAGATAAGTTGAGCGTAATATTGATTTTAACTGTTACCTCTGTCATTTATACATTATTATCCCCCATTTTTGCGTCTTAAAATCTCCAACATGAATATATCCGAATTCAATATAAATGACAAGTTCATTGCCTGCAATCATATCACAACCAATGAACTGAATCCGCTAGTGGAAAAGCCATACCACACCAAGGCCAGTATCTTCGCTCTATGCACCAAAGGAGTTCTGAAAACTATCATAAACCATACTCAATTCAGGGTTGAAGCTAACGCCCTCCTAGTTATTCCTCCCGAGACCTTCGTACAATTGCTACACACGTCAGACGATGCTGAAATATATGTCGTCATATTTTCCCAACAACTTATCCAGAGTTCAGGGGCCGGCAAGGTCATGATGGATAAGTTTCACATTATAGGCAAACACTATATTTTTCCTCTATCGAAAACGGACTTCCAGCTTTATGCCGAGTTCATGACCTATTTGTCACACCTCTACCAAAGAACAGAAAGCCCCTCAAGTCTAGTTTCATTGCAAACTCTACTGGCATATCTGTTACAAGGTATATCCGAACTCTGTCCGGAACGCCCTAGAATAAAAGAGACTCCGGGCAGCAGGCATTTCAACCAATACCGCATTTTTATCCGATTGGTACACACAGACTATGTCCGGGAGCATCAAGTGTCCTATTATGCATTGAAAATGAATATGAGGCCGGCAGCTCTTTGCCGCCTTGTCAAAAAGGAATCAGGACATACAGCCATGGAAATCATCAACAATACTATCATCATGGATGCCAAAGCACAGCTTTGTACCGCCAACACTCCGATAAAGGATATAGCCGTGAGTCTAGGTTTTAATAATGCGGCCTTCTTCAACAAATTCTTTAAACGTCATACGGGAATACCTCCTCAGAAGTTCCGTACATCCTCAAAACAATAAAATCCACTCAAAACACAAAATGCGGATATTCTGCCATGAGAATACCCGCATTCCTCAATAAGAGAAGTCTGCCATCAACCTACCTTCTTAGCAATAAAAAACACATAACCGTAGAATTCCTTATACTTGCCGTATAGTTCATCCTCAATCATTTGGAGTGAGCTGAACTCTTCGGCAATTTTATTACCGGCATATTTCTTACGGAAAATCTCCTGGGCCGCAACCTTTGAAGCAAAGTAATGCTCTGTCCAGCAATTCTCCGGCAAAATGAATGTAGCAACGGGAAGATAACCTGCCTTGTACAACTTGGTCACCTGATTGGGAAGTGTATCCATTTCAGAATAGGCGTCCATCCAGAAGTCATTGATTTCCGCAGGACGTTCGTCCGTAAACCATGAACTCTCGGATACGGCAATATACCCTCCCGGTTTCAGATATTTACGCCACTCCTTCAAGCCACGTTCAAAGCCGATGTTATAGATAGCACCTTCACACCAAATCATATCCAGCTCCTCCTCACCGAAAGGGAGGGCATCCATTGAACCGACAATTCCTTTTACTCTGTCCTGCAAGCCCAACTGCCTTGCATTACGGTTGAAGATGTCAATAAAGCCGGGGAAAAGGTCAATTCCGGTAATCTGTCCCGGAACATGGCCAGCCAATACCATTGTCTGACCACCCGTTCCACAACCGATATCGGCAATAAGGGATTCATCGGTAAGACCGTCTACAAAGCTCAATGCCTTCAACGTCACTTCAGGACTGCCAGGGCCTTGCCGTTCCATATTGGAGAAAAAGTCACAGATTAAATTAAATTCGAAATCGTGGATAGTTTTATTTTCGTTACTCATTTTCTTACTATATTTTGCATATACGGAAAGTATCACAACACCTTCAGCATAATATGCGGATTAAACTTGAATTATAACAATAGAAAAACACTCTCGAAAGAAGTTATCCGAAAGTAAACGAAAGGGACAATCTGTGCATGGAACACAGATTGTTTACAAAACCAAATCCGATTTAAATGTCTTTGTCATACTGCAAAGATAAGCAATATTTTATTTAATCAAAGAATTTACGGTTAATAAAGATTTTCCTTTGCACCGGGCGCATGCTGAAGAACGGCACCTACCACCTGGCAAGTTTCCAGTTCCTTACAGTCACCGCAAGTATTGAAACCTTTTTCGTACACACATTTGCGGATAGCACAATAATCGCTGCAATAGGCAAACTTCACCCCGTCTGCACGGCACCCCATACAATGGATGGTTTCCGGCGTAATTTCCGGCGTATTGTTCAGCACACTCCACTCTTTGGCGGTTTTCTCTCTCAGCTCATCGTCATTATTGACAGTGGCTATACGGGCGGCGCAATTTTCGCAATCCAACCCGCAACATGCAATTAATTGTTTCATCACTTGGTTATAACCATTTATGTGTTTCTCATAGCAAGCATTTGTCTACCTCCTCTTTATCTGAATTTAAGAGGAGGCAGACAGCCATGCTACAAATATACGGTTATTATTGTGTGAATGCCAAATTAATTTTCCATCACTTTGCTTCCACACTTCCACCCACCTCCTGCATCCCCCTGTCCATCGGCATTTGCCCTGCGGTGGAAGCAACCTGAAAAGGTGGAAGCAAAATTTGCTTCCACCTGCCCGAAACGCCTGAGTTTTGCAGTAAGCTGCTATCCCCTACCATAATACTGCATGCAGATTACATGAATCGGCAGGTTCGGTTTTCCTGCATTTTCGGGCTTGTCCTTACTGTGAAGTCAACAGATATGGAGTTGGACTGTAGGGGCATAGTAGGAGTTATCGGGAGTCAAAGGCCGACTATGAATAATGCACTCTAATGTCTTTTACACCGTTGTATAATACGTTTGCGCCTTGTGCGCAATAGGTTCGGGCTACGTACTTCATCTGTAATAGCTCTGGAGTTAGTGACGCCTAACGGCCATGAACAACCCTGCTTACGGTCGTCAAGCGATCGCTTTATGGCCGAAAGCAGGGTTGTTCATGGCCGTTAGGCGTCATAAATTCCCTATGCCACAGCAGACAAACAAAGGGAGAAGAGCAAAGGAATACCTATGTTTTAGATAAAAATCCACAAGCTTTCACTCGTGCTCCCCATAGGTTATGAGAGCAGGCTTCGCGCTCTGTGCGATAAATTCCCATTTATCAGCAGGCATACTCACTTACGAAACTTCAATTACTTATATAAATTGTTTCAGCCAAAGGCAGTACGGACATTTGCAAAAATATGGAAAGTCTTATTATGAAAAATTGCTATGGCATCGACTTCCGTTCGTGGCGTAAGGAGCTACGTACACGCGAGAAAACCAAGCAGCCACCCTGCAAACTGCCGGACAGAGTAAGCCGGAGTTTGCAGGGTGTTCTGTTTAAAGTATATCAAATCTCTGTTTTAATTTTGCTTAAAAAGATTTTATTCAGCTTCTTTTCGGTCTGTCTTCCTCTCTTTATTCGCCACATAGCCGCTATGCTCCTCAGAAAAACATCCTCAAAGACAATGCAGACAGTTACTAAATATTTGAAGGAGTTATCGGGAGTTAGAAGTGATAACTCTCCTAACTCCTATAAATGAAAGAGACGTGAGCCTTTCCCCAAAAAAAATAGAGAAACATAGATACACTTAAACAAAAAACAATTATCTTTGTCACAAATCCGCTATAGCGTAGTGGGTTTATTTACATATTAGTAAGAGCATTATTGAAATTATCTTCTTTATTCAAACTTCGCAACTTTGAAAATTACAGATGAAGATAACAACAAGGATGCTCACGTCTATGTTTATATGGTTTTCTCCCATCAGGGGGATGGTATATACACAAACGACGTGGGTGACTGTTGTATATTCATCTGTAGGGCAATGCGAAGGCCTGAATAAAGGATATACAAACATAGTTACTCACGTTTTTTTTTATTGTTTAACCTTTAAATAATTTGTGTATATGAAACAGAACACACCAGACGGTAGAGAAGCATACATCACTCCGTCTATCGAAGTTATCAAAATGGAGAATGAAGGAGTCATTGCAACAAGCGGCGAACCTTACCATCCCATTACGCGCTCCTATTCGGGCAGCACCTCTACCCATAGCTACAATTCGGCATCCAGCAGCGACTTGGAAGACCTAATCAATGACATCTTAACCGTAGAAAACTAAGGGGGACTTCATTATGATGAAATTAAGAAACCTTATGCAAGTTGCCTGCATGGCAACTGCTGCCTTGACCGCATTCAGTTGCAGCCAAGAGGAATTTGAAAACAGCGGGTGGAAAGGAAACATCACCGTTAACGCAACGTTTGAAGGCGCAGGTACCGACACCCGTACTACCGTAAACGATGAATACAAGATTCTATGGCAAGATACCGATGCCCTAGGGTTGTTCTGTAGTAATGCAGAAAGTAATTATAGCAATACAAAATTAGAATATGCAAGCGGTGCTGGTCAAACTTCCGCCACTTTCAACGGCAGCAAGCCAAGCGGAGAAACGGCTGTATTCTCCATCTATCCTTACCAACAAAACATGAGCGTAAGCGGCAATACATTGACCATGACTCTACCTGCCACGCTTACAAATTATAACGGCAGCAGCAATGGCCCGATGTATGCCAAGGTGACAAATCCCGACAATCTGAGCGCTCTGTCCTTCAAGCACATGGCAGCCATGATAAAACTGACCGTCAACAAGATTCCGGCAGAGGCCACTACTTTCAAGATTATTGCCTCCAATAACATTGCAGGTACTTGTACGGTAGACTTAACCGCAGCAGACCCGATACTGACGGTAGCAAGCAATGGAAGCAAGGAAATCACTGCCTCCTTCACTGCTTCAAACGATATAAAATCGCGCAACTTCTACATTCCTTTGCCCACAGGTACTTATAGTTCCATCACTGCCCAACTGACGAATGGAAGCGACAAGGTATATTTTACCAAGACGCTTAATGACAAAATCTTAGGGAGAAGAGACATATTGGTAGTACCTCCTTTGGATTGCGTTGTGGTAGAGGCTACAACCCCCAGTGCGCTTAGTACAGCTTTAGCTGATTCAAAAAATCTCCCACAAGAAGCACCGACAGCAGCAACCGTAACCGACATTGCAGTCAGCGGCAGCTTCAATACCACTTCTGGCAGCAACGACGGCATCGCCATCCCGGTTTTACAGAACTCGGACATCAACCTGACGTTCAATACAGCCCCAACGACCAGTACTGCCGCTCCGTTGACGCTGACCGACAAGACCAATACCAGCGTAAGTGCTCCCGCCGCCACTGCCACCAACAGTGTATCCTTGGCTGTACCGGAAACCACAGCAGAGCAAGAAGCTCCTTCTGTAGCCATCACCATGCCAAGCACCACCGTTACATTGGCAGCAGTAGGCAATAAAGCCACTTACAATGAAGTGACTGCCACTACCGCCCAGCAGACATTGATTATCAATGCAGGCGTCACCGTAAAGAAGCTGACCGTAAAAGGCGGTAACTTGAAGATATATGGAAAGGTAGAACAATTGGTACACGATGCCGGCGATACCACAATCTATATAATAAAAGGAACTGAAGCATCACTTCCGGCAACAATCGACAGCAAATTTGTAGTTCAATCCGACGTGGCAGTCCTAAAGACCGCTTTCGCCAACGGCGAAGATTTTAAATTGTCCGCCGATGCCGACATCACAGGGCAAAGCGTCAGTGTACCCGCCGGAAAGTCCGTGGTTCTTGACTTGAACGGATATGCACTGACTGCCGACAACAGCGCAACAGGCAAAATCATCGTCTTGGGCAAGATGACACTGAAGGACAGCTCTACCGAGAAGAAAGGCAAGATAGTTGCCAGCCAGGATTATACAGCGGCTTCTTATAATGGCAGTCTGATTGAAATAGCCGGTGAAGATGCCTCCATGACCATGGAAAGCGGCAACATCAGTGCAGTCAGAGAGACTCCGGACAGTAACGGCCAATATGGCGTCGGAGTGACGGACGGTGGAGACTTCACCATGACAGGCGGCAAGATAGAAGCCGGATGGTTTGCAGTGGCAGGCAACGGCAATTACAAGACGCAGAACTCCATCATCAACATCACAGACGGAGAACTCATTTCTACTGCTGACTATGCAGTCTATCTGCCCCAATCCGGCACAACGACCATCAGTGGCGGCAAGGTTTATGGTGCCGCAGGAGGTGTATGCATCCAACGAGGCACTCTGAATGTGGAAGGTACAGCCTTGATTACCAGTAAAGGCACAGGTAGCACCGGCAACTGGGGCGACGGTACCGGAGGACTGGACTGCGCCGCCATCAACGTAAGTGGAGCATATGGCATTGCCACAGTAAACATCAAAGGCGGTACACTGATTGCCGAAGCAAAGTCACTCATCACAGAAGGCACCACTTATACACCGGTCATCAACGTTACCGGCGGTACATTCTCCGACCCAAGCGCGCTGAAGTACATGAAGGCAAATGCAAATGTGAATATAAAGTTGACCGCCGACAAGACCTGCCCGGGATTCAAGACCACAAGCGGACAAACCTTGACGATGGACTTAGGCGGCAAGATTCTTACACTTGCTGACCCGACCGTAGGCTCCACCGGCACCGAAACGAACAGCTGTCAATTACTCGAAGGTTCAAACGTTACTTTCAAGAACGGAACGCTGAAGAGTGACAACAACAAAATCATGATTCAGAACTACTGCAACCTGACATTAGATAATATGACAGTAGACGGCACAAATGCCCAATACGTAGTAAGCAACAATTGTGGCAACATAAGCATCAACAATACCACTATCAACGCAGGAAGCAATGCGAATCAATTTGCATTCGACGTATGCGGCTATGCAAAGTACACTGCTGGAGTCACGGTTACGGTAAGCGGTACGAGCGTCATCAATGGAAAAGTGGAAATTTCCAAGAGTGCAGGAAATACCGAACTTATGAAGCTGAATATCACAAGCGGTACTTTCAACGGTGACTTAAAGGTAGATGCATCCGTGGGAACCGAAAATGCCCAAAGTATCATCTCTGTTTCCGGAGGTACATTCTCCGACCCAAGCGTACTGAAGTACATGGCAACCAACGCAACTGTGGATATAAAACTTCTCTCAAATATCAACATCGCCAAGACGGAGCTTGCCACAGGCTACATATTGAATGCTGCAAACGCAACGGCAAACTTAAACCTGAATGGCCACGACATCATCAATTCCTCAGAAACAGCTGATGCCACTCCTTTCACACAAATCTTTACTGTACAGAACGGAACACTAAACATTTCAGGCAACGGCAATGTGAAGTGCGATGCATCTGCTACAGCGAAAGACGATGGTTATCGCATGGTAATTGAAGCCCGAGGATACGGGACAGTAAATATTCATGGCGGTTCTTACTATAACACCCAGAAACTGAACACCCAGATAGACCTGATTTATGCAAGAGAGAATGGGAAAATCAATATCTATGGAGGAACATTTGAATCCGGCAAATATGGTACACCCAACAACGACACGGATGGCAGATACTGGGTACTGAACTTAAAGAATACAGACAAGAACACTGCCAGCATCCAGGTGTCCGGTGGAACGTTCATCAATTTCAACCCGGCAAATCCGAATATGGACGACAATGAGTCCTATTTGGTAACAGGCTACGAGGTTACCCGTGACGGCAGTGTATATACAGCAGCCCACAAAGTCGGTGATGGGAGGAAAGAATATATTGTTGGCCAAACAAGTCAGGAGAACCGATAAGCCAAATTCTAAGAAAGGAAGCAATATATCCTCGCAAACCAAACGAAGAGATATCGGAATCGCCTTATTACTATCTTTTAGATGCGGCGGACAGCGGATTTTCTTTTATAGATCTGCGTCCTCCGCGTCTAAAGAATGACAACAAGACAGTTGAAAAATCTCTCAAATCTTCCTCATTCACACAAACATTCATTATTTTTCTGAGTAGCCCAAAGTATCATGAATAACAACTAACAATCAAAACATATGAGAATACAGATATTGGATTATCAAGTAGGACCGCACACCTTTCGCATGGTGAAACCTTCCGACTTCAATATATTCAAGGCGCTGCCTTCACTGATTCCGTTCATCACGACAATAGACACGACGCAAAAAGTAATCTTTGAAACAGAGATAGACGATGACGAAACAACGACAAAACGAACCATAGCGAAAACTCCCGATGATATATGTTTCAACTGGGAAGATGCCGATTGCATCATTCGCCCTTTGCCCCACAGCTCACACCTTGTATCCATCACCCCACGGAAAAGCGGGAAAAACTATTGGATGGAGTGCAACGATAACTTCAGGCAATGCTTCATCCACCTACCGGCCTGCAGGACAGAAACACCGGCTCCGGAAAACGAAACGAACTTCGTACTGAACAACTTCTTGATGATGCTCTATGCCTTCAATGCCGCCCGCCACCATACACTGCTGATGCATGCCTCGGTTGTCGCTACTGAAACAGGCAAAGGCTACCTCTTCTTAGGGAAAAGCGGCACGGGCAAAAGTACGCACACCGGGCTCTGGCTGCAACAGTTCTCGGACTGCCATCTACTGAACGATGACAATCCGATAGTACATGTGGACAGCCTCGGCAAGCAAGCCACTGTTTTCGGTTCTCCGTGGAGCGGAAAGACACCTTGCTATCGGAAAGAATCCATGACCGTAGGCGCCTTCGTCCGCTTGGAACAAGCACCGCAGAATGAAATAGAGCAAGAGAGAGCAGCACATGCTTTCGCCACCCTCCTCCCCTCCTGCTCTTGCCTGAAGCAGAACAAGGAAATCTATAACGCCATTGTCGCCACTGTGACGGAACTTGCCACGCTGGCACCCGTCTATCATCTGAAATGCCTGCCCGACCGTGAAGCGACGGAACTTTGCAGAAAGACGGTAGAAGGATAAGTTATGAATGATGAACTGAACAGCCGATGAAGAAAAGCATTCCCAACGAGATATTGCTTCCCGAAGTGGCGCGTCTCATCAAAGAGGGACATACAGTAACCATCACCGTGCGGGGCAACAGCATGAATCCTTTCTTAGTGGACCGCCGTGACCGGGTGACACTGGGCGATTTCACCACAGAACAGCTGCAACCGGGCGTCACCGTACTGGCACGCGACCTGACGGAACGCATCGTCTTTCACCGCATCATCCGTCGGAACGGAGACATACTCATCCTGCAAGGCGACGGCAACCTCGCCCAGACCGAAGAAACCGACATCGGACGGGTAATGGGCGTCATGACCGAAGCCATGCGAAAAGACAAACGGTACACCGCCGACGGCAAAGTCTGGAAGCTCTACTCCTACTGGTGGATGAAGCTAAACCCCGCTCGCCGCTGGCTGCTCGCCCTGTTCAGAAGAATATAAAACAAAATAACCATGAAAATCAAACAAGGATTTATCCTGCACCGGATAGGCGATGACTACATCATCATGCAAGACGGCTCGTCGAACGTGGACTTCAGCAAAGTCATCAGCCTGAACCAAACTTCCGCCATGCTTTGGCAAGAGATAGAAAACAAAGAGTTCGATACAGACAGCGTGACAGAAGCCCTGACCAGCCGCTATGATGTAGATAACGAATCGGCCCGTCGCGATGCGCAGAAGTTTATCGACTCCCTTGACCGCGAAGGAATCATAGAATAAGGACGGATATGCAACACGCTTTCTTTTCATTGGTACGCTCCGGCCTGTGGGGCACTCCGGCAGACCGACAACTCTTCCGGTCGGTCTCGCCGGACGACTGGGAAACCGTGTACCGCATGGCAAACTCACAAGCCCTGCTTGCACTGACTTTTGACGGCATAAGCAGTCTGCCGGCCGAACTGCGCCCTCCACGCGTCCTCTATCTGAAATGGGCTGCCCGGACTGCACAGATAGAACAAGCCAACAAACGCCTCAACCAGCTTCTGCCCGAACTCAATACCCTTTACCGGGAAGCCGGGCTGCATCCCGTACTGCTGAAAGGGCAAGGCATCGGCACCAACTACCGCACTCCCTTGCACCGGCAATGCGGAGACATCGACATCTATTTAGGAAAACAAGGGCAACCCATAGCCAATCGCCTCCTGCTGCAACAAGGCGCCATAGTCGAGGGAGAAGCGTCCGACAAGCATGCCAGCTACAGTTTGAAAGGAGTACACATCGAGAACCACCGCATCATCCTCCGGCTGAACAGTCCGCTTGCCAACCGGCACTTTCAGCAGATTATCAGAAAATGGTACCCGCAGGAAACAGACTATGCCCTATTCTCCGAAACCGGGAAAGAGGACTCGAAGGCCGTCAGTATCGCCATACCTCCGGCCACCTTCAATGCACTTTATATCTTCCTGCATGCCTTTGTACATTTCCTGAACAGCGGAATCGGCCTGCGCCAGCTATGCGACTGGACTTGTCTGCTTGCCAATCGCCACAAAGAAATAGATGCCACCACCCTGCTTCGCCAGTTGCAGGACCTCGGACTATTGCATGCCGCACAAGCATTCGGCTACATTGCCGTCACCCGACTGGGATTGCCCGCTAACCGGCTTCCTTTCCCCTTGGAAGGCACCAAGCAGATAGGAGAACAATTATTGGAAGACATCCTGTCTACCGGTAACTTCGGGCAACATGATAACCGCATCAAGCCACGCCCCAAAGGATATTGGGCAGGAAAGTGGTACACCTTCTGCCGCGCCACCCGACGCTGCAACGAACTGCGTCAATTTGCACCGTACGAAGCACTCTGGTATCCCGTGACTCTGATAGGGGGAACGATAGCTATACAAATAAACCGATCAAAAGGAGTAAAAGACAAGAAAGCAAGGACAAAGAAATAAAAGAACCCGGAAAATAAAAGGAATGAAAAAGCAACAGAAGGACAAAAAAGTGAAAAAGGACAGACGTGAAAAACTTAGGTATATTCGAGAGGTATCTGCCGAACAACGCGGACGTATCCTGCTAAGTTGCCTCACCGGCATTCTGGGCGTGGCCTTTGCCCTAGCCTTTATCTATGCAACCAAACGGGTGATAGACACCGCTACCGGAATAACAGACGACAACCTGACGCATATCGCCGTTCTCACCGTTGTCCTGCTGACTGCCCAATTACTGTGCGGAGCTGCTGACACTTGGATAAGTACCCGTATGCAGATAGAGACGGGCAACGCCCTTCGCCACCGCCTCTTCTCGCGCTTACTGCAAAGCCGCTGGAACGAATTGGAGCGTTTCCATACCGGAGACGTAGTGAACCGGGTAGAACAAGACACCACCGCCATCGTCACATTGCTCACCTCTTCTGTCCCGGCATTCATCGTCACGAGTATACAACTGCTGGCAGCCTTTCTATTCTTCTACTTTTTAGACCCTTCACTGCCATGGCTGATTGTTGCCATCCTGCCCGTCTTTCTATCAGGCAGCCGTTTCTATATGCGACGAATGAAACGCTATACACATGATATTCGGAACAGTGACGGTCGCATCCAGTCCGTCATACAAGAGAGCCTGCAACATCGCATAGTGATTAAAACATTGGAACAAGGCGAACGGCATCTGGACAAACTCGATGACTTGCAAGACATGCTCCACAGCCAAGTCATGGGACGTACCCGTTTCTCGCTTTCTGCCCACATGTTAGTGGCCCTTGCCTTTTCCGGCGGATACCTCACGGCTTTTCTTTGGGGAGCCGTTCACCTCAGCGCAGGCTGTATCACCTTCGGAACGATGACCGCCTTTTTGCAATTGGTAGGAAAAGTCCAGCGTCCCGTGTTCGACCTCTCACGCCTGATACCTTCCGTAGTCAATGCCCTTACCGCCATAGACCGGCTATTGGAATTGGAAAGACTGCCGGCAGAAGCGGATGGTGACAGCATATTCCTCGCCTCTACCCCGGAACTGGAACTGAAAGACGTGACTTTTCGCTACACTCCCGATGACCGTCCGGTATTCAGCCGCTTCTCCTGCCGTTTCCCCGCCGGTAGCTGCATAGCTATAGTCGGAGAAACAGGAAAAGGAAAGACAACGCTCATCCGGCTATTGTTGGCACTGGCAACGCCACAAGAGGGACAGATACTCTTGATACCCGCCAAACATCCACTTGAAACCAATCATACCGTCTCTCCGCAAACCCGCAAGAACTTCGTATATGTCCCGCAAGGCAATACCCTTTTCAGCGGAACTATCCGTGACAACCTGCTGATGGGAAACCCACAAGCTTCTCAAGAAGCCATATATCAAGCCCTGCAAACCGCCACCGCCGACTTCGTCTTCCACCTTCCCGACGGCGTAGACTCCCCACTCAGCGAACGAGGTGGTGGACTCAGTGAAGGACAAGCCCAACGCATCGCCATTGCCCGCGCTCTGCTACGCCCCGGAAACATTCTTCTTTTAGATGAAGCCACTTCTGCCCTCGACCCCGACACGGAACGGCTGTTAATAAAAAACCTGCGCAGAGACTGCGCAGGCAAAACATGTATCTTCGTCACCCACCATCCGGCAGTAGCGGAGGCATGCGAATCTATTGTCCGATTATAATCAGAGAATAAGCCCCAACGGGTATCTGCCTTTGGTTAACAAACTCAGAACAGCTTCGCAGGATACTCGCCCGCATCCACCAAAGCCTGAATCTTGTCGACTACACTCTGACGGTCTTCGGGATAAGTCACACCGAACCACTTGCTGGTTGTATCAAGCACTTCGCAGGTAGCAGTGCCATCGTTAATCAGCTTATCCACCATCAGCGGGATGAAGAATTCGCTTTTCAGGTTCTCCATATTCTTCGGGTCGCTCAAGAAACTCTTGAAAAACTCTGCACTGTAAGCAAAATAATCGGGAGTGAAACCCCAGAAGTTCATGCTGACCGGAGTCGTCTCGGGAGTGGCAGTCCATTCACCGTTATCATCGATGTACTTCACCTCGCCGTCCATACGCTGAATCTTGGTACGCTCTACTACAGAAGTCAACAAGTTGTTTGCATCCGTTCCGCACAAACCACGGGATACGGTACCGCTTTCGCTCAATGTATTACCGATGCGGAAGCCTACCATGGAATATACATTTTTGGAACCTTCGGGAAGGGCTGCAAGAAATTTGCCCATTACCTGGAAGGAATCACGACCGTAGAAATCGTCGCAGTTGATAACAGCAAACGGTTCCTTTATTACATCGGCACCCATCATTACAGCATGGTTGGTTCCCCAAGGTTTGGTACGGCCTTCGGGGCAGGTGAAGCCTTCGGGAAGGTCATCGATGGACTGGAATACCAGTTCGCAGGGGATATGGCCTTCGTATTTGGAAATAATCTTGTCGCGGAAATCCTGCTCAAAATCTTTACGAATTACGAAAACGAGCTTTCCAAAACCGGCATTGATGGCATCGTAAATAGAATAATCCATGATAGTTTCGCCATTCGGGCCTAGTCCGTCCAATTGTTTCAAGCCACCATAACGGCTGCCCATGCCGGCTGCCAATAAGAATAAAGTTGGTTTCATATTTAGTTATTATTTAAAAAGGTTAGTATATCACAGTTGATAACGGCTGCAAATGTACAAAAATTTATGGCTGACAGAAGGGAGTTTTAGTTCATTCTTTACCACTATCCGTTCAAAAAGGTACATTTAGAACGGATAACCGATGGCAAAATGCAACGCCATGCTGTCCTTGAACTTGGGAATATTATAATACCCCGACTTCCCGGTATCATACGGGTCGTGAAGCCCGATACCCAAATCCAGACGGAAAACAAGAAAGTCCAAATCGTAACGCAAGCCAAATCCCGTGCCCAAAGCAATCTGTTTCGGGAAATTCTTCAAGGTGAACTCACCGTTCGGGCGATTTTCGTCCTTACGCATCAGCCATACATTGCCGGCATCCAGAAACACCGCTCCATGCAAGTCGGCAATCATACGGAAGCGATACTCGATATTGGCTTCTATGCGAATATCACCCACGTGGTTGATATAGGTATATTTTCTGTCCGTCTCGGGAGGATAGCCGCCCGGACCTATACTGCGTGCAGAAAAGGCGCGCACACTGTTGGCACCGCCGATATAGAACTGTTCCGTATAAGGTGCAGTCGTAGCGTTGCCATACGACCATATCACCCCTCCGGCAATACGCGAGGCTATCATTTGGTTCTTGTCTATCCGGTAATGGTACCTGAATTCCGAGTTCAGCTTCAGGAACTGTGCAAAAGGTACCCCGAAAAGCTTCTTTCCTTCCTCACTGAACGGCTTGCCGAAAATACGGTAGACGGCAGAAGTCAGGTTACCGGCCGACGCAACGGTGGTCTGCCACCAGATGGGGTTACGCTTGCCGCGCACGGAAGCGTTGTCATAAGTATAGGTGTACTCCATGGCAGGAATGAACTGGTCGCGCAAACTAACGTAGAGTGCCGGATTCTCGGCACGCAACGTATCGAAAGCGGCAGTAGGATTACGCAGCACATTGAATGTCAAACGGAAAGGAGTTATACTGTGCCTGGAAGTCGATTTGGGCTGGAAGTCATAAGTGACATTACCGCCAAAAGCCAACAGCTTATAATACTTGGCACGGTTCATCTGGTCGGCATATAAACGGAAAGTCGTTGTAGCCGGGAAGTCATACTCACGGTCGCCCATCCTAGGAAACACCACGCGCGGAAAGATAAGCGAAGTGGAGATACCCAGTTCATAACTGTTCATCAAGGAAGAACTTGCCTTGCCCGTCTGCCATTCGTACGAACCGTTCAACTTCACATTCCAGCTTTCACCGCCACCGAAGACATTGTTCTTCGTCACCGTAAAAGCGGCACCCGGTCCCGTCTGGTTATTGCTCTTCATGGTGACATTAAAATCCAACTCCGCATCGTAGGGTTTATCGAGCGCGGCAATGACCCTCACATCCAATGTATCAGACACAAACGCCGTATCACGCGGTATATACTGCATCTCCGCATAACGGAAAATACCGACGCTTGCCAGACGCTCCTGAATACGGGTCTGACGGTACAAACTATACAAACTCTGCATAGAACGCTGGCGGGCAATACCTGCGCTGTCCTGTATCTGACGTTTCCGCCGATAACCTTGATAGTTCAACCAACGGTAAAGCATGTTGGGACGTACCGGAGGTTTGTTGTAGTAATGTATGGTCAAGCCTTTGTAATCCATGCTGTCATTGGGTTCCTGCCCCTGCTTTCCAAGAAGATAGACGGATTTACGCCCCACACGGAACTGCTTCTCGGCTACCTTTGGCATACCGGGAACGGGAATCAAGCGCATCTGGACATGCCCATTGGGAACTATCATGGTATCGGCCTGATAGGTCAGGTAGTCGGGACGGAAATAATAACAGCCCACATTACGCAGCAGGGTACTGATACGGGTACGCTCCCCATCCAAATCAGCCACATTGAATTGTTCTCCCGAACTGATAAGGGAACGTCGGCGTCCCAGCTCCATAATGCGAGTGGTACGCTCGCTGAAACCACGATAATATACCGTATCTATAAAGTAGGGGTTACGCATGTTCACCGTATATTGCAACTTTGCCTTCAGCGAGTCCTTCGGGTCGATAAATGTCTTGTAGCTGACGCTTCCGTTGAAATAGCCATAATCGCGCAGCAAGTTAACCGCCGCCTTCTGGCGTATATCGGGATTCACCGTAGACATAAGCACCGGAGTGGCGGCAAATTTATTGAATATCCACTTTCCGAATCCCTTCTCATACTTCTGGAAACCATTGTAAATCCACAGTCCGAAAGGAAAGGGATAGCGGATAGTAGAGCTTCCCAGCAACGAATTGTTCGGTGCCGTAGCAAGGGCGGCTTCCACCTCTTCCATAGCAATCTCACCAACAGACGTTTCACTGCGGTTCAATACAATCATCGGCTTTTGGCCGGTATAGAGTATCTCCCCCTCGGGCAAGTGCTTCGTGGTGGAGCAACCTGCCAGAAATATCAATCCTGCAATATATAATATCAGTCGTTTCATATCACATTCCTACTTTTTCATATCGCTATTTTCAGCCTCCGGTTTTATCTTTTTCTTCCTAAAGATGAAGAGTTCACTCAATCGGTCCATCTTCCGGCGCAGCACAAGGCCGACACCCGTTTCGGTTATCTCACCGTCGAGTATGCTTTCGTAGTTTTTATTATGGAATACACGGACATATCGAGTACCCGACGCATCAAGACGGTATTCCAGCGATATATTGTCAATGAATGATTCCGCATCGTTCGTGGCATTGGCCCCGGTGGACACTTTTCCACCGATGACTATCTGTACACGGTCGTTGAAGAAACGCTGGGAATAACGGAAACTGAAGTCTTTCTGCGTGTCGCCCGTTTCAGCAGAGGTACGGTCTTCCACACCTACACTGATATTGGCGCCTTTTATACCTCCCGCCAAGGAGTTTATCTGGCTCTGAAGCACTGAGTTCAAGGCGGCTCCCATTGACAAACCTCCTCCTTTGGCACCACTGTTCAGGTAAATACCCGTGGCAAGCATGGCAATGGCCTGCTTACTACGCTCTTCTGCACCCATTGCCTGCAGCTCATTCTCTACTGCGGCATCTTCGGGCGCCGAAATATCGAATATCAAATCGGGAGCGTCAAGCCTGTTCTTGATGGAAATGGAAACATCGAAGTTCACCATGCGCGAACCGTCCCCGTCACCATCGGCCACAGAAGCACGCATACGTTCCGTAGCCTTCAGGCTCAGCGTAGGATTCATAATATTCCCCCGCCAATCCACATAACTGCCGGGATTGAACTGGAACTCCTTCAACGGGATGATAGGCAGCGAATATTTCATGACGCCACCCGAAAGGGTATAGCGTCCGGTAAGGCTCATATCCCCTTGGGGAGTATACTGCATATTCAAATCACCGCCACCTTCCAGTTCGATGTATTTGCTGCGGTCGGGACTCAAGTCAGCACGAAGACGGACAGCATCGTCAATATGGACGGACATATACATTTCCAATCCTCCCAAAGACATGGCAGGAACCTCATCCGCTTTTACCGACGTCGTATCGGTGAACGAGGTAAAGGTAACCAGCCCGCTGAGACGGTCTTCCACCGTTAAAGGGGAATCGGTCAACACGTAGGTTACGTTGGTATTGCCCAGCAAATTCATGTTTCCACGCATCGTGAGCCCGTCAAGCGGCCCCTTCACCGTGGCATGCAAGTCGACGAACACCTTTCCATACACCAGACTTTCGCGAGTACGCGGTGCATCCAGCAACGTATAGTTCTCTGCCAGCAGATTGAGGTTGGCAGTAGGACGCTCCATATTCCGGAAATCAACCTTACCGTCAATCGTAAACGGATTCTTGCTGGTGGTATAAATGGCAAACTTATCAAATATCAACTGATTGTCCTTTATCTGTACCGGACGGTTGTCGAACCAGTAACGTGCTCCCGCCTGGCGTGCATAGACAGACACACTGTCCAAAACAATATCACCATGCATCTGAGGCTTGTCCAGCGAACCGTAAATATAAAGCCCTCCATCAATATCTCCGGTAAAGGCCACCATTTGGTCAGGGATGAATGCATTGGCCATCTTCAATGGGAAATGCTCGAAACGGGTGGACACTTCCAGAGTATCCTTTCCGTTTTTCTGCGTCAAGATACCGTCGGCGGTCATCACTTCTTCGTTATCATGTGTAAAATAGGTATTCAAATAGTGCGTATTCTTGTCGCCCGGCAACCAGGTAGCCCCCAAGCCGATATCTCCAACCGGTTGGCGTTCGTAGGTCAGTTTCTCTACATTGGCTTCGGCGGACACCTGCAGGGAAGTGGCAGTCTGTATATAATTTGCTTCGGCGGAGAACAATCCCGTAAGCCGGGGCATATAAGGAAGTACCTCCGTAAGTTCATCCAGGCGCAATCGGCTCAGTTCTACGTTTATATTCTGCAAGGAAAGGGTATCATTCTTGTCGGATTGCATACGGAAACACAGACCATCGTCGCTGTCCATATCAATATTGGCATAGACGCGCATATTCTTATGCAGATAAATCCAGTTACTATTGTCCGCAAAGTGGAATTTACGGAAAGCGATAATCGGCTCGGCAGGAATAAGGTTCAGCAGCACACCATTACCGCGACCGTGTCCTTCGGTCAACGGACGGGCATTAATACCGAATAGAACACCGGTCTGCCCTTTTCCATTCACATAATCCACAGTCAGTTCCGCATCTTCATTACGGACTTCACCCGTCAGTGTGCTACGGAACACAAACTGCGGGTTCTTGGGACCGTTTATGACACCACCTTGCAACTTCATGCGGGCAGTATCCTGCTTCACTGTAAAAAATATCGTATCGAGCTGCAAGGAGTCCATGCGCAATCCGTGAACAGCTGTACGTCCATTGATGCCGACTTGCGGAGTAAATCCGAAGCTCAGTTTGAAATCATTATAGGAAATACCCTTTGCAGCCAGGAAATAGCTGACGGGATTCTGGTTACCGGCTTCCAGATGCATGCCCGCTGAAGGAAGGACTTGGCGCAAAGCGGCATGGTCCAAACGCCGTTCATCAATCTGCTTTGTCAGGATAGAGACAAATTTATCCGACTGTTCCATCAACTTCTTCAACGTGCTGTGAGCGCGGAAACGCAGATTCAAGTCACCGGCATCAAGCCTCAACTTGAGAGAATCATGACGTGCCTCCGCTCCCATTGTAAAGGCAAACGGGTGTTTCAATGGTCGGGGCACCAAACCCAGCTTATGCAGATTCACCTCTTCCACATTTAAATCCAAAGCGCCATCCAGATAGCTGCGGTCAAGACGCATATCCGCATTTCCCTGCATCTTGAGAAGGACATTATCGCTGGCAAGACGGACGGTAGCAACGGATGACTTGAGTCCGGCATGCACATCTACACCGGAAATGTCCCAATGGCCATACTGTAGTTTTTCCAAGGAGGCATTCAAAGCGGCCACAGTTTTTCGTGATGCCACATCCACCCCTTGCCCCTTAGCGGACATCTTTGCCGTAAGAGTATAGATAGAGTCCTTGGGCAGGAAGTGATGCACCTGCAAGTTGTTGATGGCAAGGTCGGCATGGTAGGCTTCCGTAACAAGATTATAGGCGGCGTCCAAATTCAAGGCGCCTTCCTTCTCCTTCAGTTTCAGGGCGGCAGTGCACTGCGCCCCCTCCATACCGAGACGTGCCGCAAGGTGCATACTGTCCGGCACAATGATGGAGCCATCGGGAGCAATGTCAGCTAGTCCGGTCAGGAAGTTCAAGTTCTGCGTATGCATTTCGAAGTCCATGCTTCCATTGCGTTTCACACTGTCGGTCAAGCTCCAGAATTCTCCTCCCCCACTCAACGAAAAGGCTCCGGGCAGCTCAGCCGTAAAACGGGAAATCTGCATCTGCTTCAGGTTTCCTTCCGTACCTGCATGAATCACCAACGGACGGAACGGATAGGCTTCCTTGAAAGCTTCCGGCAAGCCACCGGCAAAAAGCAGTACATCCTGTTTGCCGATACGGGCATTGAAACGGGCTGTCAGACGGCCGGTGGTAGGTATATTTATCAGTTCCCAGTAAGTCTGTGCCGTAAGGTTCATCTCACTATGAGGTGTCAGCAACTTCAAAGAAGGGATACGGATAACGGTAGAATCGGCAAACAACCGCCCGGTCAGGGAAGTTACACTCAAACCGGAACGCTCATACATGGAAAATTCCCGGATAACGGCATTCATATCTCTGCCGTAGTACATCACAGAATCAATGCCCAGGCGAATGTCGCGAAGAGCAATGTGCGAGGGGTCGAAGCCTATCGCACTCCCCGGGCCACCGGTATCATAATTGACAGAAGTTCCAGTCAGCAGGAATTTTCTCCAGCCATAGAACTGGTGTTTCAGGTCGGCAGCAGCGTCCGCAATCTCAGCATCTCCTATATGGGCTTTCAGCCCCATGGAGTCCAATGGCATCTGTAAATCGACCGAGACGTTCTTCAACTTCAGAGTATGGAGTGTGACTTTCCAGTTTAACGCAGTGTCAGTAGTGTCTTTGGGAGTCTCAGTGGTATCTGCAAGCATCACCTGCACATGGGTATCGCTCAATTCTATATTATTGAGGATGGCATCTTCTTTTGTAAGGTCTATGCCATGGCTTTCGAAAAAGAAATGCCCCAGTACTCCTTTGATGCACATACCTTCCATTAAATTGGAGGAGTTGACAGCAACTTGTTTCAAGGTAATGTCATCCACCTCCACTTTCCCTTTGAGTAAAGGCCATGCCTGTACCCGTACGTTCAAACTTCCAAGATTCAGCAAGGTATCGGGATGCTGCACATCAACAGCACTGTCGGCAGGCTGTACCACCAATACACCGCGGACCAACAAATTCAAAGGAAAGCGAAGGTCAATCCGCTCCACGGATATGTCCATACCCGTAGCACCTGATGCAATTGCCGTAGCCTGCTTCCGTATCAAATTCTGTACGGGAGGCACATAAAGCAATATCATCAATATTATAAACAGTATAATAGGAGTAAGCAACACCCACAGTGCTGTTCTCAACCATTTTCTTCTCATCGGAACGTCAATCTTTCATCGTATTTAAAAGTCCTACAAAGTAAACAATTTCTTTCGACATTTGGTTCCCGACAGAGAAAAATCACGTATTCTTCTCTGTTCCCCCATTACGGAAAAGCTGTTGCCTGAGTAATGACATCCTCTATCAAAACGAGGGCGGCAAGGGCGTGTTCTTTCAACTCTCCGGTAAAAGGCACTCCATGAGAAGTTTCCAACAGTTTCAGCAATGCAACCAGTTCCGCTGCTCCAATTAAAGTAAAGAGGGGAATCATTTTGTGGGAGACAGCAGCCATCTCGTCCACATCCTCATTCTCCACAGCCTTCTGCAAACGCTCCGCATTGAGGCGGGTTTCAGCCACAAAACTTTCCAGAATGGACTTTGCCGCCTCGGGGTCATCGACCGAAAAAGCAGTGAGCGAAGAGAATTTATACCCCGGGCAAGCCGAAGTTTCCGAAACTTCCATAACCTCCATCCCTTTGTCCTCCATATTCAATTCATGTAGCAATTCACTGACGGTAAACGGCTTATGCAGGCATCCGGCAAATCCATGCACCGTAAATTCCTCACGCTGCATGTCACTGCGGGCAGTGACAGCAATCACCGGAACAGACTGTGCCTGCGGTATGTTCGAAGCACGAAGCAGTTTCAGTAAATCAAAACCATTAATAGCAGGCATCTGCACATCAGTAAGCAGAACATCAAAGGTTGCAGTGCGCAAGGCATCCAGCAGTTCATCCAGTTGTAAACAAGAGACAGAATTTATACCACTCTGCTGAAGCATGGCGGCAGTAAGGGTAAGCTGAATACGGTCATCATCGATAAGGAGGACATTCTTCAGTGAAGAATGAGGAACGGGGAATGAAGAATTGCCATTCGGCGTGGCAGCACATCCCGATTCTTCATCCTTCATTCTCCGTCCTTCACTCCTTACGGGATAGATAGGAATATATATGGTGAAAGTGCTTCCCTTGCCTGGCACACTGTCTACATCAATCGTGCCTTCAAGCAACTGTACCAGCATACGGACAATGGAAAGTCCAAGTCCAAACCCCTCTTTACCCTGAGCACCCGGTAAGCGGGTAAACTCCTGGAAGATACGTTCCCGGTCGGCAGGTTCCATACCTTTACCGGTATCAGCAATGGCAACTACCAGTCGACGGTCCTCGTAACGGGCAGTCATGGTAACACTGCCTTGGTCCGTAAACTTCACGGCATTGGACAGCAAATTGTTGATAATCTGGCGCAGACGCAAGGGGTCGCAAATATAGGTACCGCCCAGCTCCGGGGCAATGTCGCAATGAAGCGCCAGTCCTTTGGCAGCCGTAAGTGGTTCAAAACTGACGTGTATCTCTTCAAGCAGGCGGGAAGGATGAAAGGTGACCCGGTTGATTTCGGCCTTGTTCAAATCAAGACGATGGAAGTCGAGCAAATCAACGACCAGCTTCAGCAGATGTTCCGATGAGGTTTTCATATTGTCCAGATAGAACCGCTGACGCTCATCCACCGTCAGACGGGAAAGCAAGTCGGCATAGCCCATAATAGAACCGAGCGGGGCTTTGAAATCATGGGTAATGGCAAGCATCAGTTTTTCACGGACAGCGAGTAAATCCTCGGCACGACGACGGGCCTCTTCCAACTCACGACGGTAACGGTTGCTTCGGGTTATGTCGCGGCCGATGATAATAAGAAAAAAAGCGGAAAGCAACACCGCACCTACGGCAATGCCACTGATAATCTTGGCCGAACGGCGTCGGACCGCTTGTTGATACTCGGCTTCCGTCCGTGCACGCAGCAGAGTTTCCGTCTCGTAATCTTTCAGCAAGCTGTCAATACGAGCGGTCAGCATATGGTCCAAGCGTTGCAGATAGCGTTTACGTCGCTGTATAACAGTGTTTACAGCTTTTTTCTGCTGGGCCACGGCACGCAGTTTCTCATGCAAAGAATCGGCCGGATTATAGGGTTCAATCACCGTATCCGTTGCAAATTCAAGGGAGGTCTTTACCTGGATAGCCGTATCTTTCTTTGGGGGGACAAACACTTCACCCAAACGACGGAAAAACCCCTTCTTCCGAGGGCGTGTCACGACGGTATCCCGATGTGTAATGATACGGTGCTGCACACGCTGCTGGGTCACTACCGAGTCCTGCTGGGCAATTATCTGCTCAATGTCACTGGTGGATACCATGCTGTCATTCGCCTCACTCAGCGTGCGCAGCATTTTTATCGTATTGGTATCCTTCTCGCGTATCAAAGCAAGCACGCTGTCTGTCCATTGTACATCGCGGTCATCAGTAAGAATAAGGTTCTCCATTTCCCGGTGTACGAAAAACAAGGAAAAAAACAATACCGCCAGCAACAAAGTGTAGCCTACGGCAATCTTTACTTTGGAGACATTATTCATACTATCAAATCCTTTCCCTGGTCTGTTTACGGAACCTCAACCACAGCATCACTCCCGCACTGGTCAGTCCGAACGGGAAAGCCATCCAGACTCCCGTCAGCCCCCAACCGAAAACGAAACCGCAAAGGTACCCTACGGGCAAAGATATAATAAAATAGGATATAAATGCAATAATCATCATCGGTTTCACATCCGAGATGCCGCGCAGGGCATTGGCAAAGTTAATCTGCAACCCATCGCCGAACTGGTAAACCAAGAACGGGAAGAAGAGAGCGGCAACCATGCCGGACACTTCCGCATTGTCCGTAAACCATCCCCCTACCTGACCGCGAAGCGCAAAGACGATACCCAGCAACACCACCTCCATACACAGGATGATGTGAAGGCCGGCATACGCCGAGCGGCGCACATTCTGCCCGTCTCCCTGCCCCTTGAAGTTGCTGACACGCACGGCAACCGCAGCGCCCATGCCATAATACATCATGAAGGTGAACTGAGAGATAGTAAGCATTATCTGATGCGATGCCAGGGCAAGTGTCCCCAGCCAGCCCACCATGACGACGCTCAGACTGAAGGAAGCGGTCTCCATACCCATCTGCATACCCACGGGCCAGCCCAGTGCATTGAGCTTCCTGAACATCGGCATCGACCACCCCAGCCGCATGAAGCCGAGCCTGTAACGGATAAACCGGCGGCCGCGAAGCACAATCGCCGCAAAGACCACCACCATCACAATGCGGGAGAACAAAGTGCTGATACCCGCACCAAGCAGTCCCATCTCCGGAAAGCCCAGCTTTCCATTGATAAGTATATAGTTTCCTACGATGTTAAGCGCATTCCCTCCGAGCAGAATCCACATGGCCGTCTTGGTATCGGTGATGCCGTCCGTAAACTGTTTGAAACCGTTGAACAGCATGACAAAGACCAGTGAAGCAAGCAACACCAGATAGTAAGGCTTGATTAGAGGCAGCAATTCTCCGGGCTGTCCCAGCCGCTCCACATTGAAATAGAGAACAGCCATGACAAGAGTCAGCAACAAAGCCACCAGCACATTGGCAACCAGGCTACACCGCAACGCCTGCCCTGCCTCGGCAAAGCGGCGGTTACCGTAGAAGCCCCCTACAACCGGTGTCAGCCCGTAGCTGAAGCCCGTACTGAAAATAATGCAAAGAGTAAACAGATTGTTTACGAAAGAAGCGGCACCCAGCTCTTCCGTGCTGTGATGCCCAATCATCAGCGTATCGGCAAAACCAAGCACAATGACTCCCAACTGCCCCACCACAATGGGCAGCCCCAGGAGAAGCAATGCTTTGTAGTGCTGCTTATACGTATCAAATAAATTTTTCATACTAAAGGTTTTCTTTTTGGTAATAAAGCACAATCCCGTTTTCATCGCGGAAGGTCTGTTGGGCGACCCTATGAAGCTGTTCTGCCGTCACAGAGCGGTAATTGTCCACTTCACGGTCTATGTCTTCTGCCTGTCCGGTCAGTTCAAACCAGGCAAGATTCGTGGCAACATTCAGATAATTGATGTTGCCGAATATCTGTGTAGACTCAAACTTGTTCTTTACTTTCTCCAATTCTTGTTCTCCAACAAACCCGGATTTCAACTCTTCCAACTCTTTCCGGACAGCAGCCTCGGCTTGTTCCAAAGATACGCCTGCAGATGGTTTTCCACTGATATGCAGCAGGCCGGCATCCCGTGTACCGGAGATATAGGCATCGAGACTGGAAAAGAACTTCTGCTCCTGCACCAGCCTGCGGGTCAAGCGACTGGAACGTCCATTGCTCAGAATATCCGACAGAATATCGAAGGCATAATAATCGGCATCCTCACGGCTGCACATGTGATAAGCCATGAACAAAGCATCCAGAGGAACATTCCGTTCCACCGTCTGCCGGCGTTCTGCCGTCTGTACAACTTCTTGCGGTAATTGCCTTACGGGCACATTCCTACGGGGAATGGGAGCAAACCATTTTTCTGTCAGCCTAACCGTTTCTTCCCACGAAATATTTCCGGTAACGGCCAACACTGCATTATTAGGTGCATAAAAACGAAAAAAGAATTCCTTTACCTCGTCCAGCGTGGCATTGGCAATGTGAGAGAGGTCTTTCCCGATAGTAGGCCAGCGATAAGGATGCGTTTGATAAGCCAAAGGACGAAGCAGATGTCCCACATCACCATACGGCTGGTTCAAGCAACGTTGTTTAAATTCCTCCATCACTACCGCACGCTGCACTTCAAGACTTTGCTCACTGAATGCCAGTTCCAGCATGCGGTCGGACTCCAGCCAGAAGCCGATTTCCACATTCGATTTTGGAACCGTCAGGTAGTAATTGGTTATATCATTATTGGTCCATGCATTATTCTCCCCGCCTGCCAATTGCAAAGGAGCGTCATAATCAGGAATATGCACCGAACCTCCGAACATCAGATGCTCGAACAGATGGGCAAAGCCCGTATGCTCAGGATGTTCGTCACGGGCACCCACATCATAAACAATATTCAAGGCAACCATCTGCGTGCTGGTGTCCTCATTGTGCACCAACCGCAGACCGTTGTCAAATATCTTTTTGTTTATCTTCATAAAATGGAATGACAGAATCTATCATCAATCTATCACTGTCACTTTTTTAATAACCACATCCTCTTCGGGACGGTCGTTACGGTCAGTCTTGACCTTCTGTATTTTATCAACAATATCCATACCTTCCAGCACTTCACCGAACACGGTATATGCACCGTCCAAATGTGGAGTACCGCCCACGGTAGTATAAGCCTTCACCTGCTCGGGGGTAAACTTGAACTCCGGTTCCTTGGCAACCTGAGCCTCTGCCTGCGCAATCAAGGAATCTTGCAAATCCATCAGACCGTCCTGGTCATTATTCTTGCGCATCTTGTAGATTTCCTTCATGTGTTTCTGCGCCAACGCGTTGAAAGCATTGTTCAAGCGCATCTGATTCATCTGCTGTTCCATCCCCAGCAAGGTAGAGTCATTATACACTTTTCCGGTCACAATGTAGAACTGGCAGCCGGATGATGCCTTGTCAGGGTTCACCTCATCACCCTGGCGTGCAGCCGACAAAGCACCTTTTTTGTGAAAATACTTCGGATAAACAAATTCGGCAGGAACGGTATAACCCACGTCGCCTGCCCCCAGCATCTTGCCTTTCGGGGCCTTCTTCGATTCCGGGTCACCTGCTTGTATCATAAAGTCCTTGATGACACGGTGGAACAGCGTACCTTCATACGTGCCGTCTTCCACCAGCTTGATAAAGTTATCACGATGTTTCGGGGTTTCATTATACAGTTTCACGGTGATGTCACCCGCACTTGTTTCAATCTTCAGCTTCGTTTCTTTTTCCATATCTTCCTCTTTCTTTTGTCCCGGCTTGCAAGCAGTCAGACCGCAAACCAGTATAGTTAATAATACAATAAGATTTCTTTTCATTTTGTTTTTTATTTAATTTAAGTTTGCAAATATACTAAAATCAGACAAAAGCACTTACCTTTGCCTACATAAAAGAGATAAAAGGCTAAAGCAATGACATCCATATTAATTGTAGAAGATGATATTACTTACGGCATGATGCTAAAAACATGGCTCGGCAAAAAAGGTTTCCAAGTAACCTCTGCCAGCAACATTGCCCGTGCTCAAAAACATATTGAGTCGGAAACCGTAGACTTGATATTGTCTGACCTGCGCCTGCCCGACAAGGATGGCATTGACTTATTGAAATGGCTGGGCGAACACGGCCTGCAAATACCGCTTATCATCATGACAGGATACGCTGACATACAGTCGGCCGTCCAAACCATGAAACTGGGAGCCTGCGATTACATTGCCAAGCCTGTGAACCCGGACGAATTACTGAAAAAAATAGGCGAAGCCTTGAATGCATCATCCTCCGCTTTGAAACAGATGATGCATTCGTCCCGAACAGATGATGCGTTTACCCCAAACAGACCATCCGTTTCACCCAAACAGACGATGCATTCCGACAAGATGAAAAATCAGCCTCTGAAGGGTGCAGAAGGCTCATTGTCCTCCTCCGACTTCCTTGAGGGAGAGAGCGACGCAGCCAAACAACTCTACAATTATGTGAAACTGGTTTCACCTACCAATATGTCTGTACTCATCAATGGTGCCAGCGGAACGGGCAAAGAATACGTAGCTCACCGCATCCACCAGCTCAGCAAGCGTGCCGACCAGCCGTTTGTAGCCATCGATTGCGGTTCTATTCCCAAAGAATTGGCCGCTTCGGAGTTCTTCGGGCACATAAAGGGCGCCTTTACCGGCGCACTGACCGACAAAACGGGCGCTTTCGTCGAAGCCAACGGCGGTACCATCTTCCTGGATGAGATAGGTAATCTGAGCTATGAAGTGCAAATACAGTTGCTGCGTGCTTTGCAAGAGCGCAAGATACGTCCGGTAGGTTCAAACAAAGAGATAAGCGTGGACATACGTCTGGTATCCGCCACCAACGAAAATCTGGAGCAAGCCATCGAAAAAGGGGCGTTCCGTGAAGATTTATATCACCGTATCAATGAATTCACCCTACGCATGCCGCAACTCAAAGACCGCCGTGAAGACATCCTGCTCTTTGCCAATTTCTTTCTGGACCAGGCCAACCGCGAAATGGACAAGCAACTGACCGGCTTTGATGACAAGGCATCCCGCGCCCTATTGGAATATCCCTGGCCCGGCAATCTACGCCAAATGAAGAATATGGTACGCCGTGCAACCTTGCTGGCACAAGGCAAATTCATTACTATCAACGAACTGAATGAACTGAAAGAACCCGCACCGGCCATCATCGGTATCCCTCTCCGCAATGAGGAGGCAGAGAAGCATCAAATCATCGAAGCCTTGCGGCAGACGGGAAACAACAAGAGCCGCGCTGCACAACTGTTGGGCATTGACCGCAAAACGCTGTACAACAAGTTGAAGCTTTATAACATATCCGACAGTTAATCTTTTTATTTCAATACAGAAAGCACAAGTATGCTAAAAAAACTACTATACGAAAACACCTTCAACCAGATTTTCACACAACACTATACACGCTTATATTTATACGCCTATCATCTGACCAACGATGCGGAAGCAAGCCGTGACATTGTAAGTGACGTATTTGCCAAATTGTGGGAAGACATCAAGCATATCAAGCAGGAAAATGTATCTGGTTATCTCACCACAACGGTACGTAACCGGTGCATAGACCATTTCCGTCATCAACAAGTAGAGATACAATACACCAAGGAATATTTTGCAGAAGTCGATACATTCTATACAGACTATACAGAAGCTATGAGGCAAGACATCCTGATAAGTAAAATGCTGGATAAACTACCTGCTATGACACGACATATTCTGGAGGAATGCTATTTAGCCAGAAAGACTTACCAGCAAGTGGCAGACGAGATGAATATCAGCCCCAACACGGTGAAGAAACACATCTCCAAGTCTTTAAAAATGCTAAAAGAGTTATTCGGCAGTGAAAAAGACTTGCCGAACGGACCGGATTTCACTACTGAAACGTATATAATATAAATATTCATCATGGAAGAGCATTCACTACATACCAACAATCAACCACTTCCGACGGAAAGTGAAAAGATGACAACAAAAGAGGAAGTTGCCCTACGACATCATTTCCTCTTGACGAACACGAAGCAACCGGATGTGGAGGCAGAATTGAAGCGTTTCAAACAAAAGCAGCAACGCCTATCAACCAGACAACTGATAATAGTCAGCAATGCAATAACAGCTGCCGTATTACTTGGATGCATATGGTTATTCCAAGTTCTTTCTGGCCCGAATAATTCAAAAGAGAAGGAATTACCAGAAACAATCTTTCTGGCCGATAACAGCTTGACAGAAATTACATTGCAGAACCAAGAAGGAAACCACATAGAACTCAATCAGCAGACATCTGCAGATGAATTGTCCGGCATATTCGGTGCACAAAATGACGAACAAGGCAGGCTGGACTACCGAAACAACATCCGGCAAGAGGTTTCTATGCAAACAGTCAGTACTCCACGCAAGAAGGAATTCAAACTGACCTTATCAGACGGGACTGAGGTCTGGCTCAATGCTGAAAGCCAGCTATCTTATCCTTCCCGTTTCAAAGGAAACGAAAGAATAGTCCATCTGCAAGGAGAAGCCTATTTCAAGGTAGCACACGACAAGCAACACCCTTTCATTGTCTACACAGAGAATCTGCACACACAGGTACTCGGTACAGAATTCAACATCCGCAATTATCCCTCAAGCGAGGCTCTAGTCACGCTCATCAATGGCCAAGTAAAGGTTAAAAATCGCCAGAATAACCTAAGTAAGCTACTTGCTCCGGGAGAGCAAGCTTGTCTGAACAAAGAAGGAGACTTCTCCATCAGCCATATTGATGCGGATGAATATGTGGAATGGAAAGATGGCTACTTCTATTTCGACAACAAGCCCTTGGTAGAAATTATGCGTGACCTAGGAAGATGGTACAATGTAGACATCATCTTTATCCACCCTTCAGACAAGAACATCCGCCTGCACTTCCTTGCCAAACGCCATGAAACATTAGAGCAAGCCATTACTTTGTTGAACAGCTTGAATAAGGTAAAAGCAAGTGTGAAAGAAAATAAAGTTATCATTGAATAATCGGCTCTGACACCCATTATTCCTTTTATTTTTTACTTTTTCTTAAAAAAGCATACCCGTTTTTTGATTTCAATCGTACTTTATATATAGCCGGGTCCCAAACAGCTAAATGAATCATAAAGTATAATTTTAAAATCAAAAGTGCAATGAGAAAAAGATTTTTGTTTCTATTTGTCTTGTTATTGTCGCTGGCAATTTCACAAGCGACCGCACAAGAGAGACAAAAAGAAACCATTCAGCTCACTTTCGACAACGAAGAATGGTCGGACGCATTGAAAAAGGTAGGCAAAGCCTTTGGGTACAAAATCCTATTTACCTACGACGATGTCAAAAACCGCAAGGCAACTTGCTCCATCAAGACTACCTCAGTAGGAGAAGCTATCAAAGCAATCATTGGCAATGAACCGTTCACGTATACACAAAACGGGAATTTTATCAGCATCATTTCCACTGATAACAAAAAAGACAAGCAAACGCGTACGGTCACGGGGCGGGTCACAGATGAGAACAGCCAACCATTACCCGGTGTGGCCGTAAGTACCCCCGACAACACAACAGGAGTCATCACAAACATAGACGGCTACTTCAAACTTCAGTTGCCAGCCGGAGCAACCTCTATCAACCTTACCTATGTAGGTATGCAGCCATTAATGGTTAAGGCCTCCGAGCAGTTCATGAATCTGGTGATGCACGAAGATGCCCAAGAACTGCAAGAAGTGGTTGTTACTGGCATGCAGAAAATGGACAAACGTCTATTTACCGGCGCTTCCACCCGTTTGAAAAGCGAAGAGATGAAATTAAGCGGCTTGCCTGACATCAGCCGTTCGCTTGAGGGCAGGGCAGCCGGTGTATCTGTACAGAATGTATCCGGCACATTCGGTACAGCTCCTAAAATCCGCGTACGCGGTGCCACCTCCATATATGGTAACAGCAAGCCACTCTGGGTAGTGGACGGTGTGATTATGGAAGATGTGACAGAAGTCAGCGCCGACGATCTCTCATCAGGAGATGCAGAAACACTAATCAGCTCAGCCATTGCAGGATTGAATTCCGATGATATTGAAAGCTTTCAGATTCTGAAAGACGGTTCAGCAACCTCCATTTACGGAGCACGAGCCATGGCCGGTGTGATTGTTGTCACTACCAAGAAAGGTATGGCCGGAAAGAGCAGAATCAGTTATACCGGTGAATTCTCCCTCCGCTTGATTCCAAGTTATTCCGAGTTCAACATCATGAATTCACAAGAACAGATGGGTGTCTACAAGGAAATGAGGCAAAAAGGCTGGCTGAATTTCGCCGAAACCTACCGTGCCTCCCAAAGCGGTGTCTATGGTAAAATGTACCAGCTCCAGAATAGCTACGACCCGATAACCGGTACCTTTGCATTGGCCAATACTCCCGCCGCAGAAAATGAATACCTACGCTCCGCAGAATACCGGAATACAAACTGGTTCGACGAGCTCTTTAACAGCAACATCACACAAAATCATTCGGTCAGCGTTTCAACCGGTACAGACAAGGTCTCGTTCTATGCTTCATTGAGTGTCATGAACGACCCGGGATGGTACCAACAAAGCAAAGTAAACCGTTATACCGCTAATGTAAACACAACTTACACTATTTCCCAACAACTGAGTTTGAATCTGATATCCTCAGCTTCCTACCGTAAGCAGAAAGCCCCTGGCACATTAAGTCAGAGTATAGACCCTGTGTCCGGTGAAGTAAGACGCGATTTTGACATCAACCCTTACTCCTATTCCATGAATACATCGCGTACACTGGATGCACACACCTTCTATACCCGTAACTATGCAGATTTCAACATCCGGCACGAATTGGATAATAATTACATGAACCTGGATGTGGTAGACCTTAAATTCCAAGGCGAACTGAAATGGAAACCCATAAAGGGACTGGAACTCGGAGTGTTAGGAGCCGCCAAATTTTCAGAAACCGGCAATGAACATATCATAAAGGATGACGCCAATCAAGCTATGGCTTACCGGGCTATGGACGATGCTACCATTCGTGACAACAATCCGTTCCTATACGACGACCCGGATTATGATTATGACTTACCTATCTCTGTTTTGCCACAAGGAGGTATATACCAAAAAACCACCTACAAAATGCTAAGTTATGACTTCCGGGCTACAGCGAACTACAATACCAACTTCGGTGAAGATCATATCATTAATTTATTTGCCGGTACTGAGGCCAATTCCATTGACCGCAACAAGACCTACTTTAATGGATGGGGTATGCAATATTCCATGGGAGAAATTCCTTTCTACGTCTACCAGTTCTTCAAAAAAAGCATTGAAGATGGTGCAGACTATTATTCACTTGCCAATACAGCCAGCCGTTCAACTGCTTTCTTCGGGAATGCCACTTACTCCTATAAAGGGAAATATACTGTAAATGGGACCATCCGATACGAGGGGACCAACCGTCTGGGAAAAAGCCGGACTGCCCGTTGGTTACCTACCTGGAATATATCCGGTGCCTATAATGTACACGAAGAGACCTTTTGGGAATCACTGCGCAACTCCATCTCCCACCTTTCCCTCAAAGCTTCCTATTCGTTGACCGGTGACCCGGGCCCATCATCAGTCAGCAATTCTCTGATTGAAATTAACAGTTACAAACCTTACCGACCAGGAACAAATATCCAGGAAAGCGGACTCCAGATACTGAACCTGGCCAACGACGAACTGACCTACGAAAAGAAGCATGAACTGAATATCGGTATGGAAGTCGGTTTTTTAGATAACCGAATCAACTTGGCTGCAGACTGGTATAAACGTAACAACTATGACTTAATAGGAATTATCCAAACAGAAGGTGTGGGTGGACAAATCAGCAAATTTGCCAATGTGGCCAGCATGAAATCACATGGTGTAGAATTCACCCTTTCTACCCGCAACATCAAGACGCGTGATTTCTCCTGGAACACAAATTTCATCTTCTCGCATGCCAAAAACGAAGTCACCAAACTCGATTCCGAAACAGAGGTCATGTCCGTAGTATCCGGCAGCGGATTTGCCTTGAAAGGATATCCGGTAAGAAGTCTGTTTTCCTACAATTTCCAAGGACTGAACCAAGATGGTCTACCTACATTTATCGACCAAGACGGTAATTTGACTTGTAACGGAGAAGATATTAATTTTCAAAGTCAAAATCTGGAACATCTGGTATACGAAGGACCTACAGACCCTACCATAACCGGAAGTTTCGGCAATATATTCAGCTACAAAGGTTTCAAGTTGAATGTCTTCATGACCTACTCCATGGGAAATGTTATCCGTCTTGATCCGGTATTCAGCAGCTCCTATTCCGACTTGGATGCCATGCCAAAAGAGTTCAAAAACCGCTGGATTGCCGCCGGAAACGAAACCGTGACCCAAGTTCCGGTTATTGTATCCAATGGCCAGAACACCAATGATCGCTATTTGAAAGTACTCTATAACGCCTACAACTATTCCACAGCGCGTGTAGCCAAAGGAGACTTTATCCGCATGAAAGAAATATCGTTCTCCTATGACTTTCCCAAAAGATGGACCAGTAAAATAGGAATAAGCGACCTTTCCATGAAATTGCAAGGAACCAACCTTTTCCTGATTTATGCAGATGACAAACTGAATGGACAAGACCCGGAATTCTTCCGCACTGGTGGTGTATCCGCTCCCGTACCCAAACAGTTTACACTGACACTGAAATTCGGTATTTAATTTTTAATGAAAAACTTTATCAGAATACTAGGCATGAAAAAGAAACATATCATACTTTATACAGCAGCAGCCATCTGTACCGCCCTATGTACTTCCTGCAGCGACTATCTGGACAAAATGCCGGACAACCGGGCAACCGTTGACACCGAAGAGAAAATTACCAGCCTATTGGTATCGGCATATCCCAACAGCCATTATGCACTGATAGCCGAAATGTCTTCGGACAACACAGATAAAAACGGACTTTCCTCCTATACCGCCATCAACAAATTACAAGAACAGGCAGCTCTATGGGAAGACATCACCGAAAAGGAGATGGATAGTCCATATGACCTATGGAATGACTGCTACAAGGCTATAGCGTCTGCCAACCTTGCACTGCAAGCCATTGAAGAAATGGGAACTCCCTCATCCTTACTCCCACAAAAAGGAGAAGCACTAATGTGCCGTGCCTATGCTCATTGGGTACTTACCAATATTTTTTGCCTGAATTATAACTCTCAAAGCAGCACTACCGATCTTGGCATTCCTTACATGACGGAATCAGAAAGTGCTGTATCTCCCCACTACAGCCGCGGCACAGTAGCGGAAGACTATCAAAGAATGGCAGATGATATAGAAGAGGCACTGCCCCTAATGAATGATGAACATCTCTCCGTTCCCAAATACCACTTCAACCGCAAAGCTGCTTATGCCTTTGCTGCACGCTTCTATTTGTTCTACGTTCAAAAAGACAAATCAAACTATGACAAAGTAATTCAATATGCCGGTGAAGTTTTAGGCAATACCCCTGCAGAAGTATTGCGTGACTGGGCTACCATAGGCGCTAAAGAAAGTAACAACTCCGTACGTGCCAAAGCCTATGCAGACGTCAAGGATAGGGCCAACCTCCTGCTTTATTCCACCTTTTCGGTATGGGCGCGTACCTATGGGCCCTATAAAACCGGTTCACGCTACACGCACAATGTAACCATTGCCTCTTCTGAATCGTGCGCCGACACCCCCTGGGGAAACCGCGAAGAATTCTATTTCCGAATCCCGTCTTATCCGGCTATACCCAAAGTGATTATGGCTAAAATGGCCGAATACATGGAACTTACGGACATGACTAACGGAATCGGTTATCTTCATGTCATGTATCCGGCACTTACCACTGATGAAATCTTGCTGACACGTGCCGAAGCCTATGCCATGAAGGGAGAATATGACAAGGCACTGGCAGATCTCAACATTTGGGGAAAGGCTTTCTATGAATCCACCTCTGACGTTACAGTAGAAGACATCAATACCTTTTACGGTACTCCGGTATACGACTCCAAAGGTAAACTTATTTCGGGTATGGAATACTATACTTCGAAAGTTGCCACTCCCAAAAAACGACTTCATCCCGACTTTACTGTGGCAGCGGGTACGCAAGAGAATTTCATCCATGCCATTCTGCATGCACGCCGTATCCTACTGCTGCACGAAGGCAAACGTTGGTTTGACATCAAGCGCTACGGCATTGAAATCTACCGCCGTACCGTATTGGGCAGTCAAATCACTATTACCGATGAGCTGAAAACCGACGACCCACGCAGGGCCATCCAACTGCCACAAAGTGTTATCAACGCTGGCATGGAACCCAATCCTCGCAATTAATAACCTTTACAACTAGATATTGAACATTATGAGAATCTACTTTTATATCATTGCCATGGCGTTCGCATTACTACAATTCACTTCCTGCCAGGAAGAAGAACTGGACCGTAACAGTATTTTCACCGACGAACCGACCACGGAAAAGAACAGCTTCGACCAATGGCTGAAAAAGAACTATACAGATACCTATAATATCAAGCTGATATATCGGCTGGAAGATATGGAAACCGACTTCAACTATACACTTGCACCTGCCGATTTCATTATGGCACAGAAATTGGCCAAAGTGGTGAAGTACACTTGGCTAGAAGCGTATGACGAAGTAGCAGGACTGGACTTCACTTGTACTTATGTTCCTAAAATCATTCATATGGTAGGCTCTCCTGCCTATGAAGAGACAGGATCTGTCGTACTGGGTCAAGCAGAAGGAGGATTGAAGATTACACTCTACATGGTGAACTACTTTACTCTCGATGCCGCTACCCTAAACTCACTCTATTTTGAGACCATGCACCACGAATTTGTCCACATCCTTCATCAGACAAAGAACTATGATACAGAGTTCCAGCGTATCTCCGAAGGCAATTACGTAGACAATGACTGGTACCTATCCGATGATGAAGAAGCACAAGCAAAAGGTTTTGTCAATGCATACGCCAGCAGCCAGCCTGACGAAGATTTTGCAGAAACAATTGCCATATACGTTTCCATAAAACCCACGGAGTGGAAAGAACTGTTATCCAAAGCAGGCGAAAACGGAGCAAGCCTCATCGTCCGCAAGCTTAACATGGCAAGACAGTATATGAGCGAAACATGGAATATCAACCTTGACGAGCTTCGCAACGTCACCCAGCGACGTCTGAGTGACGTTACCGATGGGACATTAGACCTAAGCCCCGTCGCTACACTTGATGAAACTGATTAATTACTATCAATCGTTATGAAAAATATGAAGAAGTTTATATATACATTCTATTTACTATGCAACTTGGCCTGCATCTGCTCATGCGTAAATGAAGAGGCAGACTTATTCGACTCTTCAGCTGCCCAACGACTCAACCAAGCAGTGACAGAGTATACCGACCTGCTCGAGAACAGTGAAAACGGCTGGATTATGGATTATTATCCTTCTGACGGTTCCCTGGGTGGCTATACCCTCACCGTCGTGTTCAAAAATGGGAAATCTGCCATTGCTTCCGAGATATCCTATGCCAACGACAGTGGAGAAAGTTGGCCGGCAGGCACTGAGGTCACCTCACTCTATCAAGTAAAAGCCGAGCAGGAAGTAATCCTTACTTTCGATTCCTACAACCCACTTCTGCACTATTGGTCGGAGCCGACTGACAGTGACAACCCAACCGGCTTTGAAGGCGACTATGAATTTTCCTTTAAGGAAGTAGGACAAGACATCATTCTACTGAAAGGGAAAAAACACGGCAATCGCATGATGCTGACCCGTCTCAGAGAGCCCGCCAGTACTTATATAAAGAAAGTGTTGGATATGAGCGACCGTCTGTCTGCCAGTCCACGTTTGAGACTTGAAGTAAATGGCAATACACATGCATGCCTGCTGAATGCCAAACAGTTCACCTATTACCCCGAACAAGACAATGTTACCCAACGCACCAACAGACCTTACCTCTTCACGGATAAGGGCATCCGTCTCTATGAGCCGGTGAGCATTGACGGCAGCACTTTCCAAGAATTTATACTGGAAGAGGATATGCAACTGAAAGCAGTGGATTCCAATGTCAGTTTTCCGCGTCCTAATCAAATGGAAGTGTTCTGCGCCGGTACTATGAAGTGGTCTTTCAGTTTCGACTTTGATGATGAAAAAGCCGAAATGAGTGACAATTTATGGACATTGCTTCAGGAGATCAACGAAAAAGATAGGGACGAAATGGGAGAAGACATTACAAGCATGTTCATAGGAAAGAATCCCAGCTACCCGGCAGGTGACACCTATCCTATCTGTATAGGATGGACAAGCAGCTGGTTCATGGATGACTACGATATTTCCTACGGTATTGACATGCGCCCCATTGACGGGACGGACAATCAAGTGAGCATCATTCTGCTGGGTCCCGGTTATGATTTCGAGTTATACAATTTCATGCAACCCCTCGCTACATTCATCGGAGAGCACAGCCCTTACAAAGTGGAATTTGACGACATAGACAACCCCACATCAGCAATCATGAGCAGTATATCCGACAGCAATACCTGGTTCAAGATTGCCCGATAAGAAGTATTAACCATAGAAATTGAACAATAATGAAAAAAATACATCTATTATGGTTGCTTGCTGGACTCCTCACACTAGCAACCGGCTGCAGTGAAGAGGATTATTCAGAACTGACAAGCTCCCAAAAACTGGAAATAGTAAAATCCGATGTGAACTTCTCTGCCGAAGCCTCCCAAGGCGTCATTGAAGTGAAAACCGACCGTATTCTGAATGCCACTTCAAGCGAGGAATGGTGTACCACCAGTATATCAGGAAATATAGTAACCGTTCATGTCGAGTCCTTGATTGCCCGTGAAGGCAGAAGTGCTCTTATCACCCTTAGCGATGGCGTAAAGAAAGCTCAAGTCACCGTCCACCAAGCAGGCATCATTTGGGGGCTTCAAGGCGAGAGACTCTATTTTGTCCCTGCCGAAGCCAACGAGGTACAGATACCTGCCAAAATCAGTTGTGAGTATGACACAGACTTCAGTGCCCCTTCCTGGATGAACGGAGAATTGAAGGGTGATACCTACACCGTATCCATAGGGCAGAATACCGGTGACCTGCGCAGCGGGAGCATCACCTTCAAATCAGTACTGGGAGACAAAAAGTATATATTCGTACAATTAGGTCCCCACGGTTATGCCGGCACCTATACAGCCAAATATGAACGGCCTATCGGCACAAACGCCAAAGAACGTGAGGAACGTGTACAAAGTGGGGTACGACTGACTCGCGACGATGACAACCCCACCCTCTATTACTTTGAGGATTTGAGTCGTATAAAAGGCATAAAGGTTCCATTGGTATACGACGAGAACAAGCGTATCATGAAAATCGGGAATACAACCTTTGTCGACATGATAGTCGATGAAAGCGGAAAGCGCCATGAAATGCGCGCCATCACCGTGGCACAGGGTAAAAGCGGATTGATTGCCACAAGCTATCTGGCCAAATATGAAATAGTTTTCGCCATTGAATGGGATGAAGTCACTTCCAGTCTCTCTATGAATATGATAGACACCGGTGAATGGAAAAACTATACACAAATAGCTTTCCAATTATCTCTCTTTAAAGAAGGTTCAAAAATCAATGGAGCCAATAATGAAGGTTTCACTGATGCCTTCTATTTCTTTACTATGAACAAAGACTGATATTATTAAAAGCCTCTGAGAGAGAGGGGAATATAAGCCGGTAATTCCGCTATTCTCCTCTCTTCTTCAGTTATAAAAACAAAAAGCGTGGAATTATTCCACACTCCCCTCCACACATTCCACACTTTTCCACACTATACCACACAGCGCGCAAAAGCGTATGCAGCTAATCTTCAACATCTTAATCAGCACGCACATCTTTTGGCACATCATTTGACCTATATTAAGCGTAAGCCACAAGCGCTACAACAAGCAAGCACTTAGACTTAACAACAATATATTATCAACCTAAAGCAAATGAATTATGAAAAAATTAGTATTAGTAGCAGCCCTGTTTATGTTTGTTTGTGGCGGATCGTTCTTGGCTCAAGCTAAGGCTCCGGTAGAACAGCCGAGTAAGACAACCACCTTGTCTAACGACACTGTGGTAACGGATACTTTGCAGAAAGCCGAGAACGTCCAAGACACAGCAAAAGTGGCCCAATAACAGTAAGCACACTACAACAAAAAAGCCGTTTCCCCCTTGTCTATTCTGGGAAACGGCTTTTTTCATTTCATCTTCCTAAGCTACTCATTACCAACAGGAAGGAACTTTATTTTTCTTTATCGGCATTAAAGTGCCACTTTATCGCGGATAAAGCAGTACTTTATCACCATTAAAGCATCACTTTATCGCGACTAAAGTGTCGCTTTATCAGCGATAAAGTGGAACTTTAAAACGAGTAAAGAGAAAATAAAGCAGCATCCCATTCATTATAAACACGTTATGGCGCAAGATAGGCTGCGAAGCATCAAAACAGTTCCGCAGCCTATCACCTATTCAAATTCGGGAGGAACCGGATTACCAGTGTCTTTCCGGATAAAGGTCATTCCACCATGCCGGGCTATCCTGCAACCAACGGGCAAACCAAGCCATGATTGAATTGTGCCACAATTCACGCTTTGCATAATCAAGCACAAAATGGTTCTCACCATCCACAGTAATGAATTCCACCGGCTTACCCAATATCTTCAGCGCATTATACAATTGGATACTTTCACCGATAGGTACATTCGTATCCACCGTGCCATGCAGCAACAACAGAGGAGTCTTAATCTTGTCTGCATTGAACAGCGCTCCATGTTTCGTAAACAAATCGGGATTATTCCAAGGATAGCTATCGGCTGCCGCAACAGAGTTATAGGAATATCCCCAGAAACCCTCGCCCCAATAGCTCGTCACATTGCTGATGCCAGCATGCGAGGCAGCGGCAGCAAACATGTCCGTCTTAGTCTGCAGATACATCGTCATGAATCCTCCATAAGAGGCACCCAGGCATCCGATACGTTTATCGTTGACAAACGGATGGGCTGCACAGAATTTCTTCGTACCTTCAATGATCTCATCGGCCGTACGCTCACCCCATGCATTGACATGGCGTGCAGAGAACTCCTGGCCGTACCCGATGGCACCACTGGGCTGGATAACATAAACCACATAGTCACGTGACGCAAACAACTGTGCACAGTACGGGGAAGTTATACCGCGGGTTGTAGGAGTCGTTCCTCCATAATAGTATACGATAAGCGGATACTTCTTGTTCGGGTCAAAAGACGGCGGCAGACAAACCATTCCCTTTATCTCCGTACCGTCCGAAGCTGTGAAATTCCACTCCTCCATCTGCCCCAATTCAATCTTATCGAGAACAGGTTTCATCGGATCAGCCAGCAAAGTAGAGACTTTCTTCTTCGTGTCATACGTATAAGCTACGCCCGTACTGGTATTCCCGCCACCCACATAGGCAGCCACTGCCGGATTATCGTTTGCCAGCGTGAAAGAAGTAATCACATCCTCTTCAAGCGGAAGCATTTCAAAGCCGCCCGTCTTCGGAACATAACGGTATATATGCCTGCAATCCCCATCAGTCGTATCGAAATAGATACATCCGTCCACACGGTTCCACTGCACGGGAGACACTGTAGGATTGAAATCGCGCGTGATAGCCTGCACTTTCTTTGTAGCCAAATCCATAATGAATGCTTGGGTATCAAAGTCATTGGCTATGGGATGTTCACCGCAATTCTTGCCAATGCCTCCGAAAGCAGACGGACTGCCCGTCACCAGAAGCTGCTTCCCATCCGGAGAGTAAGAAGCACTTCCCAGATAAGCATCCCAGGCGACCAGCGTATCTGCCAGCAAGGTGGCCAAATCAATCTCGAAAAGAGAAGAGAGGGAGAAAGGGCATCGAGTGATGTCCGACTTGGAAGTGCTGCACAACAGTTTCTTGCCATCCGGGGAAATATCATTCAGATAGACGTTGTGACTACCGTAGGTCAGACGCTCGGAAAGGCCCGTCTCCACATCGTATTTCATGAGATAATAGCGGTCACGAGAATTGGGGATACGGTCGTCCGGATGCAAGAGACGTTTCAACGGGCCACTCACCTTTTCGCCCTCGTCCGTGAGCATATAAATAAGATAGTCTTCTGTAGGAGACCAGCTGAAATATCCTTCGGGAACATTCTTCAGCAGCACTTCCTCACGCATCGTGGCAGGATCGAACACAACCAGGTCATTCTGCTCCTCGCCCATAACCGTATAATAGAGCTTGTTGCTGTTGGGCATCCAGTTCATCTTTTCATTGGCATTGGGCAATATCACCCGGCCGGTCTTTACCTCGGTCAGCTCACAACGGGTCCTGGGACGCTTCACGTCGTAATTGTCCGAATAGCGGGTCAGCAGATACTTGCCGTTGGGCGAAAGAGAAACCCTGCTCGCTCGGGAGCCGAAATTGGTGTTGAACAAAGAGAAACGTCTCTTCATGTCCGGTGCCATCCGGCAGGCTACATCGGCAAAGTCCTTTTCCTTTTCAAATTCGCATTTCAGCATCGGCTGCATCTTGTCGTCCGCGCTTGAAAGCAACTTGATGACAATCTCATAATCCGCTTCGGGGTCCATACGCAAACTGACAGCCGTAGGACGGACCTGCGACAAGCTGTCCTCCGCTGTCTCCTTGACTTGCTTGGATTCACCGTTTACAAACACCTCAAAACGGGCAGGAGAATATACATTCAGCTTGCCCTTCATGAAACGCTCCGCACGCAGATTGGTAGCAAACAGATAGAACAGATTGTCCTTGTCCGCCTTTGCCACAGTTACATATCCAGCCGTATCAGCAACCATACGTTCGTACCGACCTCCGTCGAAGTCGAGACTGACCTTCGTCTTCAGAAGATTGCCGGTAGTAAACTTGTCTCCCTTGAAGTTGATACTATCGCCCTGGAGGGGAGTGCGCACCGTAACGGCCGGACGCACGTTATACTCAGCAACTCTTTCCTGAGCTTGGGCAGCCAATCCCGCAAGGAGCAGCAAACCCGACAAAACTGTGATTTTCTTCATTACTGTAAGATTAAATCGTTTCAAAACCATTCCATAAATTTCCGGGAGGAACGGGCGCCTCCACTTCTATCAGTTCTTTGGACACCGGATGCACAAAACGGATATACCGCGCATGCAGACAGATGCTGCCGTCGGGATTGGAGCGGGGCGAACCATACTTCAAATCTCCCTTGATGGGACAGCCCATCTTTGCCAACTGACAACGTATCTGGTGATGGCGTCCGGTTTTCAAATCTATTTCCAACAGATAATAGTTCTGCGACCGCCCGATGAGCCGGTAATGCAAAATCGCTTTCTTGCTGCCCGGCACCTCCTTGTCGTATGCATAACTCTTGTTCTGTTTCTCATTTCGCACCAGATAGTTCACCAATTCCCCCTCTTCCTCGCGGGGCAAGTTCTTCACTACTGCCCAGTAAGTCTTCTTCACCTCGCTATTCTTGAACATCTCGTTCAGACGCGACAGTGCCTTACTGGTCTTGGCAAAAACAACAAGACCGCTCACGGGGCGGTCCAGCCGGTGAGCGACACCGATAAAGACATTTCCAGGCTTGCTGTACTTCTCTTTCAGGTACTGCTTTACAGTTTCCGAAAGCGGTGTATCACCCGTTTTGTCTCCCTGAACTATCTCGGAAGCGGTCTTGTTGACTATAATGATATGATTGTCTTCGTATACGACAGTCATCGGTTGTTAATGTTTAATGATTAGTGATTAATGATTAATGACTAACACCCAACTTCTCATTAAACATTAATCACTAATCATTAATCATTAAATTACATATTCATCCCACCATCTACCTGAATAACCTGACCGGATACATAAGAAGACATATCAGAAGCCAGGAAAGTAGCGATATTTGCCACGTCTTCGGGTGTGCCGCCACGACGCAAAGGAATCTTCTTGCACCATTCAGCCTTCACCTCTTCAGACAAGGCGTCGGTCATGGCTGTCATGATGAAGCCCGGAGCAATGGCATTGGCACGGATTCCACGAGAACCCAGCTCCTGAGCGATAGACTTGGCCAAAGCAATCATACCGGCTTTGGAAGCAGAATAGTTGGCCTGGCCGGCATTGCCGTGAACACCTACCACAGATGCCATATTGATAATGCTACCCGCCTTCTGGCGCATCATGATGGGTGTGCAGGCATGGATAAAGTTAAATGCCGATTTCAGGTTGACATTGATAACCATATCCCATTGCTGTTCGCTCATACGCATCATCAGACCGTCACGTGTAATACCGGCATTGTTTACCAGAATATCAATACGTCCAAAGTCCTTATGGATTTCTGCCACTACATTGGCAGTGTCTTCAAAGTTTGCTGCATTGGAGGCATAAGCTTTTGCCTTTACTCCCAAAGCTTCCAATTCTTTTGCCGTAGCCTCGGCATTTTCATCAATCACCAAGTCAGTGAATGCAATATTTGCTCCTTCTTGAGCGAACTTCAAAGCGATAGCCTTGCCGATGCCGCGTGCAGCACCTGTCACAATGGCTGTTTTTCCATCTAATAATCCCATATTATTTTAAAATTATTTATAAAATGTATTCTTACTTCTTTCCCAATGCACCAAGTACCAGACGGGTCACGTAAGTATCGCGTACCGCATCGTCCAGATTGGCCCCTATATGGCCGCGGATATAAGGTGTTTCAATACCTTTGACACTGTAATGCACAATCTCGGCAGTCATATCCAAGTCATCTATCTGGAAAACACCCTTCTCCATACCTTCACGCAGAACCTCCTTGAAAAGCAGGGTCTCTGTAGCATCGAAACGTTTGCGCACTTTCTCCACTCTCCAAATATCCCGAAAGAAATTGGCACGAAGAGTACCATTCCGAAAGACAACCTCTTTTACCGCATCCAGATGAGTGTAAATCATTTCCATCAGTTTCTCGTCCGGCTGAATATCTTTCTCTACCACGTGCTTCATCATATCCGAAAGAATATCCAGCTCCGACTCGACAACAGCCAAGTAGATATCTTCCTTGCTCTTAAAATAGGTATAGAGCGTTCTCCTACCTTTCTTTGAAGCGAGGGCAATATCATTCATCGTGGTATTTTCAACACCCATCTTTGCAAACAGCTGACGGGCAACGTCCACTAATTTAGCTTTTGTCTTCGATACGGTCATAGATTAATTGCACATTGCTTTATTATTTGAGCAAAAAAGCTTATTTATTTTCGTTCTGAATATCAAACACTTACAAATTATAACGTTTCAATTCATACTTATTTATTTTAAGTTGAGCACGACAAAGATAACAATTCTTTTTCATCTAACAGCATTTTCCTACAAATTCTTCCCTTGACCTACAAGAGTAAAAATCAGTGCCACAAGTAGTTCTTACTCACTTATAAGAAGCTACCAATGACAAAGAATATCTTAATGAATATACTCCAAGCTATTGAGAAGTTCATTTTTCTTCTTTTTTCTTATATTCGGATGGCAAATATCCAAACTCCTCTTTAAAAAACTTGGCAAATTGTTTGGGCGAAAGCCCTACTTGATAAGATATTTGTGAAATATTCATTTGACTTCCTTCCAAAAGTTTTCTACCTCTTTTCAAGCGCAGTATCCGCATGAATTCCAAAGGAGATTTTCCTGTAATTTGCATTAACTTTTTATATAACCCACTACGACTCATTCCTATTTGAGCACTAAGTTCCTCTACTGAGAATTCTGAATTATCCATATTCTCCTCGACTATACGAATGGCTTTCTCTATCAGTTGTTCATCTAAAGAACTAATGGTTATTTCCGATGGAGAGATGTCCCTCGTTTTAAATTTATCATGGTTCTGCAAAGTCCACATCAACAACTTTCTTATACGTAATAAAAGTATTTCCAAGTTAAACGGCTTTGTAATGTATTCATCAGCTCCCTCCTTCAAACCACTAAGAATATGTTCTTCAGCCGTACGGGCCGTAAGTAAAATAATAGGAATATGAGAATAGCGGATATCAGTCTTTATTTTGTGGCATAATTCCATTCCGTCCATTACTGGCATCATTATATCACTGATTACCACATGGATTGATTGTTGCGCAAGTACTGTGAGAGCTTTCTTTCCATCAGACGCTTCATATACCTGATAATATTCTTGCAAACAACCGACAAGAAAACTACGAAAGTCATCATTGTCCTCTACTATCAGTAAAGAGTTCTTTTCTCTGTCCACTGAAGACATATCAGCATGAAACTGTTCTTCCACATCAAATGCTGATGTATCTTCTGTACAATTCAGTTTTAATGTCTTGGCAATCGGTAGGATAACTGTAAAAATAGTCCCTTGGGGATGATTATCCTCTACTTTTATCTCACCACCGTGGAGAGTAACATATTCTTTCACAATATGCAGACCGATACCACTCCCAATATAAGTAGTAGAAATGTGCTGTTCCTGAAAGAAACGGTCGAAAATCTTATCCTTATTCTCATTTTTGATACCGATACCGGTGTCACTTATTTGAATATGTATCTGTTCCCCATCACCGGCCAATATCTTGTCAATAGCAACTATCACACTACCATTATCATGATTGTACTTGATGGCATTTGACAGAAGGTTGGATATGATTCGCTGCACTTTGTTACGGTCAAAATCCATTTCTATTTTTGAAGTGTTGATACAAACTTTCAACTCAATATTATGCTTTTGCGATAACGCCTTGAAAGACTTGCATGTTTCGGCAATAAACTCAGTTATGTCTCCGTAAGACAAGGATAATTGTACCTTTTGCTGATCAAGTTTACGAAAATCCAACAACTGATTTACCTCATCAAGCAGAGTAGAAGCATTTCGATACATCAAGTCCAAATCGTCCTTGATTGGACCGGCTTTTTCCGAATGTATCAACTTCTCCAAGGGAGTTATGATAAGTGACAATGGAGTCCTTAAATCATGGCTTATATTTGTAAAGAAACGTATCTTTGCTTCATCCATTTCATGCTGCTGGGCTACTTCAAGTTCCCATTTTTGTTGTACCAGAATCCGTTGATGCCTAGAACGTAGGCGCCTAAGCAAAACTACACCTCCTGACAAGAACAGTACCATATAAATAACATAGGCTACCGGAGACAGCCAAAAGGGTGGACGTACCAGAATTGTCATATAAGATATTGGATTCCTACTACCGTGCAGTTCATTAACTTTCACTTGCAGATTGTATATCCCTGGAGACAGTTTGTTGAAATGGATTCTATTTCCTTCAAAGCTGACCCATTCCTCTTTAGCATCCATCCGATATGCAAATTGAAGCTTATGCTGTGTTCCATAATCCATTGCAGAAATTTCCAATGCAAAATTACTATCAGAATAATCCATTGTAATTTCATCAAGCAACTGAATATTCTTTTGTAACAAGATTCGCCCGTCATGCATTTTTTTCTCTACGTCTACACGCTGATTGGCTAAATATAATCCGGTAAAAATAACTTTATGTTGGTTGGGATGATACAAAGCCTGATTAGGGTCTATCTTTAAATATTTTCCCGTACCTCCCATTAAAACTTCGCCTTTCCGGTTACAATAAATTGAGTAGTTGTTAAATGTAATATCCCCAATACCATCTTCATTAAAATAGGAATAACACCGATATTGCAGCTCTTGGGCAGTAGGGTCATCAACCACAATAATGTGAGTAATGCCACAATCTGTAGCTATCCACATATTTTTATTATGGTCTTCTACAATACCACGTATATAAGGATGAGATACACCATCATTTGTAGAAAGACGAGTAAGCGTTCTACTTTTTTCATCATAAATTCGAATTCCATGTCTGGTTCCAATCCACAACAATCCCCGTTGATCACGGTATAAGCAACTAATATGCATTTTTATCAATGACACTTCATTATCATTCCCTTTCACTGGAGCAAGTTGCTGTGTTTGAGTATTCAACTCATATAATCCCGTACTAGTACCAATATATAACATCGCATGGTCACTTGAATAGACCAAGTCTGTAATAGTATTGGTGTATAAACATGAATTCTCTTTTGTATAAGACGTTATTTTCCCTCCGTTATCTATACAATACAGACCGTGCATAAACGTTCCAACCCATAAATTCCCATATTTGTCATCAGCAATATGCCGGACATACTCTATTGGTTCCAAAGTCTGTTTAAAAGGGAAAAAGATTCCATTCTGTTCATAAAATATGCCACCCCCATAACTACCGAACCACATCTTGCCTTTGGAATCAAGATATGAACCTATAATAAGATTAGAGGGAATATTACTATTATGAGTATTAAACAACTTATAGTTTTTTTGTTTACTGTCATAGCAAGCCAAGCCCTTTCCATCAAATCCAAGCCACAGATTCCCATTCCTATCTTCTTGAAAACAACTGATATCTTCCTGCTCAGGAGTTTTACATATTTCAAAGGCGGTATTATTCAAATCGGTAAACGCAACCCCCTGCTTCGTCGTTCCAACCCACAGAATACCCTGATTATCTTTATAGAAACTGTTAATGTGATTGCTCGACAAGGAAAAAGGAGTTCCTGAATCTCTATGAATGTGCATGAGATTATCGGCCTGTTCATTCAAGATGTATATGCCTTTACTATTGGTACCTATCCAAATATTACCATTCCCATCATCTATGATAGCTTTTACAATATCCGATTGTATAGTCTCTTTGCCAGGAAACTCAAACATCTTTCTATTTTGAATATCATAACACTGTAGATTGGAGGTATATATTGTATAAATCCATAATCTAAGCCGGGTATCCATATATATACGATGTTCTCCAGAGCGAGGAAGTTCTAATTGAACAATTTTCCGAACAGTTTTTGTTTCCCAGTCCACTTGTGCGATTTCTCCATTAGAAAATAACAAGCAAGAATACGATTGTCTGGAAACTATATGCGATAGTTCTTTATCTGGAAAAGATAATTCCTGAAGTTTTTTATCCTGAAAATCATAATAATATAGCTTATTCCCAGTCATGCACCATAAATTCTGCTCATAGTCAACATGTATCATTTCTATTTTATCATTTATTCCCAGTGGTCTCAACCGCTTTTCTATGTTACTTTCCAATTTATCCAACTCTCTATTGTAGTAGAAATATTGATCGGGAGTACGTACCCAAATAGTACCTGATGCGTCCTCCGATATATTATTAAAACAATTACTATAAGTATCAGAATCAGTAACCCAATATTGCTTGCATTGATAGCCATCATAACGATTTAAGCCATTAAGTGTCGCAAACCACATAAACCCGTATTGGTCACGTAACATAGCTATAACATAGTTATCTGAAATTCCAGACTTTACATCAAATGTTTGAAAAGTTAGCCGGGCATTAATCTGTGTGATATAGACTATCATACAAAATATGACTGTCAGTAAATGCTTCATATGGTAATAAGATGAATATGTTTGTATGCAAAGATAGGAAATTGCTTTAAATACATACAGTACAACTACTTCCCATTTGGGTAAAAACGCTTCCCGTTTGGGTAAAAATACGAACCGGACAGACTGAGAAACAAATTAGGAGTACTTCAGGTTATTGTTTCCTTACTTTTGTCCACAGAACGGCGGATTTGTAATTCGTGCTGTTTTTCTTAGATTCAAACATGTGGCGGGTATAAAGGTTGGTAACAATACCCGCCAGTGTTTTGAGCTACGAAAAATAAAATGGAGTGTCAACCTTTAAATTGATTTTAGTTATGGAGAATGGATAGGATATGGAGCAAAAAGAAATTTTACTCTCTTTAAAACAACAACGTTTTACTTTTAATAACTTTATAAATCTGAGAAATATGAAGAATGTATTCATGGCAAGAGTTTTTATAACTCTTTTATTCTGCGGAAGTCCTTCTTTGTCGTGGGCAACTTCCTCCCATACTGTAGAAACAGTGCAACAAAAACAAAAAATAGCAGGAGTAGTGGTTGACCAGAATGGAGAACCCATAATTGGAGCCAATATATTACAGAAAGGCACCAGTAATGGTACAATTACCGATATCAACGGTCAGTTTATACTGAATTGTCCAATAGGAACTCCACTGACGATATCTTACATCGGATTCTTGCAACAAACAGTAAAGGCAACTGTAAATATGAAAATTGTTTTGCATGAAGATAGCAAAACGCTGGATGAAGTAGTTGTCGTTGGTTATGGCTATGTAAAAAAGAGCGATCTTACCGGGGCTGTGGCACAAGTAAAAAGTGGAGATTTACTAAAAAGTTCCCCAGTAAGTCTAGAAAAGGGGCTACAAGGGCGCCTGACCGGTGTGAACGTGGTTTCAAACGATGGAGCTCCCGGTGGAGGAATCAGCATCCAGATTCGAGGTACAAATTCATTTCAAGGTTCTACTGAACCTTTGTATGTAATCGACGGAGTACCCATCGCAGACAGCAATGATGACACAATCAATTTTGACTCGAGCTCGCCCACTTACAATAATGCCTTGTCCTCGCTTAATCCTAGCGACATCGCATCTATTGAAATCTTGAAGGATGCCTCGTCAACAGCCATTTACGGTTCTCGCGGTGCCAACGGCGTAGTCCTGATTACCACCAAAAGCGGTACCGGACTAGATGTTAAAGACCAAATTTCATTTTCATATAAAACAACAATTAGCAATCCTGTGAAAAAGATAAAGGTACTTGGAGCACGTGATTATGCAACATACAGGAATCAATCTTACATCAACACCCAAGAAGTTTCCAATTTCCCTTGGGAACAAACCGACCTGCCTTTCCCCGGAGTTGAGAATGCAGAAGGCACTTATTTGCAAGGACCTGACGACTTCAGTAACGATCCGTACTATTGGCAAGATCAGATTTTCCGTACAGGAGTGACACATGACCTCAACTTAAATATTGCAGGACAGACCAAAGGATACGATTATGCTATAAGTGGAGGATATCTGAACCAAGAAGGTATCGTTGAAGGTTCGGACTATACACGCTATACCATAAAGCTAAACTTGAATAGACAAGTGAAAGATTGGCTGAAAGTAGGTACATCCATATCGGGTTCATTTGCAAATTCAAGTATTGTCAAGACTGCTACAAACAACCAAAATAACGGAACGGAAGGCATTATCCGCTCAGCATTGACTTATCCAGCAACACAAACCCAAGACGATTTGGATAATGAATATAGCATGGTAGCAGTGCCTACTCGATACGCTGATGCGTTGAACGAGAATCGAAACATATCTTTTAGGACTTCCAACTATTTAAATATAACGCTAACAAAAGGCTTGATTTTCAGAACTGTTCTTGGATATAACTATACTCATAATGATGCCAATAAATACTGGCCGAGAACTATGGCCGAAGGTAAATATGTGAACGGAAAATCATACGGTGGAGATAATTGGCGGTCATCATTGGTGTTCGACAATTTGTTAATGTTCAACCAAACTTGGGGTAAACATAATGTAAGCGCAACCGCAGGAACCTCCTGGGAAGCGTCCAGCAACTATAACAAAGTAGTTACAGTACAAGGCTTCGGTACGGATGCTACCAATGGTTGGCTGCTTCAAGATGCAAGTGAGATGCTATCAGCCACCTCTGGCAAGGGGGACTCACGTTTATTTTCACTGATCGGACGGCTTGCCTATAATTATGCAGGCAAATATTATCTGACTTTTACCGCACGTGATGACGTCTCCAGTAAATTTGCCAAAGGCAAGCGCGCAGCCTTTTTCCCCTCTGTCGGCTTCTCATATCGGCTGTCAGAAGAGAAATTCATGAAAGGAGTATCTCATATCTTTGATAATATAAAACTTCGCTATAGCTACGGAGCTTCCGGCAACCAGGCCATCAGCTCTTACCAAACTTTTGCCATTATGGCTGCAGCCAATTATCCATTCGGCACATCGGTTGAAAATGGATATGCAACGAATGTATATAATCCAGGAAATAAGGATTTAACATGGGAAACTACTTGGCAGCATGATGCAGGCATTGAATTGGATATATTAAAGCGGATATCATTGGAAGTAGATTATTATTATAAAAAGACCACGGATCTGTTGCAATACAAGCAAGTTCCCCCAAGCACCGGCATCTTACAGATACTTTCCAATAGCGGTTCTGTTATCAATCGCGGACTTGAAGCCAGCTTAAATGTAAGAGCAATTCAAAACAAAGACTTTTCATTGTCATTCGGTGGCAACATATCATTTAACAAGAATGAGATTTGCGATTTTGGCAAAGACCCGATGTTCCCCAACTCTATCTATAACAGCTTGCGCCCGTATGCTATTGCTGATGGTCATTCTATCGGTTCATTTTATGGTTTTGTCACAGACGGTATCTGGAACTCACGCGAGGAAGTCATTAATAGTAAGCAATTCCAAACCCAATATCCAGATTACACAGTGAACGGTTCTGATGCGGCTACAGAAGAAATAATTCGTAGAGACTGGATCGGTGAACTTAAATATAAAGATCTTGATGAAGACGGTTTTATCACAGACCAGGATCAAACATGGATTGGAGATGCAAATCCCAAGTATTTTTATGGATTCAATATGGACCTGACCTGGAAGAATTTCGATTTCAGCATTCTTTTTCAAGGTGTGGAAGGAAATGACGTATTCAATATGAACTCATTACGTTTTTATAACCTGGGACAGACCCAGAACGTTCCATACTACGTATATGAACAATCATGGAGCATAAATCCCAATAGCGGAATTGCCCCTAAGATATTCAATTATTCAGGACGTGACATTCGTTTTTCCAGATTATATCTAGAAGACGGCTCTTATTTAAAATTACGCACTCTATCCATAGGATATACAATTAGAAAACCATTTCAGTTCATAAATAGCGTACGGTTCAACGTGGTTGCCAATAACTTGTTGACCTTCACCAAATACCGCGGATATGACCCTGAGGTTAATTCTTTTGGCTCCACGCCTTCTTTAAGGGGTATTGATTCTGGAGCCTATCCCCAGCAGAGAAGCTTTACTTTGGGACTTAATGTTATTTTTTAATTAATAAAAACGAATCATGAAGAAAATACTATTGATAATGATATGCTCGATGGCAGCATTTGTAACAAGCTGTTCATTGGAAGAAACCCCTTATTCTATCACATCAGAGAAATTAGGTCAGACTGAAGAAGGAGCAGAACAACTAGTAACCGGTATCTATGCGACTTTTTGGGATAACTGGTGTATGGAACAGACGTATATGGCCTGGATGGACTACGACAACGATCATTGTGGGGCTCCAGCTTGGGTACTCAGTTCTGCAGGTAGCGGCGATATCACCGGACACTATGCCTATAATACAAACAATGATTTGTGGAGTGTCTTTTATAGAATGATCAGTCGGGCAAACAAAGCTAAAGAAGCTCTGGAATCTACAGATTCTTATCAGACAGAATCCGCTGTCAGGCAGTTGTATGGTGAAACGCTTTTTCTACGGGCATTCGCTTATTTCCATCTGGTAAGAATGTATGGTGCCGTCCCATTGAGATTATCTTCGGAAGCAGAGACAGATTGTCCCAGAGCTTCCGTAGAAGCAGTCTACAACACAATTGTCAATGACCTGGAAACTTGCTTAGAATACATGTATTATACATCAGAAGGCAATGTCGGCGCTTGGGGGCATGCAGATAAAACTGCTGCAGCACTATTACTGGCACGCGTATATTGCACTATGGGTTCCAGCGCATTAACCTGCAAAGGAAATACAGAAATAATTGTAGATATCAAGGGAGTGGATAAAAAATATACCTGCAATGCAGTTGAAGGAGCTGAAAACATAGATGTCCAGCAGTGTTATCAACGTGCAAAAGAGCTTTGCGACATGGTCATTGCACGAAGAGGTGTTGATTTTGATTTAGTAGAAGGGTATCTAAACCTTTGGGGTGGTAACAATAGGAAAAACAAAGAATTTGTATGGGGAGCAACCAGTGTAAGTGACGTAGACTTTCAAACATCAGGTTTACATAGCTATTACACTCCGGCTCCTTACGGTGGCAGTGGCGCATGGATATATATGGCCCCTAATCTATATACCCAATTTGACAAAGAGGATGACCGTATTGTGCACGGTGTATGGCATTACTTCCTAACAAGCTACACCTCCACAAAATGGGTTTCTTTTCCCTCTCTCTCGGACGAATATAATGCAGAGAGTCTACCGGACAATCTAAAAGCTTTTGTTCCTGATTTTAACGCGGAATATAAATACGGAGTGCCATGTCTGACTAAATGGTATAAAGGTGATATCTCTAATCCAACCTTCTTTAAACAGAAAGAAGCGTCACAATCAGAACAAGATGTAATTTTAATTCGCTATGCAGAAGCATTCCTGCTCAGAGCTGAAGCAGAAGTAGAATTGGGGGATATAACAGCTGCAATGAAAGATATTGATGTCATAAGAAAACGGGCAAAAGCTACAACCCTATATACAAATAAGGTGACCGATAAGATAGAGGCAAGAAGTTTAGTCCTGAAAGAACGTGCTTTGGAATTTTGCCAAGAATTCAATAGGAAATTTGACCTTTTACGGTGGGGACTATATTTAGACGTTATGAACGACACACAATTCATTGTCTGCGGCTCAGCCAACCGCTCTACCATTCGCTCAAAAAAGAACTTACTATATGCAATTCCGACTGCAGAAATTGCTGAGAACAAATTAATAGGAGCTAATAATTACGGTTATTAAGAGAAACAAAACATGAAAAGAATTATATTTCTAATGTTAGGATGGGGACTATGCCTGATAGTCCAAGCACAAACAACAAATTTTAGCAAATTGAACTTTGGTTGTGATGGCAGCAGCACTACCTCTGGCAACCAATGGTCAAAGACCGTAGTCGATTTATTGGGATTTGCATCACACCATAATGTTGCAGTTGGTTCGTCTACCTTTGCATGCCATCCTGATACACAAGATTACAACAGTGACAACTTTGCCGGAATTTCAGATGGATGGAAGCCTACAAAAGATAAGAAAGAATTGCAAATGAGACATAATAATGTATCCAAAGTACATATTCAGAAATTTATCTCAGAAGTAAAGGACGGTGTTTATCCCGCACCCGATGTTTTCGTTTTTGCAATGGGCTCAAATGATACAAAACTTGATGGAGTTGCAGAAGCATTATCAGCAAGAACGCTGGACGATGTTAATGTGACGACCATGGCAGGAGGGGCAAGATGGGCAATTCAAACTATACTTGAGAACTTCCCGGAATGCCGTGTATTCGTATGGTTGCCTATACAGACCGGGGACAAGGCAAAAAATGAAATGCATCGGAAACGAAATGAAGTGTTGCGCCAAGTCAGTCAAGCTTTATCCGTTCAGGTTATTGATTGCTACGGCGAAAGCGGTATTAGTCAGTTTTTCGAAAATTCCAACACCCGTGGGCGCTATCTAAAGGATGGAGTACATCCGGATATAGAAGGGCAACGATTGATAGGACGTTACATTGCTAAAGAGATTCGTAACAACTTCTTTTAAAAAGAACAGAATAATAACATTGGAAGATTCTTAGATGAGCTACCAATATTTACAAAAAGCTAAAGAGAATGAAAAAGAATATATCAATCATTTATTTTCTGCTGTTTGTGTATAGCATAGCAAACGCTCAAGATTCTTTGTATTTCAGAGCAAACGCCTATAAAGAACAGCTGGACAATTATTACAGCATGGATGAGAAAGATTTTCCTAAACCAGGAAGCATTCTTTTTATCGGCAGTTCCTCATTGGGCATGTGGAAAAATACCGGCAGTTATTTCCCCAATCATAGGGTTTTAAATCGTGCATATGGCGGTTCATGGATCAGCGACTATTTATACCACTATCAACGCCTGGTAGTAGCCTACAAACCGGCACAGATAGTGTTGTTATGCGGTGCGAATGATCTTTATAATGGCGTATCCATCGAACGTGTTTTCGAAGACATTAAGTGCTTCTGCCGTTTATTGGATATTCATCTTCCTGGCGTTCCGGTTATTCTCCTTTCTTTTCATCCATCCCCTTCTATGCCCGACTGGATTCCAAAGGAAAGAGAGGTGAATAAACTGATACAAGACTACTTCAAAGACAGCCACCAGGTTACCTACGTTGATATAACATCATGTCTATATGACAAGAATGGAGCTTTACCTGAAAAGTTCTATATTAGTGACAGGCTTCATCCCAGCGTACTTGCTTATAAAGAATTTGCCAAAATAATAGAACCTTATCTCATTAATAACAAATAACCCTGATTAATAATCACATACAATATTTTATTTATTAAAATGAAAAGAATACTTTTATGTTTGAGCGTTCTCATATGCACCTTTACCAACGCTCAGGAAACCGTCTACAAGACAATTGAAAATTTAACCTATGCAACATCGCAAGATGCATATGCTCAAGAACGGTGCAAGTTAGACATCTATTATCCTGAAAATCTAAAGGATTGCCCAACTGTAATATGGTTTCATGGAGGAGGATTGACTAGTGGCAATAAGTCCATTCCAACCAAATTAAAGAAAAGTGGCATGATAGTGATAGCTGTAAACTACCGTTTACTTCCCAAAGTAACAATCTCGGAATGTTTAGGCGATGCGGCAGCAGCCATAGCCTGGACTTTTAAAGAAGTAGAAAAATACGGAGGAAACAAAAAGAAAATATTTGTTTCCGGCCATTCGGCAGGCGGCTACCTCACTGCAATGATTGGATTAGACAAAAAATGGTTAAAAGAGTACAGTATAGATGCAGATTCCCTTGCAGGTCTGATTCCCTTTAGCGGCCAAGTCATTAGTCATTTTTCCTATCGTAAAATGAACGGTATTGATAATCTACAACCTACTATCGATGAATTCGCCCCATTATTTCATGTCAGAAAAGATGCCCCCCCCTTGATACTTATAACCGGTGATCGGGAGTTAGAGCTTTTTGGACGTTATGAGGAAAACGCTTACATGTGGCGGATGATGAAACTTGTCGGGCATGAAGACACTTATCTTTATGAAATCGGCGGGCATGGGCATGGTCCTATGGGTGAACCTGCTTTCTATATATTGCACCAACAGATAAAACGGATATTAAATACTCCCGCAAAACAGTGATATAATGCAAATCAACAGAAAGATTTTTACCATAAATTACACAATTTAATAACATGAAGAATATGAAATGATTTTTCTCTTTTAACAGTTCCAACGTCACTCTTCTTGATATTACTTCTATGATGTATGGAACTAATGGCAAACTTAGAGAAGAACTCTATCTAAAAGACCGATTACATATCACTCCGGAAGCCTATCGCATGATAGCAGATAAGCTTGAGCCATTATTAATAAGAAATAGGAATTAATAAACAGTCAAAAAAAGAAAGGAGAAAACGCACTCATTATCAACATTTTAAATATTTCACCAGAGCTATACTAAAAAATATCATGCATTTTATTTGCATATTAAATAAAAAGCCGTACCTTTGCACCCACAAAACGATAACATCGCGGAGTGGAGCAGTTGGTAGCTCGTTGGGCTCATAACCCAAAGGTCATTCGTTCGAGTCGGATCTCCGCAACTACAATGAGGATAAAAGGTTTTATAAACCGTTTTATCCTCATTTTTTTAATTCCCATCAAGGACAGAAAAAAATGTTTGCGCAAATAATGTTTGTGCAAATTGCTTCCACACTTCCACCTCCTCTCCACATCCCTTTATTCATCGGCATTACAGATGCGGTGGAAGCAACTCAAAAGTGTGGAAGCAAAATTTGCTTCCACACCGTTTCACAAACAGAAATACTGACACACAAGAAGCTAACATGAAGTAACACAAGTTATTAATTTCTTGTATCACATCTTATTTATATCGTACCTGCACGAAATCAATATCCTGCAAACACGGTATTAATTCCATCTCCTCCCCCTTCAAATGCAATCAGAACAAATGCGTACAGCCACACAAAGCCAAGACTTCAATACTGTTTTCCTCTGTGCTTTATTCAGAGAATGAAGGTATTTATTACGTCGGACATAAGGAATCAACAGTATGCAACGGCCATGATGCAATCGCCTAACGGCCATCAACAACCCGCTTAACAGCCGTCAGCAGATCGCCGCACGACCATTAGGCGCTGATAAGGCAATGAGTAAAAGGGAACACTCCCCTATACACAAGTAAACAAAGCCCTATATACAACGGATTGAAAGCAGCGGTTTCCCTTAGAATATCCTGATGAAAAGCAACCCCAGCCCGATGGCAACGCCAGTCGAAACAAGTCCGGGAAGCATGAACGAGTGGTTCAGCACATACTTGCCGATACGGGTAGTCCCGGTACGGTCGAAATTGATGGCTGCCACTACGGTGGGATAATTGGGAATAAAGAAGTAACCGTTTACAGCGGGGAACAGAGCAACCAGTATCATAGGCGAAATGCCCAAAGCGATGCCCAAAGGCATCAGTGCGCGCACAGTGGCGGCCTGGCTATAAAGCAGAATCGACATGGCAAACAAGGCTATCCCGAACAGCCACGGCATTTGCCTCACCACTCCCTCGATGGACTGGGTCAACTGAAGCATGTTTCCCTGAAGAAAAGTATCTCCCATCCAGGCAATGCCGAATATGGCAATCACCGCCTGCATGCCTGCCGGGAAGACGGAGCCTTGCGTTGCCTTCATGCCGTCGGTGCGAGTCAGCAGCAAGATGAGGGCAGCGGCAGAGAGCATCACGATTTCGATAATGGCGGACATGCCGAGTCTCACCGTCTCGCCGTCTATCACGAAGGCAGGACGCAAACTGTCGAACGAACCAAAGAACACAATAAAAGCAGTGGCAAGGATAAAGATAAGCACGGACAAGACGGCATGCCGTTTATTGTGTATATCCTTTATCTCCACCTTCTTGACATCAAGATAGCCTTCGGTCAACCTCTTTCTGTACTCCGGGTCGTCTGCCAGCTCCTTGCCCACCTTCATGGAGAACAAGGCGCCCACAAGTACCCCGATAATGGTAGCAGGAATCGTTATTTTCAGAATATCGAACAAGGTGACATCAAATCCCGCCAGCAACCCAAGCAGTGCGACGGTGGCAGCCGAAATGGGACTTGCCGTAATAGCCTGCTGCGAAGCAATCACCGCAATGCCCAGTGGCCTTTCGGGACGAATCTTGGTCTCCGTGGCAACCTCGGCAATCACGGGAAGCACCGAATATGCCACATGTCCCGTGCCGGCAACAAAAGTAAACAAATAGGTCACAATAGGGCTCAAGATGGTGACCTGCGAAGGATTCTTCCGCAACAACCGTTCTGCCAGCTTTACCATATAATCCAGTCCGCCAGCCGCCTGCATACAGGATGCGGCAGAAATGACGGCGGCTATCATCAACATAACGTCAATGGGAGGTGATGTAGGCTGCAATCCGAAACCAAACGTCAGAATTGCCAGACCTATCCCTCCCATTACACCTAGTCCAATGCCGCCCAAGCGGGCGCCTATAATGATAGCTACCAATACGAATGCCAATTGCAAGGCCATATACTCTACACTTTTTGATTCATGTGCAAAGATAAGTCATTTCGTATTATGGCTACTCACCTACTTCTATTTTAACTGCTTGTTTTAACTCCACACTCAAAGAGGCATCATCCTTTAACGGTGTCCAGAACACCCGGCGGCATTCATTCTTCTGCAAAAGACAACGATGATAGCGACTGCCGGACAGATGCTCCGTATCGATATGGAAGGAACCGGTATTGACATCCCAGTCGGCTATCTCGTCCAGATTCAGATAAAGGTTGCGCACTGTGCCGCTGTTGAGATGCAAGCTCTGCGCCTGCGCTGCAAGCGCAGTGACATGGCAATCTTCCAGCCGGGCAAGGTCTCGCGTGCGGAAAGAGAGCGTATCGCAACGGAGTCCGTAGAAATTGGTTTCCATATCCTCCACATCTACCACAACCGCTTGTACCTCCGCAGGCAACCGCAATTCCATCCCTTCTGAACGAACCCTTATCCAAATGTCATTCTGAAGATGCTGTTCCAGCTTATCCTCCGGAAAGTCAAAGGTGACGAGCAGGGTATCGCCAACGGAAGTCATCGACATAAAAGCCTCCATATCCCCTGCATAGGAGAAACTGCCCTGCTGCAAAGAGTCTCCGGCAGTTACCTCCAACGGCACTTCCCCGAACGAGAACATACGCTCTGCCTCCACAATACCTTCTTTTTTCTGTTTCCACACCACCGGAGGCTGTGTCAGCTTCAACACCCTGCACGAGGGCAGCTGCACCGTTTTCCGTTCTCCGCCGATTTCCATAAAATTATCTTTCTGAGTGACATTGCGGTCCACCACATAGAACATGAGTCCGCATACCATTGCCACACCGGTAACCAGCATTCCTATCATTATATAAGTCGTTCGTTTCATAACTGTCTTCTTTTATTTTTGTTTCTTGATAAACTCCTGATACATCCCGGACAACTCCTCGGCAGAGATGCCCAGCGTGAAAATCTGCTTGAAGAAATAATCCACTTCCTCCTTCAGAAAATACTCTTTCCTCAACGAAAGAATCAGCTTACGTGCACCTACCGACACAAAATAGCCGATACCCCGCTTGTTGTAAATCACTCCTTGCGTCTGCAAGTAGTCGTACGAACGCATCACCGTATTGGCGTTGACCTCTACCACAGCCGCATATTCCCGTACCGAAGGAATACGTTCTTCCTCCTGATATTGCCCGAGAAGTACCTCGTCGCAAATGCGGTCTGCTATTTGCAGGTAGATGGCCTTGCTTTCCTTAAAGTTCATAGTTACCAGCGATTAATGATTTCGGACTCCTTGAAACGGAAATAGGCAAGCACCCAGTTGAAAAGGGCGAAAAACGAAGTTATAAAAATCAGCCAGCCGCCCGATGCCTCCCTGTCAATATAGGGCTCAGTCATGAAGAAGTTATTAGGCAGAATGGCCTTCAGGCACAATACAGCTATCAGGATATATGAAACGAAGATGCAGACACCGGCCGCAAAAGTCTTGATAAGTGCATTTTTGGGCCAGACCGTACTGCCCAGCAGGAAGAAAGACTGTAGGAAAAAGTAGCAGCTCAGGAATATCCCCACCACAGCCGGTCCGCTTCCTATCGTCTCATAGAAACAGTTCGTGTTACAGCAGAATTCCCACAACGGAAAGGAGTGAACGACATGCAGCTCCGGGTAGGCCAGAAGATAGAAGACGACTCTTGTCAAGTCCGCCAGCTTGAAAGCTATCAGAAAGACCAAGATAAAGCCGCAGGTAGCCACCAGCCAGCGGGCAAAGAATTTCTCGAACATGGTGGCAGGTGTCATGAGCACAACGGTACGACTCGTCTTGCTTTTCATCCTTTCCATGGCAAACGAGGCGCTAATGCATCCCCAAATGACAAGTCCCCAAAGAAAGAATCTGGACTCAAACTCCCAGATAGGGTCCATGCCCACAGCTCCCGCTTCCAGATTGTGATACTGATAGTATCCATTCCAGACAAAGACTATGGCCAACATTCCGTAGACCATCACCGAGCGGAGTATATAGGTCTTCCAATTCTCCACCATCTCTTTGCGGCATACGTTCACAAAGCGATGCAAACTAAAAAAGGTATCGCGTATCATTATTCATTTGTTTTAGTGTGAAACATTTCCGCTATCTTCCCAGGCTCTGCAAGTACGGCGCCAAACAGCAGTTCAAGATTAATCTCCGATTCCTCACCTTCCGTATTGGGCAGCATCAAGAAATTGCCTTGTACGGAGGGAAGCGTGTACAAGGCAGTCGCAGCCAACTCCCGGTCGTCACTCTCCAAGAAGAACAGCTTACTGCAAATGCTGGCAGTGGATTCGTCCAGCAATACGCGGCTGTTGTCCATAATCAGCACATGGTCCAGTACTTTGTCAATGTCACGCACCTGATGGGTGGAAATGACAATCGTCTTGTCGTCCGACATACCCGAAGCCAGGAATTTACGGAACTGGCTCTTTCCCGGAATATCCAGTCCATTGGTAGGCTCATCCATCAGCAGCAGGGAAGTATTGGTGGCCAGCGCAAAACTCATGAAGATTTTCTTTTTCTGCCCCATGGACAAGGCTCCCAAATCAGCATCCATATCCATCTCGAAGAAATGTAGGTACTTCACCATGTCTTCCTTGCTGAAACGGGGATAGAACTTACTGTTCAGTTCAATATAGCTGACCAAGGAAATAGGAGGCAGCTCGAACTCCTCGGGTACCAGAAACATGTCCTGCAACGTGACGGGCAACCGGCGGCGCATGTCGGTATCATGATACATCACTCTCCCACGTTTGGGAGCCAACAAACCGCTCATCAGATAGAGCAACGTAGACTTGCCGGCTCCGTTCTTACCCAACAGACCGTAAACCCGGCCGGCTTCCAGCGAAAGTGAAAAATCGCTCAGGACTTCTTTCCGCCCCTTGCGATAACTAAATGAAATGTTTTCTACTTGTAACATACGCTTGGATGAATTAAATATCTTATTGTTTATGTGTATTAGTATAATAGTACACCGCAAAAGTAGACATTCTTTTCAATACGACAAGCGTTTCAAGAAAAAAAATGCTCAGAAAAAGGAACAATTCTATTCTTTGGTTCGAAATTAGCCTCACACGCAAGAAGATTAGGACACTTCTGTATCCATTTAGGACTCTATATTTCCTGCCACTTGCTTTACATTTGCAAAGGAGCTAAAGACATGAATATGAAAAACGAAGAAAAGATTTACCAACTTAACACATACAATATAGCAGAATATACAAGTACGGACTATACCGACAACGATATTGCTATACTTGGAGATTTCAAGAACTTGCTTTTCAACAAGTATTTCAAGTTGAATGCAAACATCTATGTGGTCTGTGTAAAAGGAAGACTGCAGATAAACATCAATACCCAAAAATATGCTATCTACCCCGGTGAGATGCTGATTTGTATGCCCAATATGATTCTGAGCAATTACACAACCAGTTCCGACTTCAAGGGCGCCATGTTCTGTCTGTCGACCCAGATTACACAGAAGTACCTTCATAAAAGTAGTGACATATGGAACAAGGCTTTCTATATCAGCCAGAATCCGGTAGTACGCATTGACAAGGACAGAGTGCAACTGTTCGATTTATACTATAAGGTGATACGTGCCCGAATGAAACAGGCGGAGCTGCCCTACTACAAAGAAGTCATCAGGTCGCTGATACGCACCATGCTGTATGAGCTGCTGGCAGATTTAAACCAGTTGAGCACCCCTCCCGAAAGCCAAATGGTGAAGCGGAGCAACATTCTATTCAAGAGATTCCTCGACCTGCTGGCCTGCACCGAGGTGAAAAAACGTTCTATTTCCTATTATGCGGGTAAGCTGTGTGTTACTCCCAAATATCTTTCCACCGTCTGCAAAAAGGTCAGCGGAAAGACAGCCTTCGAGTGGATAAACGATTATGTGGTCGAAGACATCAAATATTTTCTGAAGTATTCCAATAAGTCTATCAAGGAGATTTCCGAGCATCAGGATTTCCCCAACATCTCCTTTTTCGGGAAGTATGTGAAGACACACTTAGGCACTTCACCCACGGACTACCGCAAGCAATCACTGCCTCCAAGGGGGACCCTGCAACAAAAAAGGAGGAGCTAAGAATCACTCTCCACTCCTCCCGACACGACAAACAACTAAAATTATTGCTATTTGATGCCGTCCAATGCCTTGTTTGCTGTGGCATTGGTGGGGTCGATAGCCAGAATTTTATTCCAGTACTCTTTCGAAGTAGCATAGTCACTCTTCAACAGATAGTAGTAGCCCAGATAACTGTAACACTCTATCAATGCAGAGTTGTACCTCGGTTCGTTTTTGGCAAGCAGTACGTCCACCACCTTCTCGTAATAAGGTTTCGCCAATCCCTCTGTAGTTTCGGGGTCCATGGCAGAGTGTGTGCGGGCGCGCCACATATCTCCCAAATAACTGTCGGGAGCTTGTTCGGCAACAAGTGCGAACACAGAGTCGGCAGCCTGCAATGCCGCCATGCGGTCGGCAGACTGAACGGAGAGAGTGTCCGAGGACGTACCCTCTCCGTAGTACAGACGCCCTAACTGGAATAAGTTTTCGGACGTCTTTTTATCTTGTGCCAGCGAGTCATAGTACTTTTTATAAGCAGCAATGGCTTGGGTATAGTCGTTTTTCAATTCATAAGCATCGGCAATCTCACGCCACAAATCCACCTGACTCTCATCCTTCTCCAATGCCTTACCATATTCCTCAATGGCCTGGTCATATTTCTTCAGAGCACTCAACAGAGCACCGTGATAGCGGTAATCCAAGTATGAATAATCGGCATTATCCGAAGCATTGAAGAAAGCATCGGCAGCCTTCTCTGCCTCGTCATAACGCTTGAGGTCGACATTGTTGTACATCACAAGCCGGTTGAATGCGGCATGGCGGGCATTCTTCTGCAAACCTTTCTGCGCCACCGCCAAGGATTTCTCGAAGTCGTGGTTCAGGAATAGTGCAAAAGCATATTTAAGGATGTCATCTTCCGTAGCCACGGGAGTATCGATGAACTTGGCATAGGTGTCGGCAGCCTTGCCAAAACGGTTGGTGGCGTAATACACTTCCGCCAGCTCCTTGTCTGCTTCCAGGCAATCCGGAGCTATGGCCTTCAGCTGGTTCAGCTTCTCTATGGCCTGCGAAGGACTGGCAGACTTGTATGCCTGCGCATATTTCAGATACGCATCCTTATAATTCGAATCAAAATAGATGGCTTGCTCATAAAGCTGGCATGCCTTTCCGATATCTTTCCGGGCAAAAGCGATGTCACCCTCGAGTACAGAAACTGCCGGAGCCTTGTTGTCGGCCTTTCTTGCCATCTCCAGATAGGTTTCCGCCTCTTTCAGCTGTCCTACATCCAGATAGGCACGGGCCACGGAAGTCACAAGCTCCACATTTTTCTTGTTCTTGCCCTTCAGCAGTTCTCCGGCTGCGTCGGAAGCCTGCTCCGGATTCGTCTTTATCAGACTTTTTACTTTATCCACCCCCGCCTGCCATTCGGGCACCGGCGTTTGTGCGGCGAGCGTACCTGCAAACAGCATCGCTCCCAAACAAAATACAAATCTACGTTTCATGTTAGCATTCATTTTAGTTATTCATCCTTGACGTTCACCACGCGCACCGGTTGGGTGGCGGGGACCAATCCCGACTTCAATATAATCCGCTGTCCCCGGTCGGAAGCGAGGAAAGAGGCAAATCCCCACGGAAGTGCGCTCCGCGGATCATTCAACAAGGCATAGATGCTGCGTGCCAACGGATAATCACCGTAATACAAATACGCCTGATAGGGTTTGTAACTGTTGTCCGGCATGGCCTTGTCAGCAGCACTGACGGACATCAGCCGCACCTCTTTACTGAAAGAGAGCCCCGTACTGTCATTCCGGTCGCTCAGCCAGTTCACGCCGATAATACCGATGGCATCAGGCGTGCGGGCCACGTAGTCAATCACCTCCCTATTGGTTTTCAACGCTTTCAACTGACTGGAAAGCGGTACACCCTTACAGATGGAATCGACAGCAAAACGTACGGTACTGGAGTTCTTGTTGTCAAACACAAGACTGATATCCCCCAAACGGGAAGCCGGATAGATATCTTTCCACTGCTTCGCATCACCCGTCAGGATGCGGCAGATGTCCTTCACACTAATCAATGAATCTGGATTGCCAAGATGGGTTATCAATGCCAGCCCGTCCGTAGCAATCTTTATCTCCTGCGGAAAAAACTTCCGGCTATTGAAGGAATTCATCTCTTCGGGAGTCAGTCTGCGACTGGTTATTGCCAACCGCAGACTGTCCTTGAGCAAGAGGTTGACGGCATCGACTTCCGTCACATAACGGGGCACAATTCCTGCCAAGGGGAACAGTCCTTCGAACACGTCAATTTCTTCCTGCACAATAGGCTGGAAACTTTCGTCCGCAGCAATTGCAATCACACCGGAGGTATACGTATCCGTTTGTCCGTCCTTGGGCTTGCTTTGGCAGGCCGACAGCAGAGTCAGCAGCACCAGTAAGCCTGAAAGCTGAAGTTGTTTCACCGTTTTCATAACACACACACTTATTGTAATCTAAACATCACCGGTATCGTATATTTCACCGATACGGCCTTACCATTCTGCTTGCCGGGAATCCATTTGGGCATGGACATAATCACACGGACAGCTTCTTTATCCAGATAGGGGTCTACACCTCTCAGCACTTTCACATCACGCACCTTGCCGTCGGCACCTACCACAAACTGGCAGGTTACACGCCCTTGCGTACCGTTTTCCTGGGCAATGGTCGGATACTTCATATTCTTGCTGATGAACTGCATCATCTCGGCCTGACCACCGGGGAACTGGGGCATCTGCTCTACCATATCGAAAACCTTTTCAGGTTCCGGTTCGGCCTGCGTCACCACTTGTTTCAAGTCGGCGATGTCCTTGCCGTGTTCCTCGTCATTACCTTTCACGTCGGCAATGGAGATGGCAACTTTCGTTTCCGTCAGTTCTGTCTGGCTTTTTATTTCATCCTCGTCCCTCACTTCCTCATCCTTTTTGATGACGGGAGCGGTAAACTTAATGGAGCTTTTCAATGCAGGCGGCGGTGGGGCCACGGGCTCTATCCGCTTCATCTCTTCCTGCTTCACTTCCGGTTCTTCCAGCTGCGAAAGGGTAGTCACTTCGGTCATCACCTCTTTCTGTTTGGGGGTAGCCATCTTTATCAGCGTAGGGATACTGAAACCTATCAATGCAATTACAATTACCAGTATCACGGCAATGTTGTGCCGTCTGGGAGAGGTCTCACGCATCTTATAGGCTCCATATGCTTTGTTCTTACCACTGAACACGAGGTCACACCATGCTTGGGAGCTTAAATCTACTTTAGCCATATTCTTTCCTTTCTTTGGGTGTTACACATCATTCAGCAATGTTCTGGGACAATTCGCCCTTGCTTTCGTAGTTCTTCATCAAAAACTCGTCGGCTTCGGCAATATCCGTTATCACATACTTACCTATATTACATATCTGCATTTCATCGAGAGCATCAATCAGATTCTTGTACGAAGACTTGTCGGTAGCCTTGATGATGACTGTCGGCGTATCCTTTCCGCTTTTTATCTCGGAAAGCTGTTTCCGGTAGTCATCCTCTGATATCTTAAGATCCAGTTTCTGCTGCTTCAGTCTGTTCACTTCGTTCACAGCAACTCTATTACGTTGCAGAAGCATTGCCCGCAGACCGTCCGCCTGATAGGTGGTTTCCTTCAGTGAGGTATAGTCCTTGTAGTTGGGTTCTCCTTCGTAATAATACAACTTGTTGTCATCGCCCAGCAACAGCGTAATGGCTTGGGAAGCCTTGACTTTGGTCTGCTGCTCCTCGGTGATGGTCTTGTCATTGCTCGGCATGCTTATCTCCATGGTCTGAGGTTTGCTCAGTGAGGTACAAAGCATAAAGAAGGTAATCAGCAACATGTTCATGTCCACCATAGGTGTAAAGTCCACCCTGACAGTCATTTTCTTCTGCTTGCTTTTTCCACCTTTCTTGTTGCCGCTTTCTTGTATTTCAGCCATAATGTTTCCTTTCTTGTTCTACTTGTAACTCGTAGCTTGTCACTCCTCACTTGTGGTCTTCAGAGAAGTAATCAGGTTGTACCGGTTCTCTCTGAGGTCCTGAAGTGAGTTCATCACATTTTTTATTACGGAATAAGGAGTATTGGCATCTGCCTTGATGGCAATGCGCAAATCACTGTTCACTGCACGGGCGTTGCGTACCCAGGCCTTGAACTGATTGTCAATACTGTCTGTCGGTATCCCCTCATTCTTCAATACAGCATCTTGCTGGTCTTGCGGCAAGTCGAGGTATTTCTTCATACTCTTCATCGGCACACCAAAGGTAGACGCCAGCATGAATTTTTTAGTTTCCTCCGGAGTGAAAGTCACTCCATACTCCTGCCCCATAGCTTCCAGCACTTCGCGCAAGTCGGACTGCTTGTCCAGACTCATAAATACTTTTCCGCTCGGATCGACCAATATCTGGAGTACATTTGTCTCCGGAATCTTAATCTCGGATACAGAGGCGGGAGTCGTTACTTGTACCGGCTCTTTCTTCACGAACGTAGAAGTCAGCATGAAGAAGGTCAGCAGCAGTACAGTTACGTCACTCATCGCCGTCATATCGATGAACGTACTTTTCTTTTTTATTTTCGCTCTGCCCATAATCGTTTCATTGAAAATTAAAATTGAGAATTCATTCGTTGAATAGATAATAGAAGCCTACGTCACAGCGCAGCTCCAACTATCAGCAGTCAACTATTTATGGGTAGCTGCAAAAGTCTGCACGATGGAGAAACCAACCTCATCGAGGCTGTAAGTCAACTTGTCAATCTTGTTTGTATAATAGTTGTAGGAGATAACGGCCAATGCACCGGTCAAGATACCGAAGGCAGTATTAATCAAAGCCTCGGAAATACCTTGCGACAGAGCCATGGAGTCGGCTGAACCTCCGGCTGCAAGAGCGGCAAATGAACGGATCATACCGATAACCGTACCAAGCAATCCCATCAATGTACCTAAAGTCGTGATGGTACCAATAATAGGAAGATTCTGCTCCATCATCGGCAGTTCCAGCGCAGTGGCTTCTTCCAATTCCTTCTGGATGGCAAGCAGTTTCTGGTCTTTGGACAGCTCTGTGTCATTCTCCATCTCGGCATACTTCTTCAAAGTGGCATTTACCACATTGGCTACAGAACCACGTTGTGAATCGCAGATTTGTTGTGCCTTCTTCATATCACCTTCAGCCAAGGCTGCTTTGATGTTAGCTACGAATTTCACCAATGACCCCTTACCAAAGGCAGCGCCAATGGCAATATAACGTTCAATACTCAGTGCGATGACAGTCAGCAAAAGCGTTTGAATTACAGGAACAATGAATCCACCTTTATAGATGGTACCGAGGAAGTTACCCGGCAACGGATGGTTGTTCGGGTCGTTGTTCATAAAGTTGGAGGGATTTCCCAACACAAAGTGAAAAATAAGCACGGCGATGATAAAACAGATTACGATTACCCAACCGGCGGATCTGATGCCTTTAAAAGAGGCTGCTTTTTTTTGAGTAGTTTCCATGATGAAAAGTTTAATTGTTGGTATTTAAATAGAGTTTTGAAAATAAAGCATAGGGATACGACTTCCCGCTTACGAACCGATAGGGCGTAATCATCCTTGCAACCTTAACTAACATATATGTACACTAAAGGTCACCTGCCTTCAGTCTCTTCAAGACAATAAGGAGAAAAAGGGGGAAATCAATAAGAAGAAAAGTTGGCTAAATCAAAATCCGCCGAAGCGTATAAATATAGTAATCACTGCCCGTCAATGCATAGTACGGGTCTTTATCTGAGTAGTATAATTTAGAGCGGCCTTGCACGAGTAGATTCTCGTGGTTGGATAACATCAAAAGAATGTTTCTGAGGAAAAGATTGTCTTCAATCACCCTGCGCAAACGCTGTTGATGAGAAGAGTAAGTTTCGGAAACCGGTTTGTTTCCCAGTTCGACATCCGTAGTCCATGCGAACTTGGTATTCGTGAACAATGAATTCTTCTTGTCAATACTATTGTCGGAAGTAGAAGAACATGAAGATAAAGAAGCGGAAACTTCAGCAGTTCCGGCCATTCTGTCATCCACCTGCACCAGGTCAATGGCTTTACCGCTAATGCTGCAAGTCAACATCAGTAGCATGCATATCCAGAATGTCTTTACAGTTGTTTTCATGTCGTCTAATGATTCTACAATAAATAACAGATGTCTCTCTTATTTGTTTTACAGCTATGTTACTTTCTTTTGTAAAAAGATTAAATTGTTCACTGATTAAAGGATTTACTATACCTTTTAATACACTGTAAAGGTACGAAGAATATATGAAATACGAAAGTGGAAATAGGATATAAAATACTGATTTAAAAGTTTTTAATCATTCATTTAGCACCTTAATTCGGGAATTAATCTGATGAATATATGATGAATAATTATATATAATAAGGTATAGTGATTAGCGGTAGAAACGGAATGTTAGAGGAGAGGTATATAAAACGAACAAAGCCTCCGTATCCTTATCAGACACGGAGGCTTCTTCTG